>NZ_JBSFDZ010000003.1:0-423459 GCF_053594175.1 Nocardia sp. NPDC001965
CGCCGTTTCGGCCTCGAAAGCGCATGAGCCGAAGGCTCGAGTCTCGAGGCCGAAACGGCGAGACTGAGGGGGCCTCGACCCCGCGCGCGCCAGCGCGCCAAAAACACAGCACCTTTGTGGGCGGGCACGCGGTTCTCACCTTGTGGGCTGGTGCGCGCTGCTCACCTTGTGTTTGTGGGCGGGCACGCGGTCCTCGCCTCGTGGGCTGGTGCGTGTGGTTTGTCGCGTTTGTGGGCTGGTGCGCGTCCTCGTCGCCCTTGCCGGCGAGCCCGAATTCCCACCTTCGCGAGCACCGACCTACCCGCCCACCATCCCGAGCCCCTCGATCGGCACAGGCGTCGAGGCCCGTCGGGGTGCTGCCGGAGCAGGTTTCCGCCTGTCCGGTATCGACACATTTTTATACCGATTCGGCGAAGATATCGTCCGGGGTTTCGGTGCTCGCGGGCCAGCCGGGGTACGGCGGGGGAGTTCCGTCGAACGCCGGGCACAGGCTTTTATAGGCGCAGTAATCACACAGCCAACTCGGATTCGGCGGAAAATCTCCGGTCCGGCCGGCTGTCCGCACCGCGTTCCACAGGGCGGTGAGGGTGCGTTCGAAGCGGAGGAGTTCGTCCTCGTCCGGGGTGTAGGTGAGCAACTCGGCGTCGGCCAGGTAGATCAGCCGGAGCTGGGCCGGTACCACTCCGCGGGTGCGCAGCAGCATCAAGGCGTAGAACTTCAGCTGGAACAGTGCCCGGGTCTCCTGGGTGGGGCCCGGTGCGCGCCCGGTCTTGTAGTCCACCACCCGTAGCTCGCCGGTGGGTGCCACGTCGATCCGGTCCACGAAGCCGCGGAGCGGGGCGCCGTCCGGCAGGATCACCTCGAGCCGGGTCTCGCACGATTCGGGTTCGAAGCGGCGCGGATCTTCGAGCCGGTAGTAGGTGCGTACCAGGGCCCGGACCTCGTCGAGAAAGGCGGCGACGTCGAGACCGGCGGCGAGCAGTTCGGCCGCTTCGGGTCGTTCGGTGAGCACTCGCGCCCAGGCCGGTTCGGCGAGTGCGGTCGCGTGCTCCGGATCGCGCTCCGCGGCGGGTAGGCCGTAGAGGTCTTCGAGGACGGCGTGCACCACGGTGCCCCGGACCGCCTGCCTGGTCGGCGGCTCCGGTATCCGATCGACGGTGCGCAGCCGGTACTTCAATGGGCATTGTTTGAAATCGGCTGCGCGCGAAGGGGACAGCGCCGGACGGGCGGAGACCGGTCCCGGCTCTGGACCGGAATCGGCCGGGGGCGTGCTGGGTGGCGCGGACATACCTGGCAGGCTATCCGGCGGCACCGACACGGTGTCGCGCCCGGTGATCGGCCGGGCCGCAGTCCTCATCGTGAACGGAGATCCATGACGGCCAGACGGACCGGGCCATTCGTCGTCGGCGACCGGGTGCAGCTGACCGATGCCAAGGGCAGGCTGTACACGGTGCTGCTGGAACCGGGTAAACAGTTCCACACCCATCGCGGCGCCATCGATCACGACGAACTGATCGGCGCCGACGAGGGCACCCTCGCCCATTCGAACAACGGTACGCCCTACCTGGCCCTGCGTCCGCTGCTCACCGACTACGTGATGTCCATGCCGCGCGGAGCGGCGGTGATCTATCCCAAGGACGCCGCGCAGATCGTGCACGAGGGCGATATGTTCCCCGGTGCCCGGGTGCTGGAGGCGGGTGCGGGTTCGGGCGCGCTGACCTGCTCGCTGCTGCGCGCGGTGGGGCCGGACGGGGCCGTGGTGTCCTACGAGATCCGCGAGGACCATGCCGAGCACGCCGTCCGCAATGTGGAGCGTTTCTTCGGCGAACGGCCTGCGAACTGGCAGCTCACCGTGGGCGATGTGGCCGATTACGACGGGGAGCGGGTGGATCGTGCGGTCTTGGACATGCTGGCGCCCTGGGATGCGCTACCCGCCGTATCGCGGGCGATCGTGCCCGGTGGGGTGCTGATCGTGTACGTGGCGACGGTGACCCAGCTCTCCCGGCTGGTGGAGGCTCTGCGTGAGCAGCAGTGCTGGACCGAACCGCGCTCCTGGGAGTCGATGGTGCGCGGCTGGCACGTGGTGGGCCTGGCGGTGCGGCCGGAACACCGGATGCAGGGCCATACGGCCTTCTTGGTGAGCGCACGGCGGCTGGCCGAGGGTGTGGTGACCCCGAAGCCGCAGCGCCGTCCGTCGAAGGGCTGAGCGGGCCTCGAGAACGGCCGCGGGACCACGGGAATGCCGGATGCACCGGCGGCTCCGTGGTCCCGCGGGGTCGTGGGCCTAGGCCGGCGAGCAGGGGATCTGGGCGAAGCCGAACAGCACGCAGGCGCTGGCATCGGAGAGCTTCCAGGTGCCGTCCTCGTGCTCCCAGGTCATCGGCATGGCCGGTGCGCTCTGGCCGCTGGGGCTGGTGATGGTGGTCTGACCGGTGGCGGTGTCGCCGTCGACGGTGATCTCGCCGACCTGGAAGGTGATCCCGCGATATGTCTGGAGGGCGGCGTTGAGCTTCTCGAGGAGGTCCCGCCGGTTTTCGCCGTCGTCGATCAGCTTCACCTTCTCGTCCACCGGGACATCCGGGTTTGTGATCTGCTCGAGGTTGGACTGTAGGCTCTGCGCGGTGGGCGCCTCCGCGGTATCCCCGTGGTCGTGATCGTGCTCCGTAGCGCTCGTGGTGGCCGCGGCACTGCCGGCGGCAGTGCCGCTCGCGGCTGTCCCCGCGCCGTCGTCGTCGGACCCGCAGGCCGTCAGGCCCAGCGCCAGTGCGGCGGCTGCGGCTGTAGCCGCCGCGACGCGGGACAACCGCAGTGTCCGTGCGGGAAGTTGCATAGCTGGCAACCTTTCGGCTAGTCGGTGAGCATGCCCACCGTAAATGGGTTAGGGCAGGCTAACATGGTTTGACCAGCATACGGCCGCGGACCAGATGTGATCACGACGAAATCGTGTCGGACAGCGCAAACGGGCCGCGCCCGGTAGCGTTGGTAGACCGGGACTGGGAGGAGCAGCACATGAGCCCCATCGAGAATTCGGATTCGGCGGCCTGGAGAGAACTCGAGGCAGTACGCGCCGAAGCGGCTGCACTCCGGAGGCAACTCGCCGACTCACCGGATCGCTCACGGGAATTGGAAGCCCGTATCGATTCGCTGACCATTCGCAACACCAAGCTGATGGATACCCTGAAGGAAGCGCGACAGCAACTCGTCGCGTTGCGTGAGGAGGTCGACCGGCTCGGTCAGCCACCGAGCGGTTACGGGATTCTGATCGGGGTGTACGAGGATCAGACCGTCGACGTCTTCACCTCCGGCCGCAAGATGCGATTGACCTGCTCGCCGAACATCGACACCACGACGCTGGCCTACGGCCAGACCGTCCGCCTCAACGAGGCGCTGACGGTGGTCGAGGCCGGGATGTTCGATGCGATCGGGGAGATAGGCACGCTGCGGGAGATACTCGACGGGGGCCGTCGCGCGCTCGTCGTCGGGCATGCCGACGAGGAGCGGGTGGTCTGGCTGTCCGGGCCGCTGACCAAGCTCGCCGATGCCGACGATCTGGAAGATCCGGACTCCCCGATCCGCAAATTGCGGCCGGGCGATTCGCTGCTGGTCGACACCAAGGCCGGATTCGCCTTCGAGCGCATCCCCAAGGCCGAGGTCGAGGATCTGGTGCTGGAAGAGGTGCCCGATGTCGGTTACGAGGACATCGGTGGTCTCGGCCGTCAGATCGAGCAGATCCGCGACGCCGTGGAGCTGCCCTTCCTGCACAAGGACCTCTTCCGCGAGTACGCGCTGCGTCCGCCCAAGGGCGTGCTGCTCTACGGTCCGCCCGGCTGCGGTAAGACGCTGATCGCCAAGGCGGTGGCGAATTCGCTGGCCAAGAAGATCGCCGAAGCCCGCGGCGAGGATGCCAAGGAAGCGAAGTCCTACTTCCTGAACATCAAGGGCCCCGAGCTGCTGAACAAGTTCGTCGGCGAGACCGAACGCCATATCCGGATCATCTTCCAGCGGGCCCGCGAGAAGGCGTCGGAAGGTACGCCGGTGATCGTGTTCTTCGACGAGATGGACTCGATCTTCCGGACCCGTGGTTCCGGTGTCTCCTCGGATGTGGAGACCACCGTGGTCCCGCAGCTGCTGAGCGAGATCGACGGCGTGGAGGGTCTGGAGAACGTCATCGTCATCGGCGCCTCCAACCGTGAGGACATGATCGATCCCGCGATCCTGCGGCCCGGCCGGCTGGACGTGAAGATCAAGATCGAGCGGCCGGACGCCGAATCCGCGCAGGACATCTTCTCCAAGTACCTCACCGAGGGGCTGCCGCTGCACGCGGACGATCTCGAGGAGTTCAAGGGCGACAAGGTGGCCTGCGTCCGGGCGATGATCGAGCGGGTCGTGGACCGGATGTACGCCGAGAGCGAGGACAACCGCTTCCTGGAGGTCACCTATGCCAACGGTGACAAAGAGGTCCTGTACTTCAAGGACTTCAACTCCGGTGCGATGATCCAGAACATCGTGGACCGGTCGAAGAAGTACGCCATCAAGGCAGTCCTGGACACCGGCAATCCGGGTCTGCGGATCCAGCATCTCTACGATTCGATCGTGGACGAGTTCTCCGAGAACGAGGACCTGCCCAACACCACGAATCCGGATGATTGGGCCCGTATCTCGGGGAAGAAGGGCGAGCGGATCGTCTACATTCGCACGCTGGTCACCGGGAAGAACGCGAGTGCCAGCCGGGCGATCGATACCGAATCGAATACCGGCCAGTACCTGTAAGAACCGGCACACTCGCCGAGGCCGCGTCCCCTTCGAGGGCGCGGCCTCGGTCGTGTCGGATACCTCTGCGGGTGGATCCCGGGTACGCCGCGAAGAGCAGCGCCGGCCCGACATTGTGCACCCGGAATCGTCCGGTCGACCGACGCCGCCGGGGTCCGGTCGCGGATATGTTCCGAGGGCCCGGTTCACGAAGCCCAGGAGTACCCGTGACCACGAAAACCGATACCGTCGCCGCGACTCCGGACGATCTCGCCGATCCCCGGTTCGCCACGGGTCCCGTACTCGGGGTCGCCGCGCTCGCCGCCGCCGTGTTGGTGCCCTCGGCGACCCGCTACGGCTATTTCGGCGACGAGCTGTACTTCCTTGCCGCCGGTCGGCGCTTGTCGTTCGGCTACGCCGATCAAGGGCCGGTACTGCCGCTGCTCGCGGCACTCGCCGATACCGTCGCACCGGGTTCGCTGGTGGTTCTGCGGCTGCCGGCGATCGTTGTCACGGTGGCTGCCGTGGTGCTCAGCGCGGCTGTCGCGCGGGAGTTCGGCGGTGGCCGCGGCGCCCAGCTGCTGACCGCGGTGGGGTACGCGACCTCGCCCTTCCTGCTCATGCAGGCCAAGAACCTGTCCACCAATGCCATCGATTCCGCGCTGTGGGTCCTGATCACCTGGTTGGTCGTGCGCTGGGTCCGGACCCGCCGGGACGGGTTGCTACTGGCCGCTGCGGTGGTGACCGCAATCGATATGCAGGTGAAATGGCTGATCCCGTTCTTCTGGATCGCGGTGGCGATCAGCTCGGCGGCCCTGGGTCCCCGGGAGCTGGTACGCCGGCCGCTGCTGTGGGCGGGTGGCCTGATCGTGCTGCTGGTCTCGCTTCCCACCTTGATCTGGCAGAGCGGTCACGGCTGGCCACAGCTCGGGCTGAGCGCGGCGGTCCGCGCGGAACAGCAGTTCACCGGCGGCCCGGCGGGGTTCGTACCGCTCGCTGTTCTCATCGCGGGTGCGCTCGGCGCGGTCCTGCTGTGCTACGGCCTCTGGGTGCTGCTACGGCACGAAACGCTGCGCCCGTACCGTTTTCTCGGCGCCGCCACGGTGCTGCTGCTGGTGGTCTTCCTGGTCACCGGTGGCCGGGTCTACTATCTGGCCGGGATGTACGCGATGGTGTTCGCGGCCGGCGCCGTGGGCCTGGTCGCGTCGGTGCGACGCACCGGATCGCGCCGCCGCCGGCGCGTACTCGTCGGATCCGGGGCGGCGCTGCTCGTGCTGTCGCTCGTGCTGATCGCCGGGTCGACGCCCTGGCGGGATCCCGGCGATATCGCCCCGCCGGCCGACGATACGGAGGCCGCGATGAACATCGGACTGTTCGGTGAATTCGGCTGGCCCGAGCTCGCGACGGCGGTGGTGGCCGCCTACCGGTCGCTGACCCCCGCGGAGCAGGCGCGATCGGCGGTGATCACGGGAAGCTACTGGCAGGCCGGGGCATTGGACCAGCTGGCACGCGCGGACCTGCCGGCGGTGTACAGCCCGGCGCGCGGTTTCGGATATTTCGGCGCACCCGCGGATTCGGCCACCACCATGGTGTGTGTCGGTGGTGACGAGGACCGGCTGCGGGCCCAGTTCGCGACCCTGGAGCCGATCGGTCGCGTCGACACCAGGCTCGGTTTCCTCGACAACACTCGTGATGTCACGCTGTGGAAATGCGCACAGCCGCGGCGGCCGTGGGCGCAGGTGTGGCCGGAATGGATGCATCTGTAGCGGACTACGCTCGCTGCCATGAGCACTCCGGAAACCGAGATCTGGCACAACCCGCGCTGCAGTAAGAGCCGGGCGGCCGTGGCACACCTGGATGCCGCCGGAGTCGAGTATTCGGTCCGCCGGTACCTCGACGATCCGCCCACTGCCGCGGAGATCCGCACGGCGCTCGACCGGCTGGGCGCACAGCCGTGGGAGATCACCCGTACCGGCGAGGACATCGCGAAAGAACTGGGTATGGCCGGGTGGGGGCGGACCGCGGCCGACCGGGACCGCTGGATCGAAGCGCTCGCCGAGCATCCGCGGCTCATCCAGCGGCCCATCGTGTTCAGCGCCGGGCGTGCGGTGGTGGCCCGGGACGCGGATGCTCTGGATTCGCTCGGCTGACGCAATACCGGTTGCCCGGGGGTAGCACTTACCGCGGCCCGGCCGGAACTCGGTCGCCGAACCCGTCCGTCCGGGCGGCACCGGGCTGCCGTCGAGGCGGTACCGGGCCGCTGTCGGCCGCGCCGGGTGCACCGCTCCGGCGAAGGGCGCGGCGCACCGGGATCAGGGGACGTCCGCCGGCCGGTCCCAGCGCGCGGGACCGGCGGCTACACGGCGCCCATAGCGCACGGCCGACCGGCTCCGGGTGGCGGTAGTGTCGGCTCATGAAAGTTGAACTGCGGCACAATCCGTCGTCGACGGTGGCCCGGTGTGTGCTGGCCGGCGGCGAACCCGTCCGGGTGGAATCCGGTGCGATGGTCGCGCATTCGGCGGGAGTGACGCTCGAGGCCAAGGCCGAGGGCGGCATCCTGGCCGGTTTGAAACGGTCGATGCTGTCGGGCGAATCGTTCTTCGTCTCCACCTTCACCGCGCCGCAGCAGGGCGGCTGGGTCGATGTGGCGCCGTCACTGCCCGGGGATATGCTGGCCCTGCAGATCGCCCCGGATCGGCCGTACTTCATCAGCCGCGGTGGCTGGATCGCGAATTCCGCCGGTGCGCAGGTGGAGAGCAAATGGGGCGGTTTCGCGAACCTGTTCGGCGGTGAGGGCGGATTCGGGTTGCGCGCATCCGGTGAGGGGGAGGTGGTGGTCGGGGTATTCGGCGCCATCGACGTCATCGACCTGGCGCCCGGGGAGCCGGTCACCATCGATACCGGGCATGTGGTGGCCTACGACCTGTCGATCCGGTTCACCATCCGGCGCGCGGTCTCCGGGCGGTCGCTGCAGTCGCTGAAATCCGGCGAGGGCCTGGTCTTCGATTTCACCGGCCCGGGCCGGGTCCTGCTCCAGACCCGGAACCCCAGTGCCTTCGCGTCCTGGACGGCATCGGTTTCGTCCGGGTAACGCGGTGCGGTCGCCGCCGCCGCGACGACCGCACCACCGCCGGATCACTCGTCCGGCGCGACCACCGTGTATCGCGCGCAGGCGAATTCCCCGTTGTGGGCCACCTCGGTGACCCGCAACTCCGCCCGGCGCGGCAACAACGGCGCTCCGGCGCCGAGTGTCACCGGGGCGATCGAGACGATCACCTCGTCGAGCAGCCCGTGGTCGGCGAACTGTCCCGCGAGTTCACCACCACCGACGATCCACCTGTTCCTGCCGCCCGCCGCCTCGGTCATGGCCTGGTGGACGAGTTCGATCGGCTCCCGGGTGAATCGCACATCGCCGTCGGTGCGCGGTGCGAATTCACGATGGGTGCAGACCCAGGTCGGAATGTCGTAGGGCCAGGGTTCCGCGCTCTGATTGTCGAGCAGCCACTGATAGGTGTTGGCGCCCATGACGATCGCGCCGGCAGCTGCCATGAACGCGGTCATTCCCATGGGCCCGTCCTGGTCGGCCCGGCGGGAAAGCAGCCAGTCCAGTGAGTGGTCGGTGGTGGCGATGAAACCGTCGAGGCTGGTCGCTGTGTAGTAGACGGTCCGGGGCGGTGACGCCGGGGCGGTCATATCAATCTCTCTTTCGCAGCCAGTCGATCGGGTCACCCCAGCCGACGGCGTCATCGGGTGATGTGCTGCGTATCCAGTACCGCACCAGCTGGCGGCGATACGCGGAATAGGTGAGTACATGCGCGACCACGCTGCCCAGGACGAAACTCTCCGGCGGATCACACAGGGCGTCGATCAGGGTGTCGCCCCAGCCGCCCCGCCGGTCGATCTCGCGGACCGTGTCCAGCCAGCGCGGACCCACCTCGTCGAGACGTGCCGCGAGGGTGGGCGGATCGTCACCGGCGGCGGCCGGGGTGTCGGCGCCCTCGATCGAAGCCAGCCAGCACTCTTTGCTGCGGATCAGATGGTGCAGTACGGCGGCGACCGAATCCTCGGGGCCGTCCCACGGCAGGACCGTCCCGCCGGAGCCGCGGGGTCGCCGGTACTGCTCCGCGGTGAGCCCTGCCGCGGACTTCACCAGCAGGGCGGTGTCCTCGAGGTCGTGGTGCAGCAGTAGTGCGGTCGGGTCCATCTCGGAGCGTCCCTTCGGTTCCCCCTCGACCCACAGCGACATGGGCGGATGGAAATGGATTCCGTTCACCGCCGGCAGCCAGCGCGGTGCCCGGCCGGTCAGCGGCGGGGTCGCGCTCGGCGGATGGCCGAACGCCCGGGTGAACGCCCGGCTGAATCCCTCGACCGTGTCGTAGCCGGCGGCGAAGGCCACCTCGGTGACCCCCGCGCCCCCGCCGAGCTCCCAGCACGCGCGTTCCAGCAGTACCCGCCGGCGCAGCGCGACCGGCGATTCACCGGTACCGCGATTGAACTGCCGGGCGAAGTGGTACGGCGAGGAGTACGCATCGGCGGCCATCTGCCCGAGCGTGGTGTTGTCCTCGTCGAGAACCGCGTCCAGCAGTTCCCGTAGTCGGTCACGTCGGTTGTTCACCCGTCGAGTCTGTCGGCTCGACCGCCCGGCGCGCTTGACCGATCTTGCGCAAGTCGCCGCCGGACGCGGCGGTGCTCAGCGGCTGCTGCGGCGCTCCAGGCCCTTGCGGTCGTAGAGGATCGTGAAGACCAGCCCGAGCGCAAGTCCCACACCCAGCCCGAAGAGGCTCATCCAGACCCCGCGCGCCAGCCCCGGATTGCCGTGGGCGTCGAAGTAGAGGATCGCGCGGATACCCAGATAGATCTGGTGCATCGGTTCGAAGGCGGCCAGCCAGGCCATATAGTGCGGTGTCGCCTCCAGCGGGATGGTGGCGCCGGCCGAGGGCAGCCCCAGCACGATGAACAGGACCAGGTTGATCAGCAGGCCCGCCGACCCGAACACCGCCAGAATCGACAGCGCGGTGACACCGACCGCGATGATCGCCAGGACTCCGAAGAGGAACAGGGCCAGGCCGTGTTCGAGCGGAACATCCAGCAGGGCGGCGATACCGACGAACAAACCGGAGACAATCGGGGCCACGACGGCCATCACCCCCCACTTCAGCAGCAGCGTGCGGACCCGGGAATGCGGGGAGGTGGGATGGTGCACGAACCACGGTCCGTATTCGGTGGGCACGAAGCCGAGCGCCGAATCCACCATGGTGTGCACGATCATGGCGCCGGTGAAACCGGCCAGGACCACCAGCAGGGTGTAGAAGAACGCGGACAGGCCCTGCCCGGTCCCATCCGGTAGCGGCCGGTACGGCTCGATGAGGACCTGGATCGGTTCGGCCAGCATCAGCCGGGCGGCGCCGGAGACTTCGGTACCACCGGCCGGGCCCGCCTTCAATTCGTCGTCGACCGTGGCCGTCAACTGTTTGCCCACCTCGGCGTTCACCTGGACCAGGGCCTGCCGGGCGACGGTCTGGGTGATCTGGGTGGCATAGGTGCCGGTCCGGGGGTTGGTCACCACGGTGATCACGGGTTGCTGGATGTCACCGGGCACCACGCTGCCCGCGCCGAGGATCGATAGTCGCTTGGACAGATCGCTGGGCAGGATGACGGCGCCGTAGACCTCACCGTTGTCCAGCAGCCGCTGGGCCTCGCCGATACCGGTCACCCGCAGATCGACCTTGTCCGCGGGGACCCGTTCGGTGAGCGCGGAGGTGATCTGGTCACCGATATCTATCTGTTGTCCGTCCCGGATATCGCCGTCGTCCTGGTTCACCAGCGCGATCGGGAAATCGTGCAGATTCTTCTCCGGGTTGACCACATAGCCCAGGTACATCGTCGACAGCAGGGCCATCAGCAGCGTGACCACCACGATCGGGCCGGCCCAGATACGGATGCGCCGCCGGACCCGGGTTCGGGTGTCGGTATCGCCGCGCACGTCCGGTGCGGCGTGTGCGCCGGGTTCGTCGCCGGTGCTGTCGGTCCCCATCGTGTCCTCCGTCGAAGCTGCGCTCCCGGCCCGGGTGCCCGGGCCGGTCGTCTGCCGGTACGGCCGGGTCAATGGTGGCAGTTACCCGGGCCGGAAGCGGTACCGCGGACGGGTGTGTCTGCTCACTGTGGCAGGCGTATCAGTGCACTACGCCGGGCTATGCCCGATTCGGGAGAGGCGCTGTGCCCGATTCGGGAGAGGCGCTGTGCCCGATCAGGGCGATGGCAGGCTCATGCCCGATTCAGGAGCCGGTAGGTCGAATTCCAGAGCCACTCCACCGGACCGCGTTCGAACCGGCGCAGCCACAGATGCGCGAACAACGCGATCACCACGCAGACCGTCAGATAGATCCCGATCGTGAAGGGCACGCGGGCGGTCGGTGCGAACCGGGCGGCCAGCCCGAATCCCCAGCCGTAGCAGAGGATCGACGCCACCAGGTTCTGCAGGATATAGCAGCTCAGCGCGGCCCGGCCGATTTCGGACAGCCGGCGTCCGGGGAAACCGGTGCGCGGGCGACGCACGTAGAACTCGGCGACCAGCGCCAGGATCCCCAGGGCGACCACGGGGGCCACCACATAGCGCGTGATCAGCACCAGGTCACCGCCCCCGGCCAAGCCGGCAAGCAGATCGACGGGCGCGGCCACACCGAAACCCACGAGGACGAGCCGGCGCCGCAGCCGCGTGCCCTCGGGGCGGAACACTCCGGCCCGGAACAGCCGCGCGCCGAGCAGGAACAGCGCGATCGACAGCGGCAGGATCACGATCGCCTCGGTACGGAACGCCAGAGCGTGCTCGGCCCGGAACCGCACCAGATCCCAGAACGACCCGTCGGCGTACGGATTCGGCGACAGCGGTTGCCGTTCCCCTGCCGTCGAGGGTTCCGTCAGCAGCAGTGATCCGGCGTAGACGGTGATCAGCGTGAGGTGCACGCCGAGCATCGCGTAGAGCCAGCGGGCCTGTGCGCGCGCACCGCGGGTGAGCAGGAACGCGACGATCGATCCGGTGACGGCGTACCCCATGAGCACATCGAATTCGGCGATCAGGAGGAAGTTGAGCAGACCGTCGAGGAACAGCAGTCCCGCGCGCAGCGGATACCCGCCCGGCCAGGATCGTCCGGCCCGGCGCGCCGAGCTCTGCTGGATGGCCAGGCCGATCCCGAACATCACCGTGAGCAGACCCAGGAACTTGCCCTGGGCCAGCTGCTGCAACACCTTCTCGGCCCACATCCAGCCGTCGGTGGGCGCGGTGGAGATCCGGTGCAGATATCCGCTCAACCCCTCGGGATCGGTCAAAATCCAGACATTCGTGCCCAGCGTGCCCAGGATGGCGATTCCGCGCAGCACATCCAGTGCGGCGAGCCGGTGCGGACGGGCGGGGTCCGGTCCGGGAACGAGCTGGTCGGCGACGGTGCGGGTCATGGTCCGAGCATGTGTCGCGCGCTACGCCACGGCATCGGCCGGAAGTACGACTCGACGGATGATTCGTCGTCCGTCGCCTACTCTCGAACCCATGCAGCGCATCATCGGTATCGAGGTCGAATACGGGATCTCCACGCCCACCGAGCCGTCGGCCAACCCGATCCTCACCTCTACCCAGGCGGTTCTGGCGTATGCCGCGGCCGAGGGGGTGCCGCGTGCCAAGCGCACCCGATGGGACTACGAGGTGGAGTCACCGCTGCGCGACGCCCGCGGTTTCGATCTGAGCCGGATGAACGGTCCGGCGCCGGTGATCGACGCCGACGAGGTCGGCGCGGCGAATATGATCCTCACCAACGGCGCCCGCCTCTATGTCGACCACGCGCATCCGGAGTATTCCGCCCCCGAGGTCACCGATCCGCTGGACGCGGTGATCTGGGACAAGGCCGGCGAACGAGTGATGGAAGCGGCCGCGCGGCACGCCTCCAGCGTTCCCGGCGCGCCCCGGATGCAGTTGTACAAGAACAATGTCGACGGCAAGGGCGCCTCCTACGGCACTCACGAGAACTATCTGATGAGCCGCGAAACCCCTTTCAACGCGGTGATTCTCGGGCTCACACCGTTCTTCGTATCCCGTCAGGTGATCTGTGGTTCCGGCCGGGTCGGTATCGGGCAGTCGGGGGACAACGCGGGCTATCAGCTGTCGCAGCGCTCGGACTACATCGAGGTCGAGGTCGGACTGGAGACCACGCTCAAACGCGGCATCATCAACACCCGCGACGAACCGCACGCCGACGCCGACAAATATCGCCGGCTGCACGTCATCATCGGCGACGCCAATCTGGCCGAGATGTCGACCTACCTGAAGGTCGGCACCACCGCGCTCGTGCTGGATCTGATCGAATCGGGTGCCGATCTGTCCGATCTGCAGCTGGCCCGGCCGGTCACCGCGGTCCACACCATCAGCCACGACCCGACGCTCCGCGCCACGGTCGCACTGGCCGACGGCCGCGAACTCACCGGGTTGGCGATTCAGCGGTTGTATCACGAGCGGGTGGCGAAATTCGTCGAGGAGCAGGGCAACGACGACGAGCGGGTGCGCGATGTGCTCGACAACTGGTCGATGGTGCTCGATCTGCTGGAACGTGATCCGATGGAATGCGCCGATCTGCTCGACTGGCCGGCCAAACTGCGCCTGCTGGAAGGGATGCGCAGCCGGGAGGGGCTGGGCTGGGCGGCGCCGAAGCTGCATCTGATGGATCTGCAGTATTCGGATGTGCGTCTGGACAAAGGCCTCTACAACCGGCTGGTGGCACGGGGGTCCATGAAACGGCTCGTCAGCGAACAGCAGGTGCTCGACGCGATGACCAAACCGCCCACCGATACCCGTGCCTACTTCCGGGGCGAATGCCTGCGCCGATTCGGCGCCGATATCGCCGCCGCCAGCTGGGACTCGGTGATCTTCGACCTGGGCGGTGATTCGCTGGTCCGGATCCCGACCCTGGAGCCCCGCCGCGGTACCAAAGCGCATGTCGGGAAGCTGCTCGACGGTGTGGATACTGCTGCTGACCTGGTGCGACAGCTCACCACCTGAGTGTTCACCGGCCGGCCTCCGGGCGGTCGCGGCCACCGGGGTGGGACGTAATCCGACTACGTGTCGTCCCGGCTGGGTAGTGTTGAAGAACGAGCACATGGGTGCTCACGATTCGTCCGGTACGCGAGCGCGTCCGGTCGGTGGAAAACAGAGGAGGTCGGCTGCGATGGCACAAGAGCAGACCAAACGCGCCGGGGGCGGCGACGATGACGAAGGCGTCGACGGCGTCGACGCCGCGGGCCAGGAGCGGCGCGAGAAGCTGGCGGAGGACACCGACGACCTCCTCGACGAGATCGACGATGTGCTCGAAGAGAACGCGGAGGACTTCGTCCGTGCCTACGTGCAGAAAGGTGGCCAGTGACCGCAGGTGACCCCTTGCGTCTCCATCTGGGGTACGCCCTATCGTCCTTTTCCGAACATCTGCGTCAGCACGCACCGGATCTTCTGCCGGGTAGCGGATTCGACGCCCTGAGCACCCCCACCGCCGCCGGAAACTCCGGCGGCGGTGCCGCGGGGGATATCGCACCGCACGGCACCACCGTGGTGGCGGTGTCCTATCGCGGTGGTGTCCTGATCGCCGGTGACCGGCGCTCCACCCAGGGCAATCTGCTGGCGGGCCGCGATGTGGAGAAGGTCCATATCACCGATACCTATTCGGCGACCGGTATCGCCGGGACCGTGGGCATGGCCATCGAACTGGTGCGGCTGTTCGCGGTGGAACTCGAGCACTACGAGAAGATCGAAGGCGTCTCCCTCACCTTCGACGGCAAGGCCAACAAGCTCTCGAAGATGGTGCGCGACAACCTGCCGGCCGCATTGCAGGGCCTGGCGGTGGTGCCGCTGCTGGTCGGCTACGACCTGCAGGCCACCGACCCGGACCGGGCCGGCCGCATCGTCTCCTACGACGTGGTGGGCGGGCGCAGCGAGGAGCGGTTCGGTTTCACCGCGGTCGGCTCCGGATCCATGTTCGCGCGGACTTCGCTGAAGAAGCTCTACACCAAGGGCCTCGACGCCGACCGTGCGCTGCGGATCGCGGTCGAGGCCCTGGTGGACGCGTCCGACGACGATACCGCCACCGGCGGGCCGGACCTGCTGCGCGGGATCTACCCGACCGCGATCCTGATCGATGACGAGGGCGCCGTCGAGGTGGCCGAATCCCGGCTCGAGGAGATCGCGCGCGGTATCGCCGCCGACCGTCAGGCCGCAGAGGAAGGGAGCGCCCGGGCATGACCCTGCCGCTGTATGCGTCCGCCGAGCAGATCATGCGCGACAAGACCGAGCTCGCGCGCAAAGGTATCGCCCGGGGCCGTAGTGTCGTGGTGCTCGCCTACGACAAGGGCGTGGTGTTCGTCGCGGAGAATCCGTCGGCGACCCTGCACAAGGTCAGCGAGCTCTACGACCGGACCGGTTTCGCCGCCGTCGGCAAGTACAACGAATTCGAGAACCTGCGCCGGGGCGGCATCCTGCAGGCCGATCTGCGCGGCTATCAGTACGATCGCCGCGATGTCACCGGCCGGGCCCTGGCCAACGCCTACGCCCAGGCCCTGGGATCGATCTTCACCGATCAGCTCAAACCCTACGAGGTGGAGATCTGCGTCGCCGAGGTCGGTTATCCGGAGCAGGAGCCCGAGTCGGTTCTCTACCGGATCACCTTCGACGGATCGATCGTCGATGAGCGGGAATACGTGGTGATGGGTGGCACCACCGAACCCATCGTGAGCGCGCTGAAGGATTCCTACCAGCCGGGCCTGGACCTGGCCGCGGCGCTGCGTGTCGCGGTCTCGGCACTGCAGTCCAGCGAAGGTGCGGACAAGGACAAGCGGTCGCTCGGTTTCGGTTCGCTGGAGGTCGCGACCCTGGAACAGGCGCGGCCACGACGGGCGTTCCGCCGGATCGGCCGCGCGGCCCTCGAGGATCTGCTGGGTTCGACCGGTGATTCCGGGTCCGATGTGCCGGACACCGGAGGAAAGCCGGACTGAGCCGTCCGGTTGGTATCGCAGCAGGATTCGCGGGTCGCGCGCCGGGCACCGGTGCGCGACCCGCGGCTGTTCACGGCTGCCCACGCCGTGAACCCATCAAGGCTCATCTCCGCACAGAAGTGCTGGTAGGGCCCCGCCCAGCCTCGGTGCGAGAGGGCACACGACCCGCCCCGTGCCACCCCCGTCCCCGGATCGGTGATGATCGAGCACTCACCGAATCGCCGGCCACCTCGGCTGGTCGACATCCACGTCCGCGCCCACCTGCCGCCCACGCCGGAGGGTCGACCTCGGCGAGGTCGCGCCCCGGTGCTGGAGCGACAGAGCGAAGGAGCGCAGCGATCGATTGCCGGGCCCGAGAACCAGGGTCGTGAGGACCCGGTCCCGCGTCGCCGAAGGCTACACGGAAAAATCGTTGCCAAGCCGTATACATCGGGTTTTCCGCACTGACCCGCAGGAATCATTCAGCGCTGTAACCTCGATAGTGTGCAGCGACGAATTATGGGGATCGAGACCGAATTCGGTGTGACGTGCACCTTTCACGGACACCGCCGGCTCAGCCCCGACGAGGTGGCCCGGTATCTGTTCCGCCGGGTGGTTTCCTGGGGGCGCAGTTCCAATGTGTTCCTGCGAAACGGTGCCCGGCTCTATCTCGACGTCGGTTCGCATCCGGAGTACGCCACGGCCGAATGCGACAGCCTGGTCCAGCTGGTCACTCATGACCGGGCCGGGGAGCGAGTACTGGAGGAGCTGCTCATCGACGCCGAGCAGCGCCTCGCGGAGGAGGGTATCGGCGGGGACATCTACCTGTTCAAGAACAACACGGATTCGGCGGGCAACTCCTACGGTTGCCATGAGAACTTCCTGGTCGTCCGGGCCGGCGAGTTCTCCCGGATCTCCGATGTGCTGCTGCCCTTCCTGGTCACCCGGCAGTTGATCTGCGGGGCCGGCAAGGTGCTGCAGACGCCGAAGGCGGCCACGTTCTGCCTGTCGCAGCGGGCCGAGCACATCTGGGAGGGAGTGTCCTCCGCGACCACCCGGTCGCGCCCGATCATCAACACCCGCGACGAACCACACGCCGACGCCGAGAAATACCGGCGCCTGCATGTGATCGTGGGTGATTCGAATATGGCCGAGACCACCACCATGCTCAAGGTCGGTACCGCCGCCCTGGTGCTGGAGATGATCGAGGCCGGGGTGTCGTTCCGCGATTTCGCCCTGGACAACCCGATCCGGGCCATCCGGGAGGTCAGTCACGATCTCACCGGTCGCCGTCCGGTCCGACTGGCAGGGGGCCGGCAGGCCAGTGCCCTGGATATCCAGCGCGAGTACTACGCCCGCGCCGTGGAGCATCTGCGCAACCGGGATCGTGATCCGCAGGTCGACCAGGTGGTCGATCTGTGGGGCCGCACCCTGGACGCGGTGGAATCGCAGGATTTCGCCAAGGTGGACACCGAGATCGATTGGGTGATCAAGCGCAAGCTGTTCCAGCGGTATCAGGACCGGTACAGCATGGAGCTGGCCGATCCCAAGATCGCCCAGCTGGATCTGGCCTACCACGACATCAAACGCGGTCGCGGTGTGTTCGATCTGCTGCAGCGCAAGGGTCTGGCGAAGCGGATCACCGAGGACGACGCGGTCGATGCCGCCGTCGACACCCCGCCGCAGACGACCCGGGCCAAACTGCGCGGCGATTTCATCACCGCCGCTCAGGCCGCGGGCCGTGATTTCACGGTCGACTGGGTCCACCTCAAGTTGAACGATCAAGCTCAGCGGACCGTGCTGTGCAAGGATCCGTTCCGCTCGGTGGACGAACGGGTGGATCGCCTGATCGCTTCGATGTGATCGATCGTCCCCGGCGCCGAGCGGACCAGGTCCGCCCGGCGCCGGGGACGTTCCGTCGGTCGACCGGATCCGCCGCCGCCGCGTTACGCGACCCGGCAGGCCGGCCGGGCCACGGTCCCGGTCCACCCGGCCCTGCCCACAGCTGTGCACGACCGCTCGCCGCCGAGCCGGGATCGTGTCGGAGTCGGGTATTACCCTGCGCCGCATGGATCTACGGATGAGCTGGATCGGTACCGACCTAGGCCCCTACCGCCCGTGTGACGGCACCTATCAGCGCTTCGCGCTCGACGAACTCCCCGCTCTGCCCGATGGTGTTCTCGACGGCACCTTCGGCTGGCTGGCGCCGGGCGAGGTCCGTAGCAGCGCCGGCGCGGCCACTCTGCCGAAGACACTGCGGAGTCTGGTGCCGGCCGTTTTCGCCGCCTTCTTCGACCGGCCAGAATTGCAGCGGGCGGTCCCGTCGTGCACCGACTGCTATTGGGATGTCGGCGCCTCGACGATCCCCGGCCCACTCGGCGACGGCGACCGCCTCGTCCGGTTTCTCGCCGATTCACAGGACTGCGTCCTGTGGTACCTGCACATCTTGTCCGACGGAACCCATCGGGTCGTCGCGGCGGGTGAACGGTACTGCGAGCGCGAACCCGCACCGTCGGCCGAGCACCTGAACTCCGCGCTGATCCTCGTGGCCGACGATTTCGAGCAGTTCGTGTACCGGTTCTGGGTCGAGAACACCGCGTGGTTCGAAGCCGTCCAGGACGAGCTCGACGAGCACGATTTCTCCCCAGCGGTGCGCGATTACCTGGTCGGCCGACCGGAAATCTTCTCCGCCGCGGACCACTAGCCCCTTTGCGGCGCCGTCGGGGCCACGCGGCTCCGCCGGGAGTCCACGCCGGTGAGCGGGCGGATGCCGGGCGATATCGCCGCACCGGTAGGCACCACCTCGGAAGTCGACGCAGCACAACCCTCCCTACGAAGCTGTCCGGACAGTCCGCTCGCTACGCCGGCCATCCAGCCGCCCGTACCTACCGACCGGAAGAAACCCGGCGATGCGCGATCGTCGGGCTCTCCGGAATCCGGCAGCTTCCGAACCCCCGACGTCCTGATCACTCCGTCCGGGTGACACGCGCCCCCACACCCGACTTCCGTCGGCTCCGAACGGCTGCCCGTCGTGGCCGGGCCCGCCCCGGTCCTGGAACGGGGGGTGAAAACGCGACTCACGAACACCTCTACCGCCAGCTGATGCCGACGGCGGAGCCTGCTTTGGAGGGCGGGGTCCGCCCGGGTTCCGGTGCGGCGAAGGGAGCGCTCCGGCTGAGTGAAGCGGTGAAGACGTGATTTCACGAGCACCCCGTTTCCGCTTTCGGCCCTAAGCCGACGCTGAAGGCGGAGCCCGCCGCAAAGGCGGGGCCCGCCCCGGTTCCGGAGCGACGAAGCGAAGAACCGGGGTCACGAGGGCCCCGCCCGCGCCGCCGAAGGCGGCGCGAATAAGCACTGCACTATCCTGCTCGGGTGGCGATATCCAAGGTCGAGCGCCTGATGAATCTGGTCATCGCGCTGCTGTCGACTCGGCAGTTCCTGACTGCGGAGCGTATCCGGGAGAGTGTCGCGGGCTATGAGGACTGTGCCAGCGACGAGGCTTTCAGTCGGATGTTCGAGCGGGACAAGAACGAGCTCCGGGATCTGGGCATACCTCTCGAGGTGGGCCCGTCCGGTCGTTTTTCGACGGTGGAGGGTTACCGCATCAATCGGGACGCCTATGAGCTACCGGATATCGATCTGACCAGTGAGGAGTCGGCGGCCGTTGCCGTGGCGTTGCAGATGTGGGAGTCGCCGGAGTTGGCGTCGGCCGCGGCCGGGGCGTTGCTGAAGTTGCGGGCCGGGGGTGTGCACGTCGAGACCGATACCGCTTTCGCGGCGATTCCGGCAGTGCCTGCGCGGACGCGCGGGTCCGAGCCGGTGCTGGGGAAGCTGCTGGCGGCGATCGATGCCGGTCAGGCAGTGCGGTTCGAACATCGTGGTGCCAGCAACGCGCCGTACCTGATGCGCGATGTCGAGCCGTGGGGGGTGGTGACCTTGCGGGGGCGCTGGTATCTGGTCGGGCACGATCGGGATCGGGATGCGGTGCGGACTTTCCGGTTGTCGCGGATCGGGGAGGAGATCACCGCGTACGGGCCGCGTAATGCCGTGCATCCGCCCGCGGGTACGGATCTGCGGGAGATCGTCACCCGGGTGACCGGGAGCGTGCCGGTCACCGGTTCGGCGACGATCTGGGTGGCGCAGGGCCGTGGGCGGGATCTGCGCCGGATCGGTGATGTGGTGGGTTCCCGGTCCGTCGGTGACCGGCCGGGGAGTGTGCTCGAGGTGCCGATCAGGTCGCAGAACTGGCTGGCTCGGTTGATCACCGGGTTGGGTGCCGATGCGCTGGTGCTCGAGCCCGCGGAGTTGCGGGCCGATGTGGTGGCGCGGCTGCGTTCGGTGATCGACCGGACGGAGGTGGCGTTGTGAGCACCCGCTTGTCGGCGCGGCTGTCGCGGCTGTTGAACATGGTCCCTTATTTCGTGGCCAATCCGGGGATCAGCGCGGCCGAGGCCGCCGCCGATCTGGGGGTGACGACCAAACAGTTGATGGCCGATCTGAATCAGCTGTGGATGTGCGGTTTGCCCGGGTACGGCCCGGGTGATCTGATCGATCTGTCTTTCTCCGAGGAGAGTGTGCAGGTCACGTTCACGGCCGGGATCGAGCGGCCGCTGCGGTTGACCTCGATCGAGGCGACGGCGGTGCTGGTGGCGTTGCGGTCGATCGTGGATCTGCCCGGGATGGTGGATCCGACCGCCGCGCATTCGGCTATCGCGAAGCTGGAGTCGGCGATCTCCGGGGCGGCGCGGGTGCCGGGTACCGGTCCGGCCGGCGACCCGCCCGCGGAGGCGCCCGCGGTGACCACGGTGCGGTCCGCGGTCGCGGCCCGGCGGGCGTTGCGGCTGGAGTACTACTCGGCGAGCCGTGATGTGGTGTCGGATCGGGTGGTCGATCCGATCCGGATCGTCGCCGTGGACGACAACAGTTATCTGCAGGCGTGGTGCCGGCAGGCCGAGGGGGTGCGGCTGTTCCGGTTCGACCGGATCGAATCGGCGGCGGAGCTCGACGAGGCGGCCCGTCCACCGCGGGAGGCGCACGATTCGGAGGCGGGGCTGGATCTGTTCCAGGACGATCCCGCGGTGCCGCTGGCCCGGTTGCGGATCGCCGCCGATTTCGGCTGGGTGCTGGATCAGTATCCGATGCACCGGGTGGCTGTACACGCCGACGGGAGTATCGAGGCGACCATGCGTTTCGCCACACTGGACTGGATGGCCCGGCTGGCGCTCGGGTTCGGTTCCGGGGTGACCGTGCTGGGTCCGTCCGAGCTGGTGGCGGCGGTCCGGGACCGTTCCGAGGCGGCTCTGGCCGCTTATCTGGCTGCGGGTCTCGACGAGCCCGCCTGACACCCGGCGGGGCGCGTCGCGTGCCCGCTACCACCCGATGTGGACGTGAACGGCGGTCCAACGGCGTGTGACGTGCGGGCATCTGCCCCAGGTTGGGTTCGATGCGGCTGTCTGGGCAGGTAGCATCGGAAAGACCACAGTCTTGGGAGGTAACCACAATGGGCAGTCTGAGCATCTGGCACTGGCTGATCATCGCGGCGCTGTTCGTGGTGTTCTTCGGCGCGAAGCGGATGCCCGACGCGGCCCGCAGTCTCGGCCGGTCGCTGCGGATCTTCAAGAGCGAAGTGAGCGAGATGCACAACGACGGTAAGCCCGCGGGCACCGCCACCGCGCAGCCCGCTCCGGAACTGCCGGCCGGTCGGGAGACGGGCGCGCAGGCCACAGAGTCCCGGAGCGAGTCGAAAACGCTCTGATTCCCGTATCCGCGGGTCCGGGTGTGTGCCCGGGCCCGGATACGATTGCTGTCGACCCGGCGCTGCCGACCGGGCGCCGGCCGTAGCCCGTGCGGGGGACCGCAGGTGCACCGGGTAGCGCCGCAGGCCGAGCGGAGCGAGGCACGCTGATACGAGGGCATCCACACACCATGCGAATTCCGTTCGACCCCCGGCACAGCAAACGCCGGACCAACCCCGATGGCACCATGTCCCTGGTCGACCATCTGCGGGAATTGCGCACCCGGCTGCTGATCTCCCTGGCTGCTGTGCTGGTCACCACGATCGTGGGATTCCTCTGGTACGCGCATTCGCTCTTCGGGCTGGAGAGCCTGGGCGAGATCCTGCGCGGACCGTATTGTTCGCTGCCCGATTCGGCGCGCGCCTCGCTGACGCCCGGTGGCGAGTGCCGGTTGCTGGCCACCGCGCCGTTCGAGCAGTTCATGCTCCGGTTGAAGGTGGGCTTGACCGCGGGTGTGGTGCTGGCCTGTCCGGTGTGGTTGTACCAGGCGTGGGCGTTCGTGACGCCGGGCCTGTACCCGAAGGAACGCAAGTACGCGGTCGGTTTCGTGGTGACCGGGTCGTTCCTTTTCGTGGGCGGCGCGGTGCTGGCCTACTGGGTTATCGCGCATGCCCTGAGCTTCCTGCTCAGCATCGGTGACAATGTGCAGATCACCGCGTTGAGCGGTTCCCAATACTTCAGTTTCATCATTCAGTTGCTGATCATCTTCGGGGTCAGTTTCGAGACACCGCTGCTGATCGTCGGGCTGAACCTGATCGGCGTGCTGCCCTACGCGAAGCTGAAGGCGTGGCGGCGGGGCATCATCTTCGGTCTGTTCGTCTTCGCGGCGATCGTCACCCCGCAGGATCCGTTCTCCATGCTGGCGTTGGCGCTCGCCCTTACGGTGCTGTTCGAGTTCGCGGTGCAGTTCGCCCGGTTCAACGACGGGCGCCGGGCCAGGATCGAGGAGCAGCAGCTGGCGGCCCTCGACGATGAGGAGGCATCGCGGATCGAGGCTCCGGGTTCCGTGGATCCGGCGACCCCGATCCGGTCGGCCGATTCCGTACCCGCTCCGGAGCGGACCGGTCGGTCCACATCCGACTATTCGGACACTCTCTGACCGCTCCCGGATGTCCCGCGGGATTTATCGGCGCGACCCGTGTCGTATTCCTCGATTAGTCTCGGAGCCGTGACACCGAACGCGTCGCTGACCGCCGAACTGTCCCGGTTCGCCGCCCAGCTGACATTCGAGCTGGACCCTTTCCAGCGCCAGGCCTGTACCGCCCTCGAGGAGGGGCACGGGGTACTCGTCTGCGCGCCCACCGGCGCCGGGAAGACCGTCGTCGGCGAATTCGCGGTGCATCTGGCGCTGGCCTCCGGTGGGAAATGCTTCTACACCACGCCCATCAAAGCGCTGTCGAATCAGAAATTCGCCGATCTCACCGAGCGTTACGGTCGCGATCAGGTGGGTCTGCTCACCGGCGATCAGTCGATCAACTCCGATGCTCCGGTCGTGGTGATGACCACCGAGGTATTGCGGAACATGATCTATGCCTCGTCCGAGGCGCTGCGCTCGCTGTCGCACGTGGTGATGGACGAGGTGCACTATCTGGCCGATCGGTTCCGGGGCGCGGTCTGGGAAGAGGTCATCCTGCATCTGCCCCCGGAGGTGCGGCTGGTCAGCCTGTCGGCGACGGTGTCCAACGCCGAGGAGTTCGGCGCCTGGATGGAAACCGTGCGCGGCAATACCGCCGTGGTGGTGGACGAGACCCGGCCGGTGCCGCTGTGGCAGCACGTGATGGTCGGCCGCCGGATGTTCGATCTTTTCGACAGTGAATCCTCCGATCAGCGGGTGCTGGTCGATTCGGATCTGGTCCGCTACATCAAACAGCGGGAGAGCGCGGATCGGATGGAGAACTGGGGTGGTGGTCCGCGTGGTCGGGGCGGCCCGCGGCGGTTCTTCCGCCCGCTGCCGCGGCCCGAGGTCTTGGCCCGGCTGGACGAGGAAGGCCTGCTACCGGCCATCACGTTCATCTTCAGCCGGGCCGGTTGCGACGGCGCGCTGGCCCAGTGCCTCCGTTCCGGGCTGGATCTGAGTGGTTCCGCGGATTCGACAGTGGTCGACGCGATCATCGAGAGGCACACCGGTGAACTGCCCCGCGCCGATCTGGAGGTGCTCGGGTACTGGGAGTGGCGTGAGGCGCTGCACCGGGGCCTGGCCGCGCATCACGCCGGAATGCTGCCCGCCTTCCGGCACACCGTCGAGGAGCTGTTCGTCAAGGGTCTGGTCCGGGCGGTGTTCGCCACCGAGACGCTGGCGCTGGGTATCAATATGCCGGCGCGCACGGTGGTGCTCGAACGGCTGGTCAAATTCAACGGTGAGACCCATGCCGAACTGACTCCGGGTGAGTACACGCAGCTCACCGGCCGGGCGGGGCGGCGCGGTATCGATGTGGAGGGGCACGCGGTCGTTCTGTGGCAGCCCGAGGTCGATACCAGCGCGGTCGCCGGTCTCGCCTCCACCCGGACCTATCCGCTGCGCAGTTCCTTCAAGCCGGGATACAACATGTCGATCAACCTGATCGATCGGCTCGGTGCCGAGGAGGCCCGGCTGCTGCTGGAGCGTTCCTTCGCCCAGTTCCAAGCCGACCGATCGGTGGTGGGCCTGGTGCGCGGTATCGAACGCAACGAGGGGCAGCTGCGTAAGCTCGCCGCCCAGCTCGGTGGCGAGGACGGCGACTTCCTGGAGTACTTCGGGTTGCGGGAACGGATCAAGCAGCGGGAACGCCGGCTCAACCAGCAGACCCGGACCGATCGGCGCACCGCGGGTGTCGCCGCGCTCACCGAACTGCGCCGCGGCGATGTGGTCGCCATCGGTGCCGGGCGCCGGGCCGGGCTGGCGGTGATCCTGGAACCCGACGCCACCCCCGGTGACCCGCGGCCGCTGGTGCTCACCGAGGACAAATGGGCGGGCCGGGTCTCGGTCGCCGATTTCCCGGTTCCGGCCCAGCCGCTGGGCCGGATGCGACTGCCGCGCCGGGTCGACCATCGCACCGCGCGGATCCGCCGTGATCTGGCCTCCGCGCTACGCAGTACCGGGATCACCGCGCCACACCGGGCGCGCCGCGACAAGCGGGCCGCGGGTGCCGACGATGTCGAACTGGCCGCCCTGCGCCGGGCGCTGCGGGCGCATCCCGCCCACTCCCGGCCCGATCGGGAACAACTGGCCCGGGTGGGGGAGCGTTACAACCGGGTGGCCCGGGAAACCGAGTCGATGCGGCAGAAGGTCGCGGCCACCACGAATTCGCTGGCGCGTACCTTCGACCGGATCGTCGGCCTGCTGGAGGAACGCGGGTTCGTGCACGACGGGGAGGTCACCGCCGACGGCCGGCGGCTGGCCCGGATCTACGCGGAGAGCGATCTGCTCGTCGCCGAATGTCTGCGGCAGGGACTGTGGCGCGGCCTCGGCCCCGCCGAACTGGCCGCTGTGGTGTCGATCCTGGTATACGAATCGCGTTCGGAGGGTGGCTATCTCGGCGCCACCGGGCCCACCGCGCCGGTCCGGCGCGCGGTGGCCGACACCATCGCCGAGTGGTCACGGTTGCGCAACGACGAGTCCGAGCACCGGCTGGCACCCAGTCGCGAGCCCGATCTCGGCTTCGTCGGCGGTATCCACAAGTGGGCCCGCGGTGACGCGCTGGCGGATTCGCTGCTGGCCAGCGGTGATCAGGGCACGCCGCTGTCGGCCGGTGATTTCGTGCGCTGGTGCCGGCAGGTGATCGATCTGCTCGACCAGATCCACAGCACCGCAGACGATACCGAGGTCGCCGCCACCGCGGCCAAGGCTGTGCGGGCGATTCGGCGTGGTGTCGTCGCGGTGGACGCGGCATGAGAGAGTCAGGCCCGGAGGCGGTAGCGGAGCGTAACCACGCAGGGTCCTCGCTCATGCCTCGGTAGGCGCAGCGTGAGACCATCGATTGTGGTTTGATTTCAACCGCACGCGGGGGGCTACCGTGTGTTCGACAATGCGAGTGGAGGCAACCAGATGAGCGGGCCGTACGGACCGAACGACGCCCCGGGCCCCGGGGAGGGACGTAACGATCCCACCCAGGTCTGGGGTGGGCAGCCGCCGCCCGGTGCGGCGCCGCAGTGGGGGAATCAGCCGCCCGCGCAGCCCCCGGTGAATCAGCCCGACCCGCAGCAGGCGCAGCCCACTCAGCAGTGGGGCAGCGATCAGGGCGGTCAGCAGTGGCAGCCGGCCCCGCCGCAACAGCAGCAGCAATGGAGCCAGCCCCAGCCGCAGCAGCCGCAGCCGCAGCAGTGGGGCGATCCGAACCAGCAGCAGTGGGGGCAGCAGCCGCAGCCGCAGCAACAGTGGGGCGCTCCCGACCCGCAGCAGCAACCGCAATGGGGTGATCCGAACCAGCAGCAGTGGGGGCAGCAGCCGCAGGCCCAGTCCGGGCAGTGGGGTCAGCCGAATCAGCAGCAGTGGGCGCCGCAGCAGCAGCCCGCGGGCGGCGGTAAGAAGACCGGGCTCATCGTCGGGCTGGCGCTGCTCGCGGTCGTGCTAGTCGCCGGTGCCGTCGTCGGTATCCTCACTCTCACCGCCAAGGATCAGCTCGATCAGGCCGCTGTCCAGACCGGCGTCGCGAAGGTCCTGTCGGAGTCCTACGGCATCGAGGATGTCAAGGACGTCCAGTGCCCCGCGGGCCAGGAGGTCGCCGTGGACGCCACCTTCACCTGCGATCTGAAGGTCGGCGGCGAGGCCAAAACGGTCAGCGTCAAGATCACCAAGGACGACGGTACCTACGAGGTCGGCCGCCCGAGCTGATCCGACCGGATCGACCCGCCGGATGCTGCCCTCCGGCGGGTTCTCGATATCACGGGCAGTTCACCGAACAGTTCGCCAGTGCCTTGACCAGCCGCGCGACCGGGCTCTCGGCGTTGTAGGCGCGAGCCAATTCCTGCAGTGCGTCGGCATCGGCGGGGATCGGGTGCAGGATATCGGGTCGCGACAGGATCACATCCGCGTCGCGGACCACCCGCACCACCGGCGCCGCCGCGTCCAGATAGCCGGCCGCGGCGCGGAGTTTCGCCCGGACGCCCTGCGCCAGATCGGCACCGGGATCGTCGACCGCGGCCCGCAGCGCCTCCAGCGAACCGAACCGGCTGATCAGCGTGGCGGCGGTTTTCTCGCCGATTCCGGCGGCACCCGGCAGACCGTCGGACGAATCTCCGCGCAGCGTCGCCATATCCGCGTACGCGGGGCCCGCGTTCTCCTGCGGCACACCGTATTTGGCGGCGACTTCCGCGGGACCGAACAGTTCGGCCTTGGCCAGCCCGCGGCCCGCGTACAGCACCCGCACCGGCGGTGCGGGAGTATCGCGTACCAGTTGCAGCAGATCCCGGTCACCACTGACCACGATCACCGGATCGGCGAGTTCGGTCGAGGCCAGGGTGCCCAGTACGTCATCGGCCTCCAGGCCCTCGGCGCCCCCGGTGGCGATACCGGCGGCGGCCAGCACCTCGAGGATCATCTCGACCTGCGGAGTGAGCCGGTCCGGCACCTCCTCGGCGCCCGGTTCGGCCGTAGCGGAGGTGTCCAGGCGGTGCGCTTTGTAGGTGGGCACCAGGTCCACCCGGTACTGTGGCCGCCAATCCAGGTCCAGGCACACCACCAGCCGGGCGGGACGATGCTTGGTGACGAGGGAGGCGACCATATCGGTGAACCCGCGCAGGGCGTTCACCGATCTGCCGTCGGACGCGGTGATCTTGTCCGGGATCGCGTAGAAGGCCCGGAACCACAGACTCGCTCCGTCCAGCAGCAGCAGCGGACGCGGCGTGGATTCGGTCGTAGTCACCCGGTGAATCTACAAGGCGCCACCGACGTATCCGATGTCCCGCCCCGGGCGGCGGGGTACCTTCGAGATCATGAGCGCGCACACGGAGCCACGGTTCGCGGCGGATGTCTACGGGCAGCGACTGGAGCGGGCGGTGCAATTGATCCGCGACGCCCATCTGGATGCCTTGCTCATCACCCCCGGTCCGGATCTGCGGTATCTCATCGGATCGGCGGCCCAGTCGTTCGAGCGATTGACCTGTCTGGTGATCACCTCCGACAAGGCCACGCCGTCGGTGGTCATCCCGAAACTCGAGGTGTCCGGGCTGCGGGATTCGGCGGTGGACGAACTCGGATTGCGAGTGCTGGACTGGGTGGACGGGGTCGATCCCTACCAACTGGTCCAGTCGGCGTTGCATATCGGCTCGCGCGTCGCGGTGGCCGATGCCATGCCCGCACTGCATCTGCTGCCGCTGGCACGTAGTTTCAGCGGGCTGCCGGTCTCGGCGACACCGGTGCTGCGCGAACTGCGCATGATCAAGGACGATGCCGAGATCGAGGCGCTGCGCCGGGCGGGTGCGGCCATCGACCGGGTGCATGCCCGGATGGGGGAGTTCCTGCGGGTCGGACGCACCGAGGCCGAGGTCGGCAAGGACATCACCGATGCCATCGTGGCCGAAGGCCATAGCGAGGCGGCGTTCGTGATCGTGGGCAGTGGCCCCAACGGTGCCAACCCGCATCACGAGGTGTCCGATCGCCGTATCGCAGCCGGAGACGTGGTGGTCATCGATATCGGGGGACCGGTGGATCCCGGCTACTATTCCGATTCCACCCGGACCTATGTGCTGGGCGAACCGGATCCGGAGATCGCGGCCCGCTGCGCCGAGTTGGAACGTGCCCAGGCCGCCGCCGTCGCCGCGGTGCGTCCGGGTATCCCGGCCGAGGCTGTCGACGCCGCCGCCCGCGAACCGCTGGAGGCTGCCGGTTTCGGGCCCGCGTTCGTGCACCGGACCGGGCACGGTATCGGCCTGTCGGTGCACGAGGAGCCCTATATCGTCGCCGGTAATCAGCTCGAGTTGCGGCCCGGGATGGCCTTCAGCATCGAACCCGGGATCTATTTCCCGGGCGAGTGGGGCGCCCGGATCGAGGATATCGTGGTCGTCACCGAGGACGGGTGTGTGTCGATGAACGAGCGCCCGCACGGGCTCACCGTCCTCCCGGCCGACAGCTAGCGGCCCCGGCACCACCACCGGCCGCGGGTTCAGCCCGCGCGCAACCGGACCCCGCACAACACCCGCTGTACCTCGATGGCCAGCACCACCCGGGTCGGGTTCTCCCGCGGCACCCGGTAACGCTGCGCGTACCGGCGTTCGGCCTCCAGTACCGCGGCGGGGTCGTCGAGTACGGTGGCCGGGCCCTCCAGCGTGAGCCAGCGCGCCCCGTCCACCTGCCCGACCGCCGCATAGCCGGATCGGCGCACGTTACGGGCCTTCACCGAGGCGCCGTCGGTGATCACCCGGGCCAGTCCGGCACCTGGGTCCCAGGTGAAACCCACCGGCACCATATGCGGGGTGCCGTCGGCACGCAGGGTGGTGAGGGTGGCCAGATGCCGTTCGGTGAGGAACTCGACGGCCGCCGGGGACAATTCGACAGTACGCAGCGTCATGGACCGACCGTAGCGGGCGCCGGCCCGGCCCGGCACGTCTCCCGGTTCCCCGGGCCGGTTCGGGCGGATGACAGACTGAGCGCATGGTTGTGCGTCGAACACGAGGGATCGACCCGGGCACGGTGCTGGTGCTGGGTGGGCGCAGTGAGATCGGCCTGCAGGTCGCGTTGCGGCTCGCGCCCGGGCGGGCGGTGGTACTGGCTGCCCGGCGCTGCGAGGATCTGGACAACGAGACGGCGGCGCTGACCGCTGCCGGGGCGACCGCGGTGTATCCGGTGGAGTTCGATGCCGACGATACCGCGAGTCATCCCGCGCTGCTCGGCAAGGTCGCGGCCGACTACGGGCCGATCGGCGTCGCCGTACTGGCCTTCGGCGTGCTGGGCGAACAGCGCCGTGCCGAGGAGGATCCGGCCCATGCGCTGGCGGTGGTGCACACCGATTACACGGCCCAGATCAGTGTGCTGACCGTGCTCGCCAACGAAATGCGGGCCCGAGGCAGCGGCCAGCTGGTGGTGTTCGGTTCGGTGGCCGGGATCCGGGTGCGGCGCGCCAACTACGTCTACGGATCGGCCAAGGCCGGATTGGACGGTTTCGCCTCCGGTCTGGCCGACGCGCTGCACGGTTCCGGTGTCCATCTGCTGCTGGCCCGGCCGGGATTCGTGGAGGGCCGGATGACCGAGGGTATGAGCCCGGCCCCGTTCTCCAGCTCCCCGGACCAGGTCGCCACCGCGGTGGTGACCGCACTGGGCCGCCGGACCACGCGGATCTGGATTCCGGGGATCCTGCGCCCGGTGTTCTTCGGGATGCGCCTGCTGCCCCAGGCCGTCTGGCGGCGGCTGCCGCGGTGACCGCGGATCCGGCACCCACCCGATCCGGGCCGCCGATACCGGTGGTGGGGATCGGCGCCGACGGTTGGGCGGGGTTGCCGCAACGGTACCGGGAAGTACTGCGCGACTGCGCGGTGCTGTTCGGTTCGGCCCGCCAGCTCGCGCTGCTGCCGGACGAAGTGACCGCGCGCCGGGAACCGTGGCCGTCCCCGCTGCTGCCCGCTCTGCCCGGTCTGCTGGCCGAGCACCGCGATACCCGTCTCGGGGTACTCGCCAGCGGTGACCCGATGTTTTTCGGAATCGGCGTCACCCTGGCCCGGCTGCTCGGTCCGGGCTCGTTGCGGGTGTTCCCACAGCCGTCGGCGGCGTCGCTGGCCTGTGCCCGGCTGGGTTGGCCGGTCCCGGAGGTGGGAATCGTGAGTGCCGTCGGCCGGCCGCTCGAACGGCTGCTGCCCGAGCTGGCCGAGGGACGGCGGGTGCTGGTGCTCAGCGCCGACGCCGGAACTCCGGGGCGGATCGCGGAATTGTTGCGTGACAACGGTTTCGGCCCGTCGGCGCTGACTGTGCTGGAACAGTTGGGTGGACCGTCGGAGCGTCTGGTGTCCGGGATTGCCGGCACCTGGTGCGAACCCCCCGGCGATCCGCTGAATATCGTCGCCGTCACCGCGTCGGCCGAATCCGGGTACACCCGTCTCACCCGGCTGCCCGGACTTCCCGACAGCGCCTACGGCGGCGACGGGCAGCTCACCAAATCCGAGATCCGGGCACTCACGCTCGCGGCGCTCGCGCCCGGCCCTGGTGAGACCCTGTGGGATATCGGGGGCGGATCGGGCAGTATCGCCATCGAATGGTGCCGTACCCATCCCGCCTGCCGGGCGGTCACCTTCGAGATTCTGCAGCGTCGCCGGGACCAGATCGGCGCCAACGCCACCCTGCTCGGTGTGCCCGATATCGAGGTGCGCGGTGAGGCCGTGGCCGAACTCGCCGGTGGCGACGCACCGGCCGCTCCCGACGCGATCTTTCTCGGTGGCGGTCTGACCACACCGGGTTTGTTCGACCACTGTTGGTCGCGGCTGCCCAGCGGCGGTCGCCTGGTGGCCAATGCGGTCACCGGGGAATCGGAGGCACTGTTGTCGAGCTGGTCGGCGGCATACGGCGGTAGCCTGCGCCGCTTCCAGATCTACCGCGGCGAACCGCTGGGCCGCTTCACCACGTGGCGGCCGCAGCTACCGGTGACACAGTGGTCGGTGGTGAAGGGCCGGTCCGGGCAGGGTTCCCGTATGTGACAACCCGAATGGACGAATCGGGCATCGGGAGTAAGGTCACGGGGGTTCCTAGCGCGGGTCAGGCGGATTCGCGCGCGACGGGGAGATCGCTAGTGAAATACAAGAAGTTCGCCGCGACCGCGATCATGGCGGCCGCGGCCACCGGTATCGCCGCGGGCACGGGCTACGCGGCGCCCGCTCCGACGGCGCCCGCTGTCGAGCAGCAGGAGAACGCGGTTCCGGAGGTCACCGGTCACGATCGCGGCGTCGACTACACCCTGGCACTGGCCCAGACCGGAAAATCGCTGGTCACCACGGTTTCCGGCGGTGCGTTCAGCCTCGACACCACCAACAATACGGTCGTGCTGAGCAATGCCGCCGGGGATCGGCTCGCCGGTATTCCGCTCACCCAGACCACCAACGGCCAGGTGGTCGCGGTCGCCGCGACCATCGACGAGGGCAACAGCCGGTTGACCCTGACCCCGCAGGCCACCCCGGTGGCGGGCGGCGCCCCCGCGCAGGCGCAGTTCATCGGCGCTCAGCAGTGGTTCATGAGTGAACTGCAGGCGGCCTCGCTGGGTGCGGCCGTGGGCGCCGCCATCGGCGCGGGTATCGGGTTCCTGTTCCTGGGTGTCGGGCTCATCCCGGGCGCCATCATCGGCGCCGGTATCGGCCTCGCGGTCGCCGGCGGCCCGCCGCTGCTGGATTCGGCCATCGCCTACTTCAGCGGCCAGCCCTGAGAATTCTGCTGCTGGGCGGGACCGGGGAAGCCCGGGAACTCGCCCGACTGCTCACCGGCGAGCGAGAACACGAGATCGTGTCCTCGCTCGCCGGTCGCGTATCCGATCCGATCCGCCCGGTGGGCGAGGTGCGGATCGGTGGGTTCGGCGGGGTCGCGGGTCTGCGGAAATGGTTGCGGGAGAATCGGACACAGCTCGTCGTCGACGCCACCCATCCGTTCGCGGCCACGATGACCGCGCATGCCGCGCAGGCCACCGCGCAACTCGGTATACCCATGATCCGGTTGAGCCGACCGGGCTGGACGGCCGGGCCCGGTGACCGCTGGTATCGGGTTCCCGATCTGGCGGCTGCCGCCCGCAGGTCCGCCGAACTGGGGGAGCGGATCCTGCTGACCATCGGTCGTCAGGGAGTGGAGGCTTTTACCGGGTATCCGCGGCCGTGGTATCTCGTCCGCGTCATCGACCCGCCCACGGGCGCGCTTCCGCCGCGACACGAAATCCTCTCGACGCGTGGCCCGTTCACCGTCGAGGAAGAATCCGCCCTGCTGACCGGGCATCGCATCGATGTGATGGTCACCAAGGACAGCGGGGGTAGGGCCACGGCCGCGAAACTCACCGCCGCGCGGGCCGCCGGGATTCCGGTGGTGGTCGTGGACCGGCCGCCTGTTCCGGCCGGGGTCACCGTGGTGGGGACGGTCGACGAAGCGCGAGAAGTACTGTCCGCGTGGGCTACCGGAGATCCGGCGAGCGGCCGGACCGACCCGGGTTGACCGAGCCCGGGACTTGAACGATCGCCGCTACGGCACGACGATCACGGCATCACGGCATCACGGCATCACGGTGAAGGGGGAAGACCCGGTACGGGATACGCCCCGATTCGACGGCCGGCTCGCGGAATCGGTTCGGTGAGTTCAGGAGCTGAGCATTTCGGGTAACCGGTCGAACCAGTCGAGTACCGCGCGTTCGTATCCGATACCGAATTCGAGTGTCGCCCGCGAATGCGGGGACAGACCCGGACCGGTCGCTTCGGCGCGATAGCGGTCCAGGCGTTCCTGGTGGATCTTGCGGGCATTGTCGATGATCGATGCCAGATGCGCGGATTCCAGATGGCCACCGAAATGCAGGGTCAGCAACAGCGGGAACCGGATGGTCTCAGGATTCGGGTCACGGGCGATCCATTCGGCGAATTCGGCGCGCCCCGCGTCGGTGATGCGGTACGGCGTGCGTTCCCGGGCACCGGTCTCGCCCTTCACCACCAGACCCGCTGCGTCCATGGCCCCGAGTTCCCGGTAGACCTGGCTCTGGGTGATGGTCCAGAAATCGCCGATCCGTTCCTGGGCCAGTGTCACCAGATCCCAGCCCGACATCGGTCCTTCGTGCAGAAATCCCAGAAGTGAGGCGGCCGTGGAGTTCAGTGGCCGCTTCTGTTTGCCGTTCACCACGTTGTCCTTCCACCGGCTCTATTCCATAGTGGAATGCTATCGGATGAGGTGGGCTCAGGCGTGATAGCGCCGCGCGGTGTAGACCCGGGGCTCGCCTCCGGCGTCGAATACCGCGGTGGTGGAGGCCCCGATGATCAGCAGGGTCCGCATATCGACCTCGCCGGGTTCCAGTTCACCCAGCGTCACCACCCGCACCGATTCGGTCGGCCCACCCACATCGCGACCGAGCACCACCGGAGTGTGCGGGGCGCGGTGTTCGAGCAGGATCTCCTTCATGGCGCCGACCTGCCAGGTGCGCTGGCTCGAGGCGGGGTTGTAGACCGCGATCGCCATATCGGCGGCGGCCACGGCCGCGAGTCGCGCGGCCACCACATCCCACGGTTTGAGCCGGTCGGACAGGGAGATGGTGGCGTAGTCGTGACCGAGCGGCGCGCCGACCCGGCCCGCCACCGCGTTCGCCGCCGTCATTCCCGGCAGTACCCGCACCGGCACACCCGCCCACTGCGGGTCGGCGGATTCCTCCAGTACCGCCGCGGCCATCGCGAACACTCCCGGATCGCCGGAGGACACGACCGCGACCCGGCCGCCGCGGCGGGCCAGGTCCAGAGCCATGGCGGCGCGTTCGGACTCGACCTTGTTGTCGCTGCTGTGGCGCCGCTGTCCCGGGCGGGCCGGGACCCGGTCGATATAGGTGGTGTAGCCGACCAGGTCGGTGGCCGCGGCCAGGGCCGCGGTCACCTCCGGGGTGGTCCACCGCGTATCGCCGGGGCCGAGACCGACGACCACCACCTCGCCGATGCCGGCTGCCGTGATCTGTCCGGTGTGCTCGTCCGGCTCGGCGCCGGTTTCGGTCCGTCCGGCGGGGATCGGTGTCGTCGGTTCCGGGCCCGGGACGATGGTGATCGCGAAGTAGGGGACTCGGGCATCGTCCACCTCGCCGGCGGCGAGCACCCGCTCGCGTCCGGTGCTGGCCCGCTCCACGTAGTAGGCGCGTTCGAGGCGACCGGAATCGGCCAGCGCCTTGCGGACGGTGGGGTAGGTCCGGCCCAGTTTCATGATCGCGGCCGCGTCGCTGCCGGCGAGCCGGCGGGTCAGTTCGTCGGCGGGCAGTGTCGCGGGCAGGACGGTCAGTACCTGTTCGCCCTCGACCAGCGGCGTGCCCAGGGCCGCCGAGGCCGCGCTCACCGAGGTGATGCCGGGGATGATCTCGGCCTCGAACCGATCGGCCAGCCGCCGGTGCATATGCATATAGGAGCTGTAGAACAGCGGATCACCGGCGGCCAGCAGCGCCACCGACCGGCCCGCCGCCAGATGGGCGGCCAGCCGTTCGGCGGCCGCGGTGTAGAACTCGTCGATCGCGCCCTGATAACCGCCCGGATGGTCGGTGGTCTCAGTGGTGACCGGGTAGATCAGGTGTTCCTCGAGCTGGCCCGGCCGCATATAGGGTTCGGCGATACCGCGCGAGATACTGCGGCCGTGCCGTGCGCTGTGGAAGGCGATCACATCGGCGTCGCCGATCACCCGGGCGGCCTTCACCGTCACCAGTTCCGGATCGCCCGGCCCGAGTCCGACCCCCCAGAGTTTTCCCGCACGCACTGTCATTCCACTTCGCTCGCAATCGCATTCAACGCGGAGGCGGTGATCGCGCTTCCGCCGCGCCGCCCGCGGACCGTCAGGTATTCGATGCCGTGGCTCGCCGCGAGCGCGTCCTTCGATTCGGCCGCGCCGACGAAGCCCACTGGTATCCCGAGCACCGCGGCGGGTTTCGGCGCCCCGGCGGCGATCATGTCCAGCAGGTGGAACAGCGCCGTCGGCGCGTTGCCGATGGCCACCACCGCGCCGTCGAGCCGCTCCCGCCACAGCTCGAGTGCCGCCGCCGATCGCGTGGTTCCCAGCTCGGCCGCCATTTCCGGTACCCGGGGGTCCCGCAGGAGGCAGAGCACCTCGTTGTCCGCCGGAAGCCGCGTGCGGGTGACGCCGGAAGCGACCATGTTCGCATCGCACAGGATCGGCGCGCCCGCGCCCAGCGCCGTCCGGGCCGCCGCGACCACTCCCGGGGTGAACAGCACATCCCCGGCCAGGTCGACCTGGCCGCAGCCGTGGATCATCCGCACGACCACCTGCGCGATATCGGCCGGAAAGCGATCCAGGTCGGCCTCGGCTCGGATGATCGAGAACGACCGGCGGTAGATCTCGGCCGCGTCGGTGACGTAGCTGGTGCGCGTGTCGGGCATGCGGACACCATATGCCGGGCGTGCCATGGTGGACCGGCGTGGGTGGGCCTGGGCCCGGCGGTCGGGCGCGCGTGCGGCGGTGGCGTCGCCACCAGCGCTCGCCCGGCCGGCTCAGGACTGCGTTGCCCCGCCGCCGTTGCCCCGTGGGCGCGGGCCGATCTGGTCGAGCAGATCGTTGACCTCGTCCGGGAAGCCGTTGGCGACCGGCGCGGGTGTCTTGTTCGGGAAGCGTCGCGTCACATGTTCTTCGGCCGCGGAACCGGGCAGCACATAGACGGGTTCGGATTTGTGTTGCAGGGGCCGGACCACCTCGTCGAGATGGCCTTTGCGGTCGTCGAGATAGGCGCCGATCACATCCTCGCCGGCCGGGCACACGGCCATGCAGTAGCCGGCCTTGTAATTCGGTTGGAACGACAGGCTCTGCCACATCGAGAACGATTCACCGGTGGTGACGCGCTGCCGGTAGTCCGCTCGATCGGCACTGTCGGCGACCGTTTCCGCCCAATCGGTGAAACCGCCCATGAATTCGCGGTAGTTGTGCGTGTAGCAGGCCTGGAAATCGAATCCCCCGTCCGGGGTTATCGCACCGACCGGGCACGCCGAGACACAGAGCTTGCATTCGAGACAGGGGTTGAAATCCAGGGGTGCGCTCGGGGAATCGACGACCGCGTCGGTGACGACGGTGCCGAGCAGGACGAAATTCCCGAACCGGGGGTGGATCACATTGCGGTGGATTCCCATGACGCCCAGTCCGGCGGCCTCGGCGACCACTTTGTGGGCGATCACCCAGATTCGGCCCGGGAACTGCTCGACTTCCATCGGGTATCCCGGCGCCGGATACACAGCTCGATACCCGGCGTCCTGTAGCGCCCGGGTGATCCGGCGGGAGACCTGGTTGGTCTCGTCGTCGGCGTGATTGAACTCGGTATTGGCGAGACTGCGCTGCGGGCTGCGCAGGTTGTCGCGGTTCATCCGCACACAGAACGCGACGAAGGTCCGCGCGGCGGGCAGGATTCCGCGCGCGTGTTCCACCTCGTCGGCCACCCGCGGATCGTCCACCGCGACGAACCCGGCATCGTCGGCGCCGGCCGCGCGGCAGATCTCGCGGAGCCGGTCGGCGGACAGCACCGGATCGGGTTTCGCTCGGTCCCGGCCGGCCATCGCCTGAACGGTCGGATGTTGGGACAGCCGCCGTGGGGCGGCCGGTTCGTGATCGGTTTCCGGCATCGGGACTCCTTCTCGTCACGAGATCCACGTGGGCTCGGAAGGAAGGACGGTGCGGCGGAGCGCGATTCATCGGTCCGGTGGATACGCCGGAGGCCCGAGCGCTACCCGGGCGGTGGTCAGTGCGGGTGCAGCGCGACTTCGGCCTCGGCCAGGCAGTACTCCCAGAGCGACAGCAGCGCGCTCTCCGGGTAGCGGGTGTGCCGCAGATAGTGTTCGTCGCGGATCCGCCGGTCGTGCCAGAAATGTCCCGAGAGCGGGGCCGGGTCGGTCGTAGCCAGCCATACCGCGGTATCGGCGCCCTCGTCGGCGGTGCGCATGGCCGGTCGCAGCGCGGAACTGAAGCGAGGGAGGGCCGCGGTGATCCCGGGGGTGTCGACCCAGCCCGGATGCATACTGTGCACGCCGACGCCGTGATCGGCGAGGCGCCCGTCCAGGAGCGGGCCGAACGCGACCTGGATGCGTTTGGTGCGGGCATAGGCGGTGGCACCCCGGTATTCGCCGCTGCGGTACTGCGGATCGTCGGCGGGCAGCGGCTGCGCGTACATTCCGCCCGAGGCCACGAAGATGATCCGGGCGGCGCCGGAGGCCGCGAGCAGCGGGGTGATCCGGTCGGTGAACCGTAGTGGTCCCAGCACGTGGGTGGCCAGGGTCAGTTCATTGCCGACGGAGTTCTCGGCACGGTCGGGAGGTAGCACGCCGGCGTTGTGGACCAGCACGTCCAGTGCCGCGTAGCGTTCGGTGAGGTTCCGGGCGCAGGTGTCCACGCTGGCCGGTTCGGCGATATCGCACAACACCAGCTCCACCTGGGCGCCGGGGACGGCGGCGAGGATCTCGAGCCGGGCTCGCTCCCCACGTCCGGAATCGCGGACCGCGAGTACCGTGCGGGCGCCCAGACCCGCGAACCGGGTGGCGATCGATTTGCCGATACCGGAGTTCGCGCCGGTGACCAGGGCGGTTTTCCCCCGCAGGGCGTCGGGTTCGGCGCGGGTCCAGCACGCTTTGCGCAGGTGGTAGCCGAGCCGGGTATAGCCGGGCACTATCGTCCGGTCGAGCAGAGTGTCGACTGTACGGATCATCGGATCACACCTCGTCTCTTCTCGTCAGCACGAACTGCTCGACATCGAGATAACCACTGCGGAACCCGGCCGCGGCGTAGGCCAGGTAGAACCGCCACATCCGCTGGAACACGGGGTCGAAGCCGAGCGCGCTCACCTGTTCGGTGTACCCATCGAAATGCTCCTGCCACAGACGCACGGTGTGCGCGTAGTGTTCGCCCATCGAGAACCGCTCGGTGACCCGCAGGCCGGTGCCGCGCGCGACGGTATCGGCGATCAGCCGGGTGGAGGGCAGAAATCCGCCGGGGAAGATGTATTTCTGGATCCAGGTGTAGGTATTGCGGGTGGCGCGCATGCGATGGTCGGGCATGGTGATCGCCTGGAGTGCCGCCCGGCCCCTGGGCGCGAGGAGTTTCTCGATGGATCGAAAGTAGATATCGAGATATTCGCATCCGACAGCTTCTATCATCTCCACCGAAACCACCGCGTCGTACTCGCCGTCCACCAGGCGGTAATCGAGTAGGTCCACCTGGACGAGGCCGGTCGCGCCGGCTGCTTCTATCCGGGTCAGCGCCAGGGCGCGCTGTTCGGCCGACAGGGTCACCGACCGCACCCGGGCGCCGCGCTGAGCGGCACGTATCGCCAGCGCACCCCAGCCGGTACCGATCTCGAGCAACCGGGTCCCGGGGCCCACCCGCGCCGCGTCGAGAATGCGATCGATCTTGCGGTACTGGGCGTCGGTGAGGTCCTCCCGTCGCGGAGCGGGGGTGGTGGAAAGGAACAACGCGCTCGAATAGGTCATCGTCTCGTCGAGGAGCAGACCGAAGAACTCGTTGGACAGGTCGTAGTGACGCGCGATGTTGGCGCGGCTGTTGGTCTCGGTGTTGCGTTCGGAACGGGGGTGTTTCGCGACGTAGAGGCCGCGCAACGCCTGTAGGTAGGACGGGATCAGATTCTCGATGTTCGCGGCGAGCACGGTGAGGACCGCCGCCGGGTCCGGTGCCGACCAGTCGCCGGCCATATACGACTCACCGAAACCGATCAGCCCGGCCGCACCGAGCCGGACCGCGAAATCGTCCGGCCGGTGCATCACGAGCACGGGCGCCGTCGCATCGCCGGGATCCTGTCCCAGGACGGTGCCGTCCGGATACTCGACCCGCAGCGGCAGCCGGGAGACCGCCCGCCGGAAGAGCCGCCGGGCGACACTTGCGGCGACTGTGGCCCGGATGCCCGTCGGCAGCCGTTCGATATCGGGCCAGTGGACAGCGGGTGGGGTAGTGGTCGGCAGTTCGGTGGTCACCGGGGCGGCTCCTCGATCGGCGAGACAGTGCGGGGAACGACAGGCAGGCCGCGCAACCAGAGGCGGATGCCCTGAACGCGGATCCGGACCGCGACGACGAGCGGCGCGAGCGGCATGGTCAGGGCCGCGGCGAGGACCGCGCGGGTGGTCGCGGGCCGGCATACGCCGGTCATCGAGGCGGTGAGCACCGGACGATCGCGGTGCAGCGTGATGGACAGCCGCAGCTGATCGCCGGGCTCCGGCAGCACCATTCGGTACCGGCCGGATACATCGTTGAACGGCGATACATAGAACTGTTTGCCGGTGTCGGCGTGGCCGCGCCCATCGGTGCGCAGCAGGTACCGGTGCCGGCCGCGGTAGGTGTTGTGGACCTCGGCCACCACGCAGACCGGGCTGCCGTCGTTGTCGCGGCACCAGTACAGCGTGAGCGGATTGAAGACGAAACCGAGCACCCGGGCGTTGGTCAGCATGAGGATCCGGCCGCCCGGGATCTCGATTCCGTGCGCGGCCAGGAAGATGTCGATGTTCTCGCGCAGGCTGCGGTCGGGGTCGCCCAGGTGGTCGGCGGCACGTAAGCGGGCCAGCTGCCGGAGCGGCCGACGGAGCCGCGGTAGCTCGTCGAGATCGACCAGCCAGCTGTAGCTGCGATACCGGAACCGATGCCGCACCGGTGTATGGCGGACATGGTCGATGGTCGTGAAGGCGAGCCGGGCGGTCATGACGTGGATACGGGCCGTAGCGCGCGGTCGGGCCAGCGGGCGCCGAGCCGCTCGGCGGCACGCAGCCCCGACAGCGCGCCGTCCTCGTGGAATCCCCAGCCGTGGTACGCACCGGCGAAAGCGAGACGGTCGCTGCCGATCTCGCCCAGCCGCCGCTGCGCGGCCACGGAATCGGGGGTGTATTGCGGATGCTCGTAGACCATCCGGTCCAGCACGGCTGCCGGGTCGATCCGGTCCTCGTCGCCGAGAGTGACCAAGAACCGGGGTTCGGCGGATTCGCCGAGCCGGTGCAACCGGGTGAGGTCGTAGCTCACCAGGACCCGGTCCGGCGTCGCATCGCAGCCGGGCAGGCGATAGTTCCAGGAGGCACGCGCCCGGGGGGCCGCGGGCAGCACCGACGCGTCGGTGTGCAGCACGGTGCGGTTCACCGAATAGGGCATGGCGGACAGGACCGCGTGTTCGGCCGCGGTGGGTTCGTCCAGCAGCCGCAACGCCTGCCCGGGATGGGTGGCGATCACCGCCGCGTCGAAGAAGCCGACCTCGTCGCTGTCGTCGCGGACGGCCACACCGTCGGCCAGCCGGGTCACCGTACGCACCGGGGTGGCGGTGCGTACCCGATCGAGGCGTTCGGCGACGGCGCGGACATAGGTCGCCGAGCCGCCGGTCACGGTGCGCCAGGTGGGTGAACCGAAAACGGTGAGCATGCCGTGGTGTTCGAGGAAGGTGAACAGGTAGCGGGCGGGGTAGCGCAGGGCTGTCACCGGATCGCAGGACCAGACCGCGGAGACCAGCGGGGTCAGGAAATGGCTGACGAAGTAGTCCGAGAACCGGCCGCGGCGGCCGAATTCGCCGAGGGTGAGCTCCTGCGCCGGATCGGCGGCCAGTTCGGCACGGGCGAGCCGATGGAATCGGGGCACTTCGGCCAGCAATCGGAGGTAACGGCCGCGGGTCAGGGTGCCGGGGCGGGGGAAGAGTCCGCCGAGACCGCGGGCGCCCGCGTATTCCAGGCCGCAGCCGTCGCAGCGGACCGACATGCTCATATCGGTCTCCTGGGTGCGGATCCCCAGATCGGCGAACAAGCGGAGCAGGGTGGGGTAGGTGCGGTCGTTGTGCACGATGAAGCCGGTGTCGACGCCGATCTCACGGTCGGTGCCGGTTCGGACCGGGTGGGTATCGGCGTGGCCGCCCAGTCGCGCATCGGCCTCGTACAGGGTTACCCGGGCCGAACCGGACAGCACCCAGGCGGCCGTGAGCCCGGCCACGCCACTGCCGACCACGGCGACCCGCCGTACGGATCGGTCCGTTCCACTCTGCTCGACCATCACACTCCTCCGCTGGGCGACCGCAGGTCGCGTCTCTGCATCGAGTATGCATCGTTTCGCGGATGATGGCGACCCGGGCCGGGAATCCGCGGTCGGACAGACCGTGCGACCGCGACGTGGTTCGCCGCGGCCGCGGCCGTGGATGGGTGGGGTGAACGGTGGCGGGGGCGCTCGGGCTCAGCCGAGCCGTTGCACGGCCTCGGCGAGACTCGCGAGACGGTCGACCGCCGCCGGCAGGATGACCGCGTCCCAGCCCGGTCCGCCGACGAAGACATGGGCCCCTGCCTCGGTGCCCGCTCGCACGCTGGAGGTCAGCGCGGTCGATTCGTGCTGGGACCACAGCACCACCTCGGCCGGGCGGTCCAGCCGGGCCAGTGTGTCGGTGAGGGCGGCGGTGGGTACATCCGCCCCGAGCATCTGCGCGCCGACCTCGCGTTCGGCGAGCGCGGCCCGCAGCACCTCGAGTGGAAGCGAATGTGTTTCGCCGCCGGTGCAGGCGAGCACGATGGGCCGGGGTCGCAACCGGTCCGGCGGATTGTTGCGGTGCAGCGCCGAAGTGATGCACCACGAGAGCAGATGTTCGATATCGATGCAGCCCTCGCCGCCGAGCTGGCGGTCGACGATATCGGCGAAGGCGGGGCGGCACAGCCGCTCCCAGGTGTCGACCACCCCGCTCGCGCGCAGATTCGCGGTCAACTGCGCTGTCACCGACCGGTAGTCGAGTGCGAAGGCGGCGGTCAGCAACGCGGGCACGTCGCCGGGTGTCGCGGCCGGTTCGCGCACCGCCGCTGCGGCGCCGGCCGGGCTGGCGCCACCCCGGATGAGCTCGAGCATCCGGTCCAGCGCGGCGATATCGGCTTCGGTGTAGAGACGGTGGGTGCCCGGCCGGTGGCCGGTCGGGCCGATCTCGTAGCGGCGGTTCCAGCTGCGCAGGGTAGCGGTGGGGATGCCGAGGCGGTCGGCGACCGCGCGGACGGTGTAGCCGGCCGCGTCGGTGGCGGGGGCGGAACCGTCGGGCATCGTTTTATTCTGCCTCTTCCGATTCGCGGTTTCGGGCCGACCCGCAAGATCGGCGTGGGAAGTCGTGCGGGGCGGTGCTCATCGCGTCCTCGTCGCGGTCAGGCCCACCGCACCGCACAGCAGGCCCCAGCCGGTGGCCACCGCGACGGCCTTGGCGCGTTGTGGCCGCCCGCGCAGCGCCACGGCGAGGACTGCGGCATCGGAGAAATCGGCGAGGACCCGGCAGGCCGTGGCGACCCGCAGGGCCGCGGGAGACGGAGCCGATGCCATACCGAGGCCGGAGGCCAGATCGCGGCAGGCTGTGGTGCGTGCCAGGGCGCGGCGGCCGGGATCGGCGTCGTCCCAGCCGCACGGCCGCAACAGCAGGGCCGGTCGAACGGCCACGGCGAGTCCGTAACACGCCGTGGCCGCTCCCATGAACCGGGCGAATCCCATAGCTACCATCGATCCTCCTGAGCTAACCGGGTATGCATCGATTATGCATCTATATGGGTTACAGTGTTCACACACCGCCGAACGCGAGGAGTTTCCCGTGACAGCACATCGCGCAGTCCGCCGGACGGCCGGCCTGGCGGCCGCCCTGATGACCTTCGGTGCCCTCGCCTCCGGCGCCGGCGCGATCGCCCAACCGGCGCTGCCCCCGGGGCCCGCCCCGGTACCGTCGCTGGACCTGACCAGGTACCTCGGTGTCTGGAACCAGCTCGCCGCGGTACCGCAGCCGTTCAATCTCGAATGCGCCCGCGACACCCGCGCGGAATACAGCCTCGATCCACAGGGCAATGTCGCTGTGCACAACTCGTGCACCACCTGGTCTGGCGGGACGAACGAGATCCGTGGTACCGCGAAGGTCAACGACCCGGTGACCGGTGCGCAGTTGCACGTCAGCTTCCCCGGAGTGCCGGGTCAGGACATGCTCGACGGACCGACGAACTACATCGTCACCGCCCTCGCGCCCGACTACTCGTGGGCGCTGGTCACCGATCCCACCCGGTTGTCCGGTTTTGTGCTCTCCCGCTCCGCCGCACTGGACGCGCCGACCTGGGATCAGGTGAAATCCGCCATCACGGCGGCCGGGCAGTCGACGTGTATGTACCTCGTTTCGCCCACCACCGGCGGCCGCGCCGATCTCGCGCCGCTGTGCCTGCGCTAGCCGCCACACGCGTCGATCGGCGACCCATCACTCCGAGACCGAGACGTAGCGCCGCACCTCCTCGCTGTGCACGTACTCGCGGGCACCGCCGGGGTCCAGATCGAGCCGGACCCCGGCGGGCGCCAGCACATCCCGTATCCGAGTGCTCATCTCCTCGCTGAGGTAGTCGTGGTGCAGGTCCAGCCTGTGTAGGTGCGTCAGCGGCTGACCTGCCAGCAGCGCACGCGCACCCTCGTCGGTGAGTGCACCCATCGAGAGGTCCAGCCCGGTCAAACGGGCGACGACGGGCGCCGAACCCAGCGCCACGCGATCCGCCAGGCCACCGATGCCGCCCCGGGTGGTGGGCCGGCTTCCTCGTCCTGCCAGGGCAGCGGGAAATCGTGGACGGGGAGCCCGCCGAACTCGTCGAGATGGTCGCTGATCATCGCCTTCGCCCGCCCTCGGGAACGCCGGTCCGTTCGACACGGCCGCACGTTTTTTACAAACCTGGACCGACATCCGCGCGCCGGCGGAATCGTGTCCGGGCGTGGGATGTCGCGATGACCCGCCGCGTGACCAGCGGTACGGGTACCGCTGGTGTCCCCCTGGATAATGCCGGGTATGGCAGACGACTGGAACGACGGGATCATCGCGGAATTCCGGGCCAACGAGGGCCGGGTCGGTGGGCCGTTCGAGGGTGCGCCGATGGCACTGGTGCATCATCGCGGCCGGCGTACCGGCCGCGAATCGGTGACGCCGATGATGTACATGGCCGACGAACGGGCACCCGAGGACCTGGTCTACGTATTCGCCAGCAAGGCCGGAGCGCCCACGAATCCCGATTGGTACCACAATCTCACCGCCGCCGGCCGGGCCACGGTGGAGCGTGGCACCGAGACCTACGAGGTCACCGTGGCCGAACTGGCCGGGGCCGAACGTGACCGGATCTACGGCGAACAGGCCCGCCGCTATCCGGGATTCGCCGAATACGAGCAGAAGGCGGCCGGGTTCCGCACCATCCCTGTCCTGGCGCTGCGCCGCACCTGATCTCGATGCTCAGGCCGGCCCCTGCGTGAACCTGGGATGGGCCCGGCCGGCCACCATCGGCAGATCGACCGACGTCCGGATACCGGGTTCGGCCGCGCACACATACGGCACCGAATTGACGCAGTGTGCCGCCGTCGCGGCGATACCCGGATTCTTGGCTCCCGGCGGATCGCCGGGTTCGGGCTGCCAGCCCCGGATTGTCACGAAAGTGCCCGGATCGCCGTCGATCTCGATCTCGAAACGTTCGCCTTCCGCGCCGAGGGTCCAGGGTGGGTCGAGATGCTGCTGGCCCATCAGCCAGTTGACCCCGATCCGGACGACGGTCTCGCCGCCGGCCACCGCCTCCCAGTGGAAGCGCTGACCGGCGACCTGTCCGGGTTCGATGACGCCGATGGGCGAGTCGATCGGCGCGGTCGCGACGGCCGTCTCGTGCCTGGTCCGGATCTCCGGGGAACCGGTGAATCCCAAGGTGTCCAGGATCATCCGCACCGATTGCCGGAACCCGGCGTCGAGCAGCCGGGTCATCGGTCCCGCAGCCGCGTCGGCCGGAGTGGCGCCGAACCGCATGATGTGGCGGACCACATCGGGCGCGCCGTAGGTGCGGATATCGGAGAATTCCTCACCCCGGACGAAAGTGACCGCCGCGGACATCGCGGACAGCAGCAGCGGGAACACCTCCGTGACTCCGCCGGGGTCGATCCCGGTGCCGTGCAGGGTGGTCCCGCCCTCGAAGCAGGCCTGCCGGACCGGTTCGGCCTGTTCGTCGGTGGGGTAGAACCAGCCGACCGGTGTCACCACATTCTTTCCGGACCGCAGCAGGGCCGCCACGTCGTCCGGGCGCGGCAGCAGCGGCGCGTAGACCACCGCGTCGGCGGCTAGCGCGAGGATCGCGTCGAGGCTGTCGGTGGTCGTCACCCCGAGCGGCGGCCGGCCGAGGAGCTCGCCCACATCGCGCCCGCTCTTGTCGGGCGAATGGACCCAGCAGCCCACCAGTTGCAGCTCGGGATGATCGATGATGCATTCCAGTGCAGCTCGGCCGACCGATCCGGTGGCCCACTGGACTACCCGGTAACTCATTCGTTCTCCTCGCCGGCCGGATCAGCGGTCCGCGTCGGTGTAGCGGATGATGCCGCGGATATTGCGGCCTGCGAGCATGTCCTGGTAGCCGTCGTTGATGTCCTCGAGCCGGTACTGCCGGGTGACCATATCGTCGAGATTCAACTTGCCGACCTGGTACATCGACAGCAGGTGCGGGATGTCGTAGTGCGGGTTCCCGCCCCCGAAGATGGTGCCCTGCAGGTTCTTCTGCAGTAGTGAGAGCATGGCCAGGTTCAGGGTGGTCTTGTTCTCGGTCAGGTTGCCCATGGCGGTCAGCACGCAGGTACCGGCCTTGGCCGTGATACCCATCCAGCTGTCGACGTCCTCGCCGTGGACCTCGCCGACGGTCACGATCACCTTCTTGGCCATCCCGCCCCAGGTGATCTCCGCGCAGCCGGCAGTCGCCTCCTCGATGGTCGCGTAGGCGTGGGTGGCGCCGAATTTCAGGGCCTGCTCGCGTTTCCACGGCACGGGGTCGACCGCGAAGATGTAGCGGGCGCCCGCGTGGACGGCCCCCTGCAAGGCGGAGATACCGACTCCGCCCAGGCCGATGACGGCGACATCCTCGCCCGGCCGGATGTCCGCGGTGCGTACGGCCGATCCGTAGCCGGTGGTGACACCACAGCCGACCAGGCAGGCCACCTCGAACGGGATCGACGGGTCGATCTTCACCACCGAGCTCTCGTGCACCACCATGTACGGGGAGAAGGTGCCCAGCAGGGCCATCGGGTAGACGTCCCGGCCGCGGGCCTGGATCCGGAACGATCCATCGGTGACCGAGGTGCCCGCCAGCAGGAGCGCGCCGAGGTCGCAGAGGTTGCGCAGGCCCGCCTGACAGGATCTGCATTTCCCGCACGACGGGATGAACGACAGGACGACGTGGTCGCCGACCACGAGGTCTTCCACGCCTTCGCCGACCTCGGTCACGATGCCGGCGCCTTCGTGGCCGCCGAGTACCGGGAATCCCATCATCGGGATTCCGCCGGTCACCAGGTGGTGGTCGGAATGGCACATCCCGGCCGCTTCCAGCTGGACCTTCACCTCGTGTTTACGAGGGTCGCCGATCTCGATCTCCTCGATCTGCCACGGCTGGTCGAATTCCCAGATGAGAGCGCCTTTGGTCTTCATCGGTCGAACCTGCTTTCTCCTACCGGCTCCGGGTCCGCGCGAGTGTCGGTCCCGGCTGTATGCACAAGTGTATGGACATCAGTCCAGACGACGATACGACACCATGGCGGCGAGTATCCCGAAATCCCCCGTCGAACTCTTGCGACCCTCTGCTGGGCGAGATGTTGAGACGATGATCTAGTATTCGTCTCAGTGTTTCGAATCGTTCGACGAGGAGGTCGGATCGTGGGTGCTCCGGATATCGCCGCCGCAGCCCGTCCAGTAGGGGCGCCGATCGGGCCCGGGTCGCTGACCTGGGAGTACGCCGGAGATCTGCGGAACATGCTGTTCCTCGGCCGCACCGGGATCCTGCAGAACATGCATCCGGCGGTGGGGGCCGCCCTGCAGGATCATTCGAACTTCTTCCAGGATCCGTGGGACCGTCTCATCCGGTCGCTACCGCAGATCCAGGGCATGATCTACGACGCCGACAACGAGGCGCAGGCGGCCCGGGTGCGGGACTACCACCGCCCCTTGAAGGGCACGGATTCCCGCGGTCAGCGGTATCACGCGCTGAATCCCGATGTGTACTGGTGGACCCACGCGACCTTCGTCGAACTCACCGTCGCGCTCAATGAACATTTCGGCACCCCGCTCACCGGACCCGAGAAGGATCAGCTGATCGCCGAGGGTGTCACCTGGTGGCGGATGTACGGACTGTCCGATCGAGTGCTCGTCGCGAACTACGCGGAGTTCGAGGAGTACTGGAACCGCACCATCGACGAAGTGCTGGAAGCCAATCCGACCACCGATTTCGCGCTCCGCCTCGGTAGTGTCCGCATCCCCGCGTTGCCCGGGATTCCCGAACCGATGTGGTCGGTGATCTGGCGGCCGGTGATGGCGTTCAATGTCTGGCTCGCGAACGCGCTCATGCCCGGACGGGCCCGGGAGATCCTGGGCCTGCGCTGGACGGCGGTCGATCAGAAGGTGTTCGGGGCCTTCGCGGTGGCGGTGCGCACGGTCTGGCCGTTGCTGCCCGACCGGCTGCGATATGCCCCGCGCGCGTATGCGGGTGTCCGGCGGGTGCGGGCCGGCTGATCTATGGCTTTGGACACAGGCCGGGGCAGGGCCGAACAGCGTACCGCACGTCACATCGGCTCGATTTGCCTTGTGGGCCTGCTGATCCCGGCTCCGAGCCGCTGACCAGTGCATACGTGACGGGGGCCACTACAGTATCGATCCGAAGTAAATTCCCCATTACCGGGAAGTTTCCGAATGTTCAGCGTTCGGACGCCGATACGATTTCCGCATGCTCACAGTTCAGGCCCGCCAAGGCAGTTCGTCGTTCGCCACCGAGGATTCGAATCGGCCGAACCGATGCCCGGCAGCCGGAGCGCTACCCGAGCATCACACCGCCGCATCCGTACCCCTGTTGCCGGAGGAGATGTCGGTGCGCGAGGAAACCGAACAACTGCGCAAACCGTCGGCGGCACTGGCCGTCGCCGCGGTGATGGGACTTTTGATCGTCGTGCTCCTGGTGGCCAGCCACGGCAAACAGGACGACGGGGACCGTCGTTCGCGGCCCATCGAAAAGCCCTCGACCTCGCAACAACAGTAGGAACGGCCGCCGGGCAGCCCCCGGCACTCCGCGGTACAGCGGCTCAGGTGCGCGGCGGCCGCACCCGGTAACCCTCGGGACCGGCGGTGACCTCGGTGACCGCCGCGGCGGGTCGGCCGCAGCGGCGGTCACAACCCGACCAGTGCTGCCGCCCCGCCGTGGCGATCGCTTCGGCGGGGACCGGACCTTCCGGAATCGCGGGAGCGGGGAGATCCGTCCGGCCGGATTCGACGGCGGCCGCCGCGTCGGCACGGACATCGGTATGCGATCTGGCGCAGCCCGGCAACCCCGCGCAGGCGGTGACGCGCAGCCACGGTGACGCGGCGTCGAAGATCAGGCCCATCGGCGCCAGCACCCGCACGACCTGTTCGGCCGGCCACTCCTCGAGATCGGTGACGATCACGCCGCGCCACGGCGTGAGCAGTACGGGCCGTTCGACAGCTGCCAGGAATTCGGCGGTGCGGGCGGGTAACGACCCCAGCCGGACTCCGGCGCCGAGCGCGACCAGGCCGTCGTACTGGGGTAGCCAGCCGATCGGGAGGTCGGCCGGGTCCGCGAAGTCCAGCCGGTGCGGGCCGGGGGCGAGGCCCAGCAGCGTCGTCAGCCGGGCGGCACCGTTCTCGATCTCGTGCAGGCGCCACCGGCCCTCGGCCAGCTCGAGGAATCCGTGTGCTGCCGCCAGCAGCACCTCGGTGGCGTCGGCGGTGGCGATCCGGATCCCACTGTCCGCGCCGGCGAGCAACAGCGCGCAGCGGTCGCCGGTGAGAGCGTGCAGACCGATATCCGGGCGCAGCGGGGTCACATCGCCCCGGCCGTCGTCGAGGGTGAACAGAACCCGGCCGGAGAGCTCGGCCAGCCGGGGCGAGGCGAGCAGCCCGGCGTCGAGAGCGGCGACCAGCGGCCGGATATCGGGGTGCGCACCGACCCGCCCGGACAGGGGCGAGGCGATGATATTGCGGACCCGATCATGGGTCCGGCTCGGCAACAATCCGGCGGCGGCCAGCCGTTCGGCGAGCGCGTCCGCGTCCCGGACCCCGCGCAGCTGCACGTTGCCACGGGAGGTCAGTTCGATGTTCCCGTCCCCGAGCTCGCCGGCGGCCGCCGCCAGCGTCTGCAACTGCTCCGGCGTGAGCGTCCCCCCCGGCACCCGGATCCGGGCCAGCGGGCCGTCGGCGGCCTCGTGCAGGCGTAGGACACCGGGGCAGGAATCGGGATCGGTACGAGCCATGATCCGACCAGCTTACGGGCGCCGGAGCGAGCCGGATTCAGCGCACCGCCTGGGTCTGCGTCACCTTCGCGACCAGCTTGCCCGTATCGTCGCGCACCTCGGTCTCGACCACGACGAACGAACGCCCGGCGTGCAGCGGCCGGGACGACGCCTCGGCATGGCCGGACCGCACGGCGCGCAGGAAGTTCGTCTTCGATTCGACTGTGGTGGTCGCCTGGGCGCCTTCGGGCAGATTGAGGAACGCGCAGACCGCCGCGGTCGAATCGGCCAGCGCCATCAGCACTCCGCCGTGCAGCGCACCGCCCAGTGTGCACAGTGTCTCGTCCCAGGCTATGCGGCTGCGCACCAGCTCGGGACCGTGTTCGAGGACCTCCACACCGAGGCGTTCGGTGAAGGGCATGGACTGGTGGAACAGCTGGGTACCCGAATCGTCGGTCATGGCAGGAAGCCAACCCCGAACGGAACGAGTCGGCAAGGGCCCTCCGGCGGGGCCTGCCCGCCGGTGTGGTGACGGAGGGTTCTGTCGGTCGCGGTAGCATCCGAAGGCTCGACGGGTGACGAGGAAACCGGTGGAACTCCGGTGCGGTCGCGCCACTGACACAGCCAGACCCTCTCCGGCGAGCACACAACCCCCACGGGCGCGTCACCCCAGGAAGGTCCCCGCTGTGATTCTGCTGCTGTCCACCTCCGATACCGATCTGCTGAGCGCGCGCGCCAGCGGCGCCGACTACCGGTGGGGTAATCCGGCCCGGTTGCTGGTGGACGATCTCCCCGGCCTGCTCGCGGACGCCGATCTGGTGATCGTGCGAATTCTCGGCGGTAAGCGTGCCTGGGAGGACGGTCTGGCCGCGGTCCGGGCCAGTGGTGTGCCGGTGGTGGCGGTCGGCGGTGAGATGGCCCCCGACGCCGAACTCATGGAATGTTCGACCGTCCCGGTCGGGGTGGCGTCGGACGCGCACAACTATCTGGCGGCCGGCGGTCCGCAGAATCTGCGGCAGCTGCACAACTTCCTGTCCGATACGGTCCTGCTCACCGGGCACGGATTCGAACCGCCGGTGCAGCTGCCGAGCTGGGGCCGGCTCGAACGTGCCGCCCGGCACCCCGCACCGGTGGCCGGGAAACCGACCGTCGGCGTCGTCTACTACCGGGCTCAGCATCTGGCCGGGAACACGGGCTATATCGACGCGCTGTGCGGTGCGATCGAAGACGCCGGGGCGGTACCGGTGCCCGTCTACTGCGCGTCGCTGCGGACCGCCGAACCCGAACTGCTGGCCACGCTCCGGCAGGCCGACGCCCTGGTGGTCACCGTACTGGCCGCCGGTGGCAGCAAACCGGCACTCGCCTCGGCGGGCGGCGACGACGAGGCATGGGATATCGGCGCCCTGGCCGAACTGGATGTGCCGATCCTGCAGGGCCTGTGCCTGACCAGCGGTCGCGCCCAGTGGGCGGCCAACGACGACGGACTGTCCCCGCTGGATGTGGCGACCCAGGTCGCGGTACCGGAATTCGACGGGCGCCTCATCACGGTCCCCTTCTCTTTCAAGGAATTCGACTCCGACGGGCTGTCCACCTACGTCCCGGATCCCGAACGCGCCGCCCGGGTCGCCGGGATCGCGGTGCGGCACGCCCGGTTGCGGCATATCCCCGCGGACCGCAAACGGCTGGCGCTCATGCTGTCGGCCTATCCGACCAAACATGCCCGGATCGGCAATGCCGTGGGACTCGACACCCCGGCCAGCGCCATCGCGCTGCTCCACGAACTACGCACCGCCGGATACGATCTCGGCGCCGTGGGCGAGGTCCCGGGTCTCGAGGAGCGGAACGGCGACGCGCTGATGCACGCCCTCATCGCGGCCGGCGGCCAGGACCCCGACTGGCTCACCGCCGAACAGCTCGAGGGCAATCCCGTGCGGATCGGCGCCGATGTGTACACCGCCTGGTTCGATACCCTCCCCGAGGAACTGCGCACCGCGGTCGTCGAGGCCTGGGGGCCGCCACCGGGTGAACTGTACGTCGACCGGTCCGCCGACCCGCGCGGGGAAATCGTGATCGCCGCACTGCGATTCGGCAATGTGGTGCTGATGGTGCAGCCGCCACGCGGTTTCGGAGAGAACCCGGTCGCCATCTACCACGACCCCGATCTCCCGCCCAGCCACCACTATCTGGCCGCCTACCGGTGGCTCGCCACCGATCCGGCGGCGGGCGGATTCGGTGCCGACGCGATGGTGCATCTGGGCAAGCACGGCAACCTGGAATGGCTGCCGGGTAAGACTCTGGGCATGTCCGCCGCGTGCGGTACGGATGCCGCCCTGGGCGATCTGCCGCTGGTCTACCCGTTCCTGGTGAACGACCCGGGGGAGGGCACGCAGGCCAAACGCCGCGCGCACGCGACCCTGGTGGACCATCTGATCCCGCCGATGGCGCGCGCCGAGAGCTACGGCGATATCTCCCGGCTCGAACAGTTGCTCGACGAGCACGCCAATATATCCGCGCTGGATCCGGCGAAACTGCCCGCGATCCGGCAGCAGATCTGGACGCTCATGCGGGCCGCGAAGATGGACCACGATCTGGGGCTGGCCGAACGCCCGGACGAGGAAACCTTCGACGATATGCTGCTGCACGTCGACGGCTGGCTGTGCGAGATCAAGGATGTCCAGATCCGCGACGGTCTGCACATTCTCGGCCGCGCACCGGCCGGTGACGGCGAGGTGGACCTGGTCCTGGCCATGTTGCGGGCGCGGCAACTGTGGGGCGGGGAGGTATCGGTACCGGGTCTGCGGGAAGCACTGGGACTCAGCGAATCCGGCGACGAGGTGCGGGAGCGGGTCGATACGGTCGAAGCGCGGGCCCGGGAACTCGTCGTCGCGTTGCAGGCGGCCGACTGGGCGCCCGCGGCGGTGGACGGCCTCGTCGAGGCGCACGCGGCCGAACTGTTCGATACCGCCGGCGCCGATCGTGGAGCCGTCGCCGCGGTGCTGCGTTTCGCCGCGACCGAGGTGGTGCCACGACTGCGCGGGACCGGAGTCGAGATCGATCGGGTATTGCATGCTCTCAACGGCGGTTTCGTCCCCGCGGGTCCCAGCGGATCGCCGCTGCGCGGCCTGATCAATGTGCTGCCGACCGGGCGTAACTTCTACTCCGTCGACCCGAAGGCTGTCCCGTCCCGGCTGGCCTGGGAAACCGGCCAGGCAATGGCGGAATCGCTGCTCGAGCGGTACCGCGCCGATCACGGCGAATACCCACGCTCCGTGGGCCTCTCGGTCTGGGGTACGTCGGCCATGCGCACCTCGGGCGACGATATCGCCGAGGTATTGGCGTTGCTGGGTGTGCGCCCGGTCTGGGACGAGGCCAGCCGGCGGGTCACCACCCTCGAGGTGATCGACCTCGCGGAGCTGGGCCGGCCGCGGGTGGACGTGACGGTGCGGATCAGCGGTTTCTTCCGCGACGCGTTCCCACATGTGCTGGCCCTGCTCGACGATGCGGTCCGGCTCGTCGCCGAGCTGGACGAGCCCGCGGAGTCGAACTATGTCCGCGCCCACACCCGCGCCGATCTCGCCGAGCACGGTGACGAACGCCGGGCCACCACCCGTATCTTCGGGTCGAAACCGGGTACCTACGGTGCGGGCCTGCTCCAACTGATCGATTCCAAGAGCTGGCGTACCGACGACGATCTCGCGCAGGTCTACACGACCTGGGGTGGCTACGCCTACGGGCGCGATCTCGACGGAGCCCCGGCGGCCGACGATATGCGCAGCGCATATCGGCGGATCGCGGTAGCCGCCAAGAACACCGATACCCGCGAGCACGATATCGCCGACTCCGACGACTACTTCCAGTACCACGGCGGCATGGTCGCCACGGTGCGCGCGCTGACCGGGAAGAATCCGGAGGCCTATATCGGTGACAGCACCCGGCCGGACGCGGTGCGTACCCGAACACTGTCGGAGGAGACGACCCGGGTGTTCCGGGCCCGGGTGGTCAATCCGCGCTGGCTCGAGGCCATGCGCCGGCACGGTTACAAGGGTGCCTTCGAGATGGCGGCCACCGTCGACTACCTGTTCGGCTACGACGCGACCACCGATGTGATCGCCGACTGGATGTACGAGAAGCTCGCCGAGAGTTACGTCTTCGACGAGACGAACCGCAAGTTCATGGAGCAATCCAACCCGTGGGCGCTGCACGGTATCGCCGAACGGCTGCTCGAGGCGGCGGAACGCCGACTGTGGGCGAGCCCGGAACAGGAGACCCTGGACCGGTTGCGTCAGGTGTATCTGGAGACCGAAGGCGAACTGGAGTAGCCGGCCGGGCAGTGGTCAGAGGGTCCAGCTGCTCTGGATGAAGTAGTCACTGGTGGCGAAGAGGATCTGCTGCGGAGCCTGCTGATCGCCGATACCGAAAGCGACCAGACCGTGGCGCGCCCGCCCCGGCTCCAGGAACCCGGACGGGTACGCGCCGGGGATATCGGTCAGCGGGTAGACCGTGGCACCGTCGGTGGTGATCATGCGCAGGTCGAGCGTAGGCAGGAAGTAGGGGTTGCCCGCGGTCTGTTCGGCGGTGACGTCGTAGACCAGTACCTGTCGACCGTCGGCGCGCGGCTCGATGTCGATATCGGCGGGCCGGACGGTGACCGCCATATCGCCCCCGGTGCGGACCGGGAACGTGGTGCCCAGTGGCCCGGCGGGAACCGGATCCGTCGCGTCCGCCGCCGGCGGTCCGGGGATCGACGGTACCGGCTCGGCGACGGCGGCGGTGGCCGAGAACAGGGGTAGAACGACGGCAGCGGCGGCCATGAGGGTCTTTTTCACGGTGGTTCCTTCGGAGTCGTTCGGCCCGCGGGCGCGCGCGATGGTGGTACCGGCACGCCATCGGCCGGGCGATGCGAGAGGCGTCGCGGGAACGCCGTATCCGGACGGGCCGCGCGCCGGTACTCGGGGTACTCGGCCGGCGACCCTCCGCGAGCCTAGAAGGCGACCGGCGGCCGTCGCATCCCGGGAACCGGTTCTTGCCGAATATGTGATTCTCGATCTTGCCGAGACCGTACCGTGACCCGGTGACCGGCATCACTAGCCGGTGTGCGCCGCATCGGCCGTGGTGAACAGGTCCTGGGCCGCGTCGACCGCCCGGAAGAGCGTCGCCGGGTCGTCGGTCAGTCCGCCGACGATCTCGTCGATATCGCGCAACCCGGCCCGGTCGAGCAGCCGTTTCTCATTGGTGACCCATTCGCCGCCGGCGGCCGCGATCGCATGCGCCGTCTGCATCGCCGCGGTGGCCAGCGCTCCGGCGGTCTCGGTGAGCCGGCCGCGCGGGGCGTAGGCGGTGCGGGCGTAGCGCAGGGTCAGCGCCGCCTGTCTGCGCCAGATCGGTGGCGCGGCCGCCCGCATGGCCACCGGGAATCGGGGTCGCGGCAGGGTGCCCCGCAGCACCTGCGCACCGGCGAGTTCGCCCACCACCAGATAGCTCGGAATTCCCGCCAGGTGGAATGCCAGTGGTTCCCACCGGAACCTGCCCAGTTCCGCTTCGGCGTGTTCGTGTTCGACCACCGTCAGATCCCGGTAGTGCACGTCCACCGGCCGACCGTCGATCGTCAGCCAGGCGCCACCGTTGAACACCCCGCCCCACGCACCGAGTTCGGATACCTCGCCCGCCCAGCCGACCGCGCGCAGGTCGGCGGGGTCGAATCGGTCGCGGTAGTAGAGCGCGAAATCCCAATCGCTGTCGGGCCCGTGGGTGCCCGCCGCGCGGGATCCGCCCAGCGTGACGGCGCGGACGTTCGGGAGGGCGGCGAGGCGGTCGGCGACCAGGGCCACGAATTCGTTGTCGGAGTGCACTTTTCCTTCCGGGATGGGCCGGGGTCTCCCGGCGGTGGTTACAGGTGTCCGGTGTCGTCGGCGACGACCGCCGCCGGTCCGGTGGATCGCTGCGCACGCAGCCGGGCCTCGAGCCCGTCCAGCAGGCACAGCAATCCGAAATCGAAGCCGATCGCATTGCCGACCGCGGAATCCTCGGGCATGAGGTCGTGATAGTCGGCGCGCATCTGCGCATAGTCCACACTCAGTTCGTCCAGGATCTGTATCACCTGGCCGCGGTCGACCGGGCCGCCGTACGCCTTTTCCATCGCGATCAACGGAATCACTTGGCCGAGTACGAAACTGGTGACAGTGCCGCTGGCCAGATAGACGTCCAGGCCCCGGAAACCCGCGTCGCCGAATGCCCGGCGGAGTCGTTCGGTCAGCCGGAATGCCTGTGGTCCGACGCTCGGCAGCCGGCCGATGAGTGTCGCCGACCACGGGTGGGCCAGCAGGGCGCCGCGGAAGTTGTAGGCGAAAGTGCTGAGCAACTCACGCAGGCCGTCGGCTCGCTCCAGTTCGGCATCGTCGACCGCCCCCCAGATCTCGTCCAGCGCGAGTTCGAGCAGTTCGTTCTTGTTCGCGACGTGCCAGTAGAGGCTGGTGGCACCCGCGCCGAGTTCGGCGCCGAGTTTGCGCATGCTGAGCGCGTCGAGGCCCGCTCTGTCGAGGATCGCGATCGCGGCTCGCACGATCTGCTCCCGGTCCAGGCCCGAGGTCCTGGACCGGCGGGGTGTACGGGTCCACACGCTGCTGAACTGGTCGGCCACAGCTCGATCCTAACCGCTCTCGCACAGTGTGCGATTTGGTCGTACAGTGTTCGAGTGAAATCGAACACTGTACGAGATCCGCGCCGATGGCTCGTCCTCGCCGCACTCTGCCTGGCGCTGATGGTGCTGATGATCGACAGCACCGTGCTGAACATCGCCATTCCGTCCCTGATCCGGGAGCTCGACGCCACTCCGTCCGATATCCAGTGGATCCTCGATTCCTACGTGCTGGTGTTCGCTGGTCTACTGCTCACCGCGGGCAGCCTGTCCGACCGCTTCGGCCGTCGGCTGATGCTGATCCTCGGCCTGGTGGTCCTGGGCGTGGGCTCGCTGGCCGCGGTACTGGCGACCGAACCGTGGCAGGTCGTCGCCGCCCGGGCCGTCATGGGTGCCGGCGGGGCGCTGCTGATGCCGTCGACCCTGTCGATCCTGATGACCACTTTCGACGAGGACGAGCGCCGGATGGCCCTGGCCGCCTGGTCCACCGTCTCGATCCTCGGTATCGTCGCGGGCCCCACCCTCGGTGGTCTGCTACTGGAGCACTTCTGGTGGGGTTCGGTGTTCCTGCTGAACATCCCGGTGGCGATCCTGGCGATCGTCGCCGCATTCGTGCTGATGCCCGAGACCACCGGTGCGCAACGCCCGATCGACGGTGTGGGTGTGCTGCTGTCGGTCCTCGCGCTCACCTCCACCGTGTACCTGATCATCGAGCGGGAGTGGGATATCGCGGTGCTCGCCGTGGCTCTCGGATCCGCCGTCGGGTTCGTACTGTGGGAGTTGCGGCAGAAAAATCCGATGCTGCCGCTGGGACTGTTCGCGAACCGTGATTTCGCCGGTACCTGTGCCACCGTGCTGCTGATGGTGTTCGGAATGGGCGCGGTGATGCTGATGCTCACCCAGTACCTGCAGTTCGTGCTCGGCTACGGCCCGATGAAGGCGGGTCTCGCCCTGCTGCCCTACGCGCTGGCGGGGGCGGTGTGCAACGGGCTCGGTGCGACGCTGGGCAAGAACCTGGCGAACAAGACGCTGATCGTCGCGGGCCTGGCCGTGACGGCCGTGGCCTTCGCGATATTGGCCGCGGGCACCGGGTACCTGTGGGTCCTGGGGAGCATGCTGGTCATGGGTATCGGCGGGGGTCTGGCCGGCCCGGCCGCCTACACCGCGATCATGAACGCCATCCCGTTGCGGCACGCGGGCGTGGGCTCGGCTCTCAACGACACCCTGCAACAGGTCGGTATGGCGTTGAGTATCGCGATCCTGGGCAGTGTGCTGGCCGGGGTGTTCACCGCGCGGATGCCGGACAACGCCCCCGCGGCCGCTCGTGAATCCATCGGCGCGGCGTTCGAGCTCGGGTACACCGATGCCGCGAAAGCCGCCTTCGGCGACGCGGTGTCGGTGGGAGCGTGGGTGAGTGCCGGGTTCAGTGTGGCGGCCGCCCTGCTCGGTGCCGTCGTCCTGCGGGCCCGCCCGGCCCCCACCGAACCCGGCGAGCCGGCCGCCGCGGAAATCCCGGTCCGCAATCCGTGACGTGGGACCGGTCCCGGCCTACCGTGGAGCAATGAGCTGGGACCAGCTGGCACAGGCCAAGTACGTTTCGCTGACCACCTACAAGAAGGACGGCTCGCCCGTCGGGACCCCGGTCTGGGTGGCACCCGACGGCGACCTCCTCCTGGTGTGGACCAACCCGGACTCCGGGAAGGTCAAACGGATCCGCCGCAACCCCGAGGTCACCCTGCAGATCTCGGACAATCGCGGGCGGACGGCAGGCGGGGAGATCGTTCTCGGCACCGCCGAGATCTTGAATGCCATCGGCACCGAGCACGTCCGCGAGGTGGTGGGCAACAAATACGGCCTGATCGGAAAGATCATGATCCGCGGTCACCGACTGCTGCGCGGGCCGGACGGGTCGGTGGGGATCGCGATCAGCCGACGCCCGGGCTGAGGTCACCAGGGGCCGCGCCCGAAGACGACCTCGATCGGCATGTTCCGATATACGAACACGCCCTCCTTGTTCTGCACGTTGTAGATCGCCTCGGACAGCTCCTTGATCGAGGTGACCTGTACCGCGTCGGTCACCGTGGAATACGAACTGGTGTCCGGATCCCAGGTCATCTTGTGTTTCGGCAGATTCCAGGTCGAGTAGACCTCGGGTGACCCGTCCGCCGCGGTGCGGCCGGTGGCCATCGTGACATGTTCCGCGTTCTTGTTCCACATGACGATATCGCCGCGTTGCGGGCGTGGTGCGCCGGCTTCACCTGTGTACACCCGGCGCCCTTCCGGGATCAGCCAGTCGCCCGTCCGGTGCAGCCATGCCTGGAGGTGATCCGCACCCCAGCTGCCGTCCGGGCGCCGTTTCAGTTCGAGCAGTTCCCGCATCTGATGCTTGTCCAGAACGCCCACGCGGGCCGCTGCATAGCAGATCAATTCCCAGCAGCTCAATCCTTGGTGTTCATTGAGCGGTGCGAGCGGGCCCTCGGTCGTCAACCACCTCTCGAGCGCTCGATGGTCGTTCCGCCACAGACCCGGGTCGTAATTCGCCCAGCGGACCTTGTCGTCGGCGAGGTGTATCCGTTCGAGTTCGTCCGCGATCTGGGCCGGGGCGTTCTCCACCCGGCGAACCGGGGGCTGATGCCAGCGCCCGGGATAGAGTCCGGAATAGTACGAGGTGTCCTTGCGGTGGTCGGCACCGACAGCGCGCAATGTCGGCACACCCGATCTGTCGCCGTTGGTCAGCGTCCCGGTACCACGACGTACATTTCGCGCCTTCCACTCGATATCGCGCCGGAGAATCCCGGCCGCATCGTCGACGGATCCATGGATCCGTCGCAGGATCTGCGCAATGGTCGCGCCCAGTCGGCTTTCGGCCACCTCATGAGAATACGTAACGTTCGGTACGAAACCCATTCGCGCGCAACATATCAGCTGTTCCGTTACCGACTCGGTGCCGGGGACATCTCGCCGGAACCGGCCGGTACCCGGTCCCCTCGGCCGAGTGAGTCTGTCATGCGGATGCCCGACAACGTGGACATCATCCGGTGACCTGGTTAACGTCCAGGGAGAACCGGTCGGCGCCGGCCGACCGGCACACCGAAATGTGAGGTTCCGGATGCACCCGTTCCGCAAGGCCGTGGAGGACCGCGATTCCGCTGCCATCGAGGCGCAGCTGGCCGACGACGTGGTGTTCACCAGCCCGGTGGCGTTCAAGCCCTACCCGGGTAAACCCCTCACGGCGGCTATCCTGCGCGGTGTCCTGCGGGTGTTCGAGGACTTCCGGTATATCCGTGAGATCGCCGACCCGGGTGGGCGCGATCATGCCCTGGTCTTCGAGGCGACGGTCGCGGGTAAACGCCTCACCGGCTGCGATTTCCTGCATTTCGACGCCGACGGCAAGATCGACGATTTCATGGTGATGGTGCGTCCGCTCTCGGCCGCCACCGCGCTTGCCGAGGCGATGGCCGCCCAGTTCGACCGGATCCAGAGCGAGGCGATCGCCGCGACCTCGGACGCACCGTAGCGGGGGCGCAGCCGCGGAACCGGGCCGGCCGGACCGATCGGCACTCACCAGGGGCCACGCCCGAAGAGGACCTGGAAAACCGTGCCCGGGTCGTAGATGGGTTCGCCCTCTGGATCCCGCATGGCGAGCATCCCGTCGGTCAGTTCTCTGACGCTCGTCACCTGTACGGCGTCCACCACCTGGGAATACGTCCCGGTTTCCGGATCGTGGGTGAGCTGGTACTTCGGCAGGTACCAGAAGGAATACAGTTCGGGGGAACCGTCCTTGCCGGTGCGCCCGGTGGCTACCGCGACATGGTGTGCGGTGTTGTTCCACATGACGATATCGCCGCGCTGCGGTACCGGGCTGTCGGCCGCCCCGGTATAGACGCGCCGACCTTCCGGGATCATCCAGTCACCCATACGTCGGGACCACGTGGTGTCGAGGAAATCCCCGTCACAGGTTCCATCGGCATTACGCGGTACCAGGAGCAACCTACGCAGGAAGCTCTTGCTCGCCACGCCGGCCCTGGCCGCCGCGTAGCCGACCATCTCCGTGCAGTTGAGTCCGTAACGCCCGTTCAGTGCCCCGAGCGGCTGGTTTCCCTCGGATCGCAACCAGTTCTCGAACCCGCGGAGACCGTCCTGGAACAGGCTGGGGGTGTAGTTCGCCCAGCGTGCCTCGGTGCCGGATCGGTGGATACGTTCCAATTCGTCCGCGATCCGTTCGGGTGCGCCGGCGATCCTGACCACCGGCGGCTGGATCCACTGTGCGATAGGTTTCCCGACGTAGTCCCGGGATCCGACACCGCCCAGCGTGATATCGGAACGGTTCAGTCTGTCCCGGCTCACCACGGTATCCGTGCCGCGCCGCAGCCCGGCGGCGATCGCGTCGGAGTCACGACGGAGCACCGCGGCCACGCCGTCGAGGGATCCGCCGATCCGGTGCAGGGCCTGCGCGATTATCGCGTCCAGGTTGCTACCCGCCACAGTCCATCAGGTTACGGAGCGAACCGCTCGAAACAGTAACTTGCGTAATGTGATTCCGACTCCGTCACCTGTCCGTGGGCGCGAACTCGGCGGCATCGGATCGCCGCGCCGGGAACCGGGCCCCGGCAGCGGAACCCACCGCACCCGACGTTCCCTGCCCGGACGATAGTGGACGTCACCGGGCGATCAACTGGTCAGCGGCGCGCCGTCGGGCCGAAGTGCAGGGCCGAGTGCCCGGAGCGTGCCGGGTGTGCGGCCTTTACCCCAGCCGATCTGCTCGCGATAGCTGCCGAGCAGTCCGCTGCGGACCAGTTCCTCCTGATCTCGTGCCGTCGACGATTCGGGTTCCGGGGTCGTCCGGGGGGAGACGAACAGGGCATCGGCCGGGCAATTCGCTTCGCACTGAAAGCAGGTCTGGCAGTCGCTGTGCCGGCTGATCACCGGTATACCGTCGGCGCCGCGGTCGAAGACATCGGTCGGGCAGACCGCGATGCATTTATCGCAGGCGATGCAGCGTTGCGCGGAGACGAGTTCGATCACGACGCCACCGCCACCGGGGTCGCCGCCTGTTCCGGACGGACCCAGACGCGATCCAGGCCGCCGGTGATCAGCCGATGGTGCTGATCGGGGTCCTGATCGGGGAAATCGAGACGTTTCGCCATACCGCGGGTCTCGCTGCGGGCCAGCGCCGCCCGGTACATCCAGCGGGCGTGCGCGGTCATCGCCGCCGCCTGCCGGGTGCGTACCCGTTCCTCGCCGTCACCGCCCAGGGATTCGCGGATATCGGTCCAGAGCGTGTCCAGGGTCGCCAGCGATTCGGTGAGTACCGGGCCGCGCCGCAGGTAGTTCTTGTCATAGGGCAGGACCTCGCGCTGTACGGCCTCCACCACCCGGCGTGGATCGCGGTCGATCCGGCGGCCCTGTGGCCGCGCGCCGACGGTGCCGATCCCGGTCACCCGGCGGCCCGCAGCGGCGGCGCCGAGTGCCACCGCGTAGCGGGCGGCGCCCGCCCCGGCCCAGGTGCCCGAGGAGATCGCCCACGCGGCATTGTGGCTGCCGCCGCCGGTGAATCCGCCGCAGATCAATTCGCGGGTCGCGGCGTCACCGGCGGCGTAGAGACCGGGCACGCTGGTACCGCATTCGTCGGTGACGAGCCGGATTCCCCCGGTCCCGCGGACGGTGCCCTCGGCGATCAGCGTGATCGGGAACTTGTCGGAGAACGGGTCTATGCCCAGCCGGTCGAAGGTCAGAAAGAAGTTCGGCTGGGCGCGGCGCATGGCCGCACGAGCCGGTTCCCCGGCTCGGTCGAGACGGCAGAAAACCTTGTCGCGCAGCAGTTCCGCCGCGATGAGGGAGCGGTTGTGGCCGCCGGCGCCTTCGAGCACGCTGCCGTCGGCGCGGTAGAAGGTGGCGAAATGGTAGAACGCCGTCTTGGTCACCGAGGTGCCCTCCGGCGCGATGCCGTAGGCATTGGAGAACTCCATCCCGGAAAGCTCGGCCCCGGCCTCGACAGCGAACAGCGCGCCGTCACCGGTGTTCACATCGCAACCCAGCGCTTTGGACTGGAAGGCGCAACCGCCGGTCGCCAGCACCACCGCCCCGGCCCGGACCAGGTAGCTCTCCCCGGCCTGTCGCCGATACCCCGCGGCCCCGGCGACCGCCCCGGCTGCGTCGACGAGTAGCTCGGTGACCGGGCTGTGGTCGAGGATCCGCACACCGGCGCGGCGCACTCGTATCCGCATCCGCCGCATGTACTCCGGGCCCTGTAGCCCGTTCCGGAGTTGCCGGCCGTCCGGCCCGACCGGGAACGGATAGCGGGCCTCCTCGGCGAGTTCGTTCAGCCGATCGTAGGTTTCGTCCAGCACCCGTGCCGACCACCGGCGATCGGCCAGATAGCCGCCCAGGCTCTCGCGGCTCGCGATCGCGGCCTCGCGTTCGACCGGGTCCGGCGGTACGTACCACACCCCTGTACCGGCGGACGCGGTCGCGCCACTGGTTCCGCAGTAACCCTTGTCGGCGAGCACCACATCCGCCCCGGCCCGGGCCGCGCGCAGGGCAGCCCAGGTGGCGGCCGGGCCACCACCGATCACGAGAACATCGGTGCTCGACTCGTGCACATCCGTCATTCGAACCCCTCGTTGGTGAGCGACTGCCGCGTCGGCGCGGGTCACAGTGACGAATGCCAGGCTGCACCCGGGTCACTCGAGCGGACAACGGTTGGAATCGCGGGTAGTGCAAATCTCGTCGCCGACCATCGGGGTCGCCATGATCACGCAATGCGAAAACGTGTGCCGGCCCTGCTCTTCGCGCTGCTCGCGGCGGTCTCCCTGGCGTCGGCGTGCGGCACCTCGTCGGAAGCCCGGACGACCGAGGACGGCCGGACGCTCATCCGGTACCAGGGCTGGGCCGGCCAGGTCACCTACCCCGAACTCGCCGCCGACCTCGGCTATTTCGACAAGGTCGCCCTGGACTGGGTCGGTAATACGACCAGTGGCCCGCAGGACATCCAGTCCGCGGCCACCGGAGCCACCGATATCGGCGGGGCGTTCAACGGCGCCGTGGTCAAACTCGCCGCCGCCGGGTCCCCGATCACCTCGGTGATCAGCTATTACGGCTCGGACAAGGAGAACTTCACCGGGTACTACGTGCTCGACAAGAGCCCGATCCGAAGCGCTCGTGATCTGATCGGCAAGAAATTCGGGGTGAACACCCTCGGTGCGCACCACGAGTTCGTGGCGCGGGAGTGGCTGGCCCAGCAGGGCTTGAGCAACGACGAGATCGCACAGGTGGAGCTGACGGTCGTACCGCCGGTGAACGCTGAACAGGCCCTGCGGCAGGGGCAGATCGATGCGGTCGCGCTCTTCGACATCTGGCGTGACGAGGCGGTGGCCCGCGGCGGGGTCCGGCCGCTGTTCACCGACGGTGATCTCTTCGGCACTTTCAGCTACGGCACCTATATCGTGCGCGACGATTTCCTGGCCCGGAACCGCGATGCCGTGGCCGATCTGACCCAGGGGACCGCCCGCGCGATCCGCTGGGCGCAGACCACACCACGCGATCAGGTGATCGCGAAATTCAAGGACATCATCACCCGGCGGGGCCGCGAGGGTGAGAGCCCGGACAAGGCGAACTACTGGAAGAGCACCGGTGTCGCCGGGCCCGGTGGGGTGACGCGCGAGCAGGAGATCCGGTTGTGGATCGACTGGCTGGTGCGCAACGGCGAGGTGGAGAGCGGAAAGCTGGCGGCGAAGGATCTCTACACCAACGAGTTCAACCCGTACGCCAACGGCACATATCCGGAGAACGCCGGACCGGACGGCAAGGTGGTCGGGTAGCACGCGGACATCGCCCGACTCGAACATATGACATCGACCTGGACAACGCTGCGCCCACTACTGCCCACCGTCTTCCTTCCCTCCGCCGTGTTCGGGATCGGTCAGGGCGCCGGTTCCCCCGTGATCGCCCTGACCGCCCGTGATCTCGGTGCCTCGGTGGGCGTCGCCGGGGTGATCGTGGCCCTCGTCGGCCTCGGCGCGGTACTGGGTGATCTCCCGGCGGGCCGGGTGGTGGCCCGGTTCGGGGAACGGCGGTCGATCATCGTCGGATCGATGATCGGCACCGCCGGTGTACTGCTGTCCCTGCTGGCGTGGACCCCTGCGGTACTGGCGGTGGGCGCCCTGCTCACCGGTGTCTCGAATGCGGTGTGGGGGCTGGCCCGGCAGAGCTATCTGGCCGAGGTGGTACCGGATCATATGCGGGCCCGGGCCATGTCGACGTTCGCCCTCATGTGGCGGCTGGGCTTTCTCATCGGCCCCTTCGCGGGCGCGCTGATGATTCTCGCGATCGGAACGCGCGGCGGATTCGCTGTCCAACTGGCCGGTGTGATCATCTCCGGCTGTCTGATGTCGAGAGTTCCCGACCCGCCCCGCGCCCACGATGCCCCGGCGGGCGGGGTCTCGCTGGGGACGATTCTGCGCCGGCATCGCGGGTTGCTCGCGACACTGGGCGCCGGGTCGATGCTCATGGGGGCTGCCCGGGCGTCCCGAGAAGCGGCGCTTCCCTTGTGGGCCGACCATATCGGTTTGGACGCCGCGTCGGCCTCGATGGTCTTCGGGATCGGTGCCGCGTTCGATCTGCTGTGTTCGTACCCGGCCGGGCAGTTGATGGACCGCTACGGTCGCCGGTTCGTCGCGGTGCCGTCGCTGCTGATCATCGCGCTGTCCTATTTTCTGCTCCCCCTCGCCCACGATGTGTCGACCATCGGCGCGGTGGCGGTGATCATGGGGATAGGCAACGGCTTCGGCAACGGCGTGATCATGACGTTGGGGGCCGATGTGGCGCCGCCGGCCACCCGCGCGGAATTCCTGGCGGCCTGGCGGTTGACCCACGATTTCGGGATGTTCCTCGGCCCGCTGGCCGCCGGAGCGGCGGCCACGACGGTCGCGCTCGGGATTGCGGTGGCGGCGCTGGGGGTCGTTTCGGCGACCGGCGCCGGGGTGATGTTCCGCTGTATTCCGCGATACGTACCGGTCCCGGGCCGGCCTGCGCCCGATCTGGTCTCCCGATAGGCCACCTGGCATACCGAGAATACGCGCGGTCCTCGGCGCGGCGGCCGAGCGTGCGCAATCGCGATGTCACCGGCGCTCGGTGATCCGGCTACGTTCCGTCGCGATCCGGCGGCGCGCGGCTCAGCCGAGGGGGAGCGGTGGCGTAGGCGGAAAGACGACCGGCAGCCCGGCGAGAGTGCGATGCAGCGGTCCCGGCCGCCAGACCAACTCTTCCGTCGGCACTGCCAGCCGTACTTCGGGCAGTGCGTCGAGCAGTTGATCGATGGCTTCCTGGGCGATCAGATAGGCGGTGGGCCGGGCCGGGCACGCGTGCGGCCCGGCACCCCAGGCCAGATGGGCACGATTGCCGGTGTGGTTACCGGTGCGGATCTCCGGATCGTTGTTGCAGCCGGCGAGACTGATCACCACCGGCTGGTGGGCGGGCAACCAGACACCGTCGACCAGGATGGGCTGGCGAGGATAGGTGACGCTGGCATTGGGTAGCGGCGGATCGTCGAAGAGCACATCGTCGAGCGCGTCCCGGGTCGCCAGGGCACCGCCGATCATCTCGTCGGCGAACCGGTCGTCGGTGAGGATCAGGGACAGCGTATTGATGATCAGGCTCTGCATCGGGCCCATCCCGACGCCGTACAGGGCGACCACCTGGTGGGTCATCTCGGTGTCGTCGAGCCCGGCGGAATGGTGTAGCAGTCGGCTGGTGACATCGTCGCCCGGTTCGGTGGTCTTGGTAGCCACCAGTTCCTGTACCGCCTCCCCGAACATCAGGTTGCCCTTCTCCGCATCGACCCCGTCGAAGATGGCGGCGGTCGCCGCGGCGGCGCGCGCACCGATATCGGGCGGGCAGCCGAGCATCGCGTTGATGACCTCGAAGGTCAGCGGAAACGCGTACTCGGTGACCAGATCGGCCGAACCGGTCGTGCAGAACGAGTTGATCAGCGGTACGGCGAGGCGCTCCACGGTGCCGCGCAACGCGTGCAGGTCTATCCCGTTCAGGGCCGCGGTGGTCGCGCCCCGATAGCGCGCGTGTTCGGTGCCGGCGCTACGTGGTGCGTTGGGGCGCCACTGCAGTACCGGCAGAACCGGGCAGTCGGCGGGGACGGTTTTCTCCCAACGGCGGGGATCGGCGGGAAAACGGTCAGGGTCGTTCAGGATGCGGAGTGCGGCGCGATAGCCGATCACCAGTGTGGCGGGTACCCCGGGCGCCAGCTCCACCGGCACCAGCGCGCCGTGGCGTTCCCGCATCTCCTGGTATGCGCGGTGCGGATCGGCGGCGAATTCATCGGAATACAGTGCGACCCGCTCTTCGGCGCTCCGTCCGGGCACCTGCGGTGGCACGGATTCGGGCGGCGAGTTCATGGTATTGCTCCAAGCAGGTCGGCAGACAACGGCAGGGACGATCGAGAAGCGTCGGCCCGGGGAGTGGTTCGGCCGGTTCCGCTGCGCTGCGGGCACCAAGAGCATAGGTCATTTCGCCCGGAAAAGGTTGCGCCGGGGTTGCCGCTCGTGGGCACAGGGGCATCGACTTTTGACAGAGGGTGCCATATCGTCGGCTCTGCGGTAGACGGCACAGCATTCGGTGCGGATAGGGGTAAGTCATGGGCAAATTGGACGGCAAGGTCGCATTCATCACCGGCGCCGGACGTGGCCAGGGACGATCACATGCGGTGCGGTTCGCCCAGGAAGGCGCCGATATCGTCGCGGTCGATACGACCTCCCGGGTCGACAGCGTCCCCTACCCGCTGGCCGATGCCGACGACCTCGCGGAGACCGTCCGGCTGGTGGAGGCCACCGGTCGCCGAATCGTCGCCCGGGACGCCGATGTCCGGGATTTCGGAGCCCTGTCCGCCGCGGTCGCCGCGGGGGTGGACGCGTTCGGCCGCCTCGATATCGTCGTCGCCAATGCCGGGATCTCCAGCCCGGCCCCGACTCTGGAGATGAGCGAGGACGTCTGGCAGGACATGATCGATATCAACCTCACCGGAGTATGGAAGTCGCTGAAGGCAGCGGTACCGCATGTCGTCGACGGCGGCCGCGGGGGTTCGGTGGTGATCACCAGTTCGCTGGCCGCGTTCCACGCCAACGAGAACACCGCACACTATTCGGCGTCCAAATCCGGTTTGGTGATGCTGATGAAAGTGCTGGCAAAAGAGCTCGCGCCGCACGATATCCGGGTGAACACCGTGCATCCGACCACCGTGGCCACGGAGATGATCCTCAACGACGCCACCTATCGCCTCTTCCGTCCCGATCTGGCGGCGCCGGATCGCGCCGATTTCGAAGAAGCGGCCCGGACGCTCAACCGGCTACCGGTAGCGGCCCTGGAACCCGAAGACATCACCGCGACGGTGCTGCACCTGGTCTCCGACGATGCCCGCTACGTCACCGGGACCACCCAGTTGATCGATGCCGGTGGAGCACTCTGAGCGACGACCCGGTCCCGCCCCGGGCGACTGCGACTCCGCTGCTCGTCGCGGCTCCGGGACAGCTACACCCGGGGGCGCGGATGCTTCTCCTCCCCGCCGGTGACATTCGACGGGCTGTGAACCACCGGACCGGCTCCCTGCTCGACGGGTGTTCCGGCTGCGGTCGGGCGCACCGGCCCGGTCCCGGTCACCGTGGCGAGTGCAAGGACTTCGAAAGGTTCTCTCGAGCGCGCCGGATAGATTTGCGGATATGACGCGCGATGTTGTCCGCCGGCTGCTGCTCGGCGCGGGGTGGTGTGCGCTGCTGACCGGGATACTCGGGATCGCCCTCTATTCCGGGGGCTGGCAGCGGCGGGAACTGATCCTGCTGGCGTCGGGAGCGACGTATCTGATGTTCGCGACCGTGCTCGCGCTACTGCTGTTCCTGAGCGCGCGTGGTTGGCGCAGCGCCGCGGCGGCGGTGGTGGTGCTGGCCGGGGTGCTGTGGACCCAGCTGCCGTTGTTCGTTCCGGACAGTCGCGCCGCCACCGGCGGCGGCGCCGAACTGACAGTGCTGCAATCGAATCTGTTGTTCGGCGGCGCCGACACCGATGCGCTTGTACATGCGGTCCGCGACCGCGATGTCGATGTGCTCACCGTGGACGAGCTCACCCCGGAAGCCGTCGACGCGTTGACCGCCGACGGTCTGGGCACCCTGCTCCCGTACACCTATCTGGATCCGGGCCCCAGTGGCGGAGGTACCGGTATCTACAGCCGCTTCCCGCTGTCGGACCCGGTGCGGCACCAGGAGTTCGTCCTGGGCAACCTGTCCGCGATACTCACCCATCCCGACCTGGGTCCGGTCACGGTGTACGCGTTCCATCCGTTGCCGCCGACAGTGGATTCGGCCGCCTGGGCTCGGGAGATGAGCGCGGTCGATACGATCCTGCGGAAATCGCGGGGACCGGCGGTGGTCGGCGCCGATTTCAACGCCACGAGTGATCACGCGGCTTTCCGGCGGCTGGTGACCGGAGGTTTCGCCGCCGCGGCCGAACAGGCCGGGGCGGGAAGGCTGCTCACCTATCCAGCCGACAGAACGTGGGGTCCGCTGATCGGTATCGATCATATTCTGGTATCCGGCGGCACCACCGATCACATCAGCACGTTCACCCTCGCGGGCACCGACCACCGGGCCGTGGTGGCCCGGCTCCGGCTCACCCGCTGACCCGCCACCGAGCGCCCCGATCCCCGTCGACAACTGGAGAGAACATGTATTCCGGCATCCGTCTGCGCACTGTCACCGGCACCATCGCGATCGCCCTCGCGGCCGGTCTCGGTTCGGTCGCCTGTAGCAGCAACCGGTGGTGCGAATTCGACGCGACCGATACGAAGGTCGCCGATTCCTACTGTGAGAACGGGACTCCCGGCTACGAGTGGGAGCCCGACAGCGACGGCAAGAACAGCAAGAAGAAGCCCAGCAAACCCACCACCTCCAAACGTACGCACTGAGGCGGCCACCGGGCCCGCCGTCACGGGTGATCCGCACCGGTGTCGAGCACGTCGATGATCCGGTGCGCCGCGGCGATCCGGGCGGGAATGGGGATGTTCCTGTTCATCAGCAGGACCACCGCGATGGATCGGCTCGGTACGTAAGAGACATAGGTACCGAATCCATCGGTCGAACCGGTTTTGTCGAACAGGAGCGGCCCGGCGGCGGGAACGGCCGGACCGATCGGCTGCGGCCGACCGATGACCTCGGGCGAGTTTCCGGTCTGTAGGGCCTCGAGGGATATCGGGTAGTCGAAATACTCCCAGCCCAGAGCTTGGGTCATCCCGCCGACCCGGTATTGCCCTCGATGGGTCGAGTCGAGAGCTTCGCGCAGCGCGGGCGTCGCGCGCTGTGTATCCATATTCACCGCGACGAACGACAGCAGATCGGACACGGTCGTCTTCAATCCGTAGGCCTCGGCATCTCCCGGGCCGGGCGAGACACGCTTCCTGTCACCCGATCTCGAAGTGCCCCAGGCATATTCGCTCTGAATCGCGGCCGGTACCTCGAAGTAGGTGTCTCGGAGCCCCAGCGGTTCGAGTACTTCGGCGCCCATCGCTTCCTCGAACGGCTCTCGCAGCGCTGCGCCGGTGGCACGGCCGAGCAACGCCATGCCCGGGTTCCCGTACAGGCGGGTGGTGGCCGGGGGATACGTGGCGCGCCACTGCTGGAAGTAGTGCCACATATCGGCTTCAGCTGTCACATCATCGGGAAACTGTTGCGGCAGACCGCCCGCCGTGTAGGTCGCGATATCGCGCAGCCGTACGCCGCCGATCGGATGACCGGCGAGCTGGGGCAGGTATTCGCCGACGGCGGCGTCGAGGTCGAGACGTTGCCGGGATGCGGCGGTGGCGGACAGCAGCGTCGTGAACAACTTGCTGACCGAGCCGATCTCGAAAATCGTCCGCTCGGTGACCGGGCGATCACCGTCCGGGGCGGTGGTTCCGAACACGAAGTGCCGGCGGCGATCCCCGTGGATCACGCCCACCGCGACTCCGGGCACGTCATACCTCGCCTGCAACTCCACGGAGATTTCGTCTACCGCGGCCCGCAGCGGATCCGGGGTCGCCACGGGCGCGGCCGATCCTCCGGTACACGCGGCTACGAGCAGGCCCGCGAGCGGCAGGACCATCCGCCGGACCCACCGTGCGGGGCCGTCGGCCCGAGTCCCGCGGACGGTGTGCCCGTAACGATATCCCGCCGCTGTGGGCCCGATGGTGCTGCTCCGGGATTCGTCCCCGGAGCCGCTGACCGAATGAACCATGAGCCGAACGGTAGGCGAGGTATCGGCGACCGTAAATGCCTGCGTGGCGGTTCGTGGTCTGCCGCGTCCGCGCCGGTAGAGTCCGGTCCGCTCGAGTACGTGTCGATGGATCTGGCCGGTAGCACGATGCGATCGGGGTGGCGATGGACAGGCGTACGGTGTTGTCGTTGCTGGCCGCGGGTACCGTGGCCGCCTTGACCGGCTGTCATGCCGCGCAGGGGGAATCGGCGGTCGCGGGTGAGGTGCGGATCCCCGAAGCGGTGGATCCGCCGATATCACCGCCGTCCCCGCTGCTACCGCCTCCGCCGGGTGGCCCGCCGACGGTGATTCCGGCCGGCGTGATCACCGCGCTGCCCGGGCCGGGCAGCACCATGGCGCTCACTGTGGACGATGGAGTGAGTCCGGAGGTTGTCGGCGCCTATATCCGGTTCGCCCGGGATACCGGGGCTCGCTTGACCTTCTTCGTCACCGCCTGCTACGACTCCTGGTCCACCCACCGGGACGAGTTGCGTCCTCTGGTGGAGGCCGGTCAGGTGCAGCTCGCCAATCACACCTGGGCCCATACCGATCTCACCACCGGCTCGGAGTTCGCGGTCGCCGACGAGCTGTCCCGCTGCAAGATGTTCCTGCACAACACCTTCGGTGTCACCGGCGCTCCGTTCTATCGGCCGCCGTTCGGTCGCCACAATGCCACGGTCGACCGGGTCGCCGCCGATCTCGGCTACACCGTCCCGGTCATGTGGTTCGGCTCCCTGTCGGATTCCGGCCTCATCACCGAGCAATACCTGGTGGAGTGTGCGCACCGATACTTCAACCCGCAGTCGATCGTCATCGGGCACGCGAACTTCCCACCGGTGACCCGCTGCTACGGACAGCTGGTGGACATCATCCGGGAGCGCAATCTCGCCCTGGTCACGCTCGACGATGTGCTCTCCGTGGCCTGACCCGGTTCGTGAACCGCCTGGGTCGGGGCTGCAGAATGTATGCGATCCGCATGGCCTTTCACCCGCATCGATGGCCGATGGGCATCGATTGGACACAGTAAAATAGACTGACTGGTGTCATTTTCTGTTCTTCGGGAAGGGTGCCGGTGTCGCGGGTTCCGGACGAGTACGCCGCGTTCGCGAACCGGCTGGCCGGCTATGTGCAGACCTACGTGCGGAGAGTGCGGGCCGAAGTCGGCGATCTGATCGACGCCGGGGCCGGGGCCGGGCCGGGGAAACTCGAAGGAGCGGACGCCGCGGGCGCGGGGCGGATCCGAGGGGCGGAGCCCGCCGGAAGCGCCGCGGTGCCGGCGGACGGTCCGAACCGCGGGGCCGGGACGGAGCCGGTGCCGCCGCGCGAGCCCGAGGGGAAGCGGACATCTGCGCGTCCGGACCGGCAGCGAGTGGTCGAGATCGTCCGGAGTGCCCGGTCGCGTGGTGGCAATTTCGGGATCGGCCGGGCGCGCCGGGCCGAGGCGGATGCCGCCGGACTGGCCTGGGTGGGCGTCGAGCCACGCCGGTTGCCCTACGGCGACGGTCATCGGTGGGTGAGCGGCGATGGATTGCGGCAGTACCGCCCGCCGCAACAGAAACCGTCCGGCCGTGGTGTGGAAGCCAATTACGAGTCGCGGTCGGCGACCGCGCGCCACTGGGAGAGCAACGCGCACCTGGAGATCGAGGAGCGGTGATGAGAGCCGAACTCAAGGGAATGTACAGCCCGGATGCCGATCTCACGGATCCGGTTGTGGTGGGCGCGGCCGATGCCCTGCTGGTGCAGTTGATGATCGGCCCGGCGGGCGCGCCGGGAGCCGAGTCGTTCGATCTACTCGTCCGCGCAGCCGGGAATGCCGATGCGACCGCGAGCGGGCCGGGATTCGATCCATCGGGGCGCGCTCTCGTACTCGACCGGATCGATATCGACGAGGTGCGCCGCCGGGTCGACGCTTTCCTGCGTGAACTCGAGGAGCCCACCTGGCAGGCGCTGGCACAGGCGATCGGCCGGATCGCGCGCTGGGAGTTCGCAGGCTTTCTGCCCGGTCGCCCGCCGGGCGAATAGTCCCGGCCGCGCGCGTAGCGGCCCGCGGCCGGGGCGGCTGCGGCCGTTCTGTCAGGCGGATTCGGCGAGGTTGTCCGCGGTCCAGATCTCGGCCAGCTCGTCGAGCGGGAGTTCGAGAACGCGGCTCAGGGAAACGACGGTGCCGAAGCCCGGGGAGGGCAGGCGGCCGGTTTCGATCTTGCGAAGAGTTTCCGGGGAGATACCGGCCGCCCGGGCGACTTCGGTGAGGTCGCGTCCTTCGCGGGCGGTGCGCAATCGGAGTCCGAGGCGGCGGCCGGCATCGATCTGGGTGGCGGTGAGTGGCAGGCGGACCATGGGCTCCACTCTAGGAGTGGTATTAATGTACCGCAATGACGGTATAGAAATACCTGTGACGGTGGAGGTCCTGATGGTGGAGTTGAAAACGCCCGGCGAGATCGAGCGGATGCGCGTCGCGGGCGCGTTCGTGGCCAAGATCCTGGCGGAACTGCGCGCGGTGGCGGCGGTGGGCGTGAACCTGCTGGAACTGGAGATGATCGTGCGTGAACGGATCCGGCAGCGGGGCGCAGTGTCCTGCTACTGGGATTACGCGCCCTCGTTCGGGCGGGGGCCGTTCCGCAATACGGTGTGCCTGTCGGTCAACGACGCTGTGCTACACGGCCTGCCCTTCGACTACGCCCTGCGCGACGGCGATGTGCTGACCGCGGATCTGGCGCTGAGCATCGACGGCTGGGTCGCCGACGCGGCCACCACGGTCATCGTCGGCACCGCCGCTGCCGAGGATCTGCGCCTGGTACGGGCGACCGAGGAAGCCCTGGCGGCGGCGATCGAGGCCGCGCAGCCCGGTAACCGGATCGGTGACATCTCGGCTGCCATCTCCGCGGTGGCCGCCACCCACGGGTATCCGGTGAACACCGAATTCGGTGGTCACGGGCTCGGCCGGACCATGCACGAGGATCCGCACGTCGCCAATGCCGGGCGCGCGGGCCGGGGCTTCCGGTTGCGACCCGGGCTCACCCTCGCCCTGGAACCGTGGTTCGCCGCGACCACCGACCGGATCGTCACAGACGCGGACGGCTGGACCATCCGCTCGGCCGACGGTTCCCGCACGGCCCATTCCGAGCACACCATCGCGATCACCGCCGCCGGTCCGCGGGTTCTCACCGCGGCTGCGTGACGGACCGGCGACGGGGCGCACCGCGGGCCTGTCGCGACAATCGGCTCGACCACCCGAAACCCGCCCGGTGGACCCGTACGCCTCGAGCGGGTCGGTATATGTGTCGCCCACGGCCGACCCGCCGGTCCGGGCTCAGGTCGCCCGGCTCACCGACGACATGTGGAAATCGGGGATCCGCAGCGGCGGCATGGCGGTACGGGTGAACCAGTCCTTCCATTCCCGTGGCAGCGTGAGTTCGGTGGCCCCCGCCTCGGTGACCCGGCGCAGCAGATCCAGTGGGCTCTCGTTGAACCGGAAATTGTTCACCGCTCCGGTGACCTCGCCGTTCTCGACCAGATACACACCGTCGCGGGTGAGGCCGGTGAGCAGCAGGGTCGCCGGGTCCACTTCGCGGATGTACCAGAGCGTGGTCAGCAGCAGACCGCGCTCGGTACGGGCGATCATATCGTCCAGTGTCGCGGTGGAACCGCCGGTGAGCAGCAGGTTCTGCACCTGCACCGTCGGTTCGGTGTCGTAGTCGGCGGCGATGGCCCGGGGGTACACCAGATCGGCTATCGCCCCGTCGCGCAACCAGTCCACCCGCTGCGCGGGCAGGCCGTTGTCGAATATCGATACCGTCTCCGACGAGGCCTGCGTGGCCACAAAGGGCAGGCACTGCAAACCGGGTGCCTGCGGATCGGAGAAGAGCGTCAGCGGAATATCGGTGAGTTTCTCGCCGACCCTGGTACCACCCGCGGCGGCGAAAGCGGTGTGGCCCTCCTGCGCGCCCCGGCCCTCCATCGACCAGTACATGTAGATCAGCAGATCGGCGACCGCCGACGGCGGCAGCAGCGTTTCGTAGCGTCCGGCGGGCAGATCCACCCGGCGCTCCGACCAGTCCAGCCGCCGGGACAGTTCCGTGAGCAGGCCCGGAGTGTCCAGATCGGTGAAATCGGTGGTGCCCGCACCGACCCAGGCACTGGCCAGTTCCGCGCCGTCCCCGCGTTTGCCGTTGATCTCCACCGACCCGGTGGGCTGGGTGTAGCGGCGCCGGATACCGGTGGAGGTCCCGAGCCAGGTGGTCTGCACCTGGTGGTGCGCGAATCCGTAGAGGCGGTCGGCGCCGTCGAAACCGGTGGACAGATCGGCGGCGAGCCCGGTGAACACCTCGATACCGGTGACGGCCGGAGCCTCTTCCCAATCCGGGTCCGCAGGTACCGTATCCGCGTCCAGCAGTGGCATCGCGTCGCGCGCCGGCTCGGCCGCCCGGGCCGCCGCCTCGGCGGCCCGCACCACGGCCGCGATATCGGCCGGGTCGACACTGGTCGAGGCCACACTGCCGACCCGGGCCGAACGTGGCCCGTCGCGGAACACCGCGATCACCGACCAGCGCCGCGATACCGAGGCGCCGTTCGTGGTCATGGAGTTCCCGGCCCAGCGCAGCGAGGCCTCGTATTCGTCGGTGACGATGACGATCGCCTCGTCGGCCCGGGATTCGGCCAGGGCCCGCTCGACTACCGCACCCGCGGGCAGCACTCCCGCACCGGTCACCGTCATCGCCCTGCCTCCGTCCGGGTGTTGAGTACGTTCACGCCGCGCACCAGTACCGACGGGCAGCCGTGGCTGACCGCGGCGACCTGCCCCGGCTGGGCTTTCCCGCAATTGAACGCGCCACCCAGCTGCCAGGTCGACGGGCCGCCGACCGCCTCCATCGACCCCCAGAAATCGGTGGTGGTCGCCTGATAGGCGACATCGCGCAGTTGCCCGGCCAGTTCCCCGTTGCGGATACGGAAGAAACGCTGCCCGGTGAACTGGAAGTTGTAGCGCTGCATATCGATCGACCAGCTCTTGTCGCCCACGATGTAGATACCGTCGGTCACCCGCGAGATCAGCTCCGCCGTGCTGGTATCGGCGGCGGGATCGGGTTGCAGCGAGACATTGGCCATCCGCTGGATCGGCACATGATGTGGGGAATCGGCGTAGGAACAGCCATTGGAACGCTCGAGGCCCAGCCGCGGCGCGAAGACCCGGTCGAGCTGATAACCCACCAGCACCCCGTCGCGCACCAGATCCCAGCGCTGACCGGCTACCCCGTCGTCGTCGTAGCCGACGGTGGCCAACCCGAACGGCTGCACCCGGTCGGCGGTGACGTGCATGATCGGGGTGCCGTAGCGCAGGATGCCCAGCAGATCCGGCGTCGCGAACGAAGTCCCGGCGTACGCGGATTCATACCCGATCGCGCGGTCGTACTCGGTGGCGTGGCCGATGGATTCGTGGATGGTCAGCCACAGATTGGTCGGGTCGATCACCAGATCGGTCGGTCCCGCGGTGACGGTCGGCGCCTTCACCTTCTCGGCGAGCCATTCCGGGATCCGGGCCAGTTCGGAATCCCAGTCCCAGATCCCGTCGGCGCCGGTGACGTACTCCCAGCCCCGGCCGACCGGTGGTGCCAGGGTGCGCATGGTCTCGAAGCCACCCGAGACGGTGTCGACGGTGATCGCCTCCAATTGTGGCTGTAGGCGCACTCGCTGCTGGATTATCGAGGAGCCGGCGGTGTCGGCGTAGTAGGTCTGCTCCTTGACCTGCAGCAGTGTCGCGGTGACGTGATCGACGCCGTCGGCGGCCGTGAGACGACCCGAATAGTCCTGTAACAGCGTTACTTTGTCCGCCGAGGCGATACTGAACGGATCGATCCGGTAGTCCGAGATCCAGCGCGCGTTCTCGTAGCGGGGTTCCCCGGCGAGTTCGACACGTTCCCGGTTCAGCGCGCGCAGGGTGGTCGCCACGGCCACCGCCGAGCGTGCGACCTCGGCCGCGGTTTCCCGGGTCAGTGCCGCGTGCGAGGCGAAACCCCAGGTGCCGTCGACGATGACGCGCACCGCGAAACCGAGTTCGACGGTATCGGTGAGGGCCTCCACCCGACCGTCGCGCAACCGAAGTGTCTGCGTACACAACCGGTGCACCCGCAGATCGGCGTGCTCGGCCCCGGCCGTGCGGGCCGCCGAGAGCGCCGCCTCCGCCAGCGCCGCCAGCGGCAGGTCCGCGAACTCCGGATCGATATCGTGCCCGGACGGTAGCCCGCCCGATTCATTGGAGATTGTCGCCGTCACTCTGGACAACTTAGTCCGCCATGACGATTTCCGGGGGTGCGCCGGGCTCAGCCGAACTGCTGCCAGCCCAACCGGATCACCATGGCCACCACGACCACCAGCAGCACTACGCGGACGAACTCCGCGCCCCGGTCCAGGGCCATCCGCGAACCGACCACCGCACCCGCGATATTGGCCAGCGCCATCGCCCCGCCCAGCGCCCACAAAACATGACCGGTGGAACCGAAGTAGATCAGCGCCCCGATATTCGAACCGCAGTTGATCACCTTCGCCATCGCGGCCGCCCGCACGAACTCGGTGCCCAGCAGGGTGGCGAAGGTGATGATGAGAAATGTCCCGGTCCCGGGCCCCAGCAATCCGTCGTAGGCGCCGATCAGACCGGCGGCCAGCGCCACCACCAGGACCACCTTGCGCCGCGACGGGGGGTGGGTGGCCAGGGTGATCCCGATCGACGGCCGGGCCGTCACGAAAACGGCCACTCCGATCAGCACCGCGAGCACGATCGGGATGAACAGGTCCCGGTCGATCAGCGATACCGCGGCCGCTCCCGCGGCTGCAGTACCCGCCGCCAGCACCGCGGCGGGTATCAGCAACCACCACTCGATCGGGACCTTCCGGGCAAAGGTGGCCGCCGCCGCGGCTGTTCCCGCGACCGCCGACAGTTTGTTGGTGCCCAGCGCTGTCTGCGGGGGGAGGCCGGGGGCCACCAGCAGCAGGGTCGGCAGCACGATCAGGCCGCCGCCGCCCACCACGGCATCCACCCAGCCCGCGGCGGCCGCCGCGGGCAGCAGCATCAGCCAGTCGGTCACATCCACCCGCTCAGCAAACCAGACGGTGTGCAATGTGGCCGGGGCAGCATATGGCCGGGCGGACGTTCAACGGTAGGTCGGACGAGAGCGCCGGACGCTGCACCGCTTTCGTACACGGTTCGCGCCGAGCACGAATCGTGTATGTTCATTTGCCGTCCTGCCGGGTCGATGCTCGGAGTATCGGCGCCGAGGGCGGCGCGGCCGCGAGCCGGCTCCGGGGCAGACCGTAGCGAACGGAGGGCGGCCTGTGACATCGCCTCAGTGGCAGCAAATTGCTCGGCGCCTCCTCGACGCCGGCGAATCGGTTGCCGAATTCGCCGGTGAACGAGTGATAAGGCCGACGGCGCGTGGAGTGGACGATGCGGCGCATACGTTTGTCGCCGGAGACGGCACTATCGTGTCCAACAGATTCACGGCGCCGCCCGAGCGCCATATCGGGCACCCGATCCATACATCCGCCGCCGATGGGGCCGCGAGTGATCGCCTCCTGCAGAACGTCTACGGGGACCTGTATCACACAGATCATTCCGCGGTGTCTGCGTGGCAGGCCAACGAGTTGGTCATCAGACTACCCGCGGAATTACATTTCAAGATGAGAGACTTCATGGGTGACCCCGACCACCGAGCCAATGGTTACAACGATCCGGGAATATGGTTGGGGGATTCCGATATATTGGATCTCGGTCATCAGTTCATGAATCGTCACAACTGGCCTTTCATCGAAATGATGAGATTGGGAGGCAATGACGTAGAGAGGAAGATCGCCGGTGTCTACATCCCCGACCACAGGGCGCTGCTGCTCGGTAACCAGTCGACACGGTCGCAGAACATGGTGCTGCACGAGTACGGGCACGGTACGGACCATCTGCTCTCGCGGATGTCCGCTGACAAGGACAATTATATTCGACGAGTGCATATCCCTGCATTGAGGGACATAATCGAGAATGGATCCCCGAAGGCGAGTGACGCTATAGATCGCTGGATCGAGAAACCCGGTGAGACTTGGGCGGAAGGATTCTCATGGTATTACGACAAATACGATGATCTGTTCTACGATTCACGTAGGGCGACCAAGCTGATGTCGGAATATTTCAGTGAAGTGGACAGTATGATCAAGTCGTAGTCTCTGAGCCCTCGCGGAGGATTCGGCGTGTGGCTGTGGTTCTAGGCTGGTCCGGTGCGCCGGTTCAGCTTGTGGCTCCGAGACAACCCCATAGTCGCCGATTCCGTCCTCGCGGTCGTGCTGCTGCTGCTCGATCTCGCGGTGGCCCGCGACAGCACGAATCTCGTCGCGTTCCTGGTGTTCTCGGTGCTCATCCCGCTGCCGATCGCGCTGCGCCGGATCTACCCGCGGGCGATGGCAGCGACGTTCATGGCGTTGTCGTTCTGTGCCAGCACAATCGGCTTCATCGTGGGCGATCCCACCGTGCACGGCGCGCTGCTCGGTCACGGGATCATGCTGTACACACTGGTGGCCTACGTCGGCCGGCGCGCCGGGCTCTGGTACGTCCTGGCGCTGGTCGCCGATACCGCGTACGGGATGGCGCTGGTGAGCGGGTTCAAGGCCGGCGACGCCGCGTTCGTCTCCGTGTTCTTCGCCCTGTGCTGGGCGCTGGGCGAATTCACCGGCGCTCGCCGTGCCTATGATGCCGAGGTCGCGGCCCGGCTCGCCGTCGCCGACTCCGACCGGGAACGGCGTGCGCACGACGCGGTGTCGGCGGAGCGCACCCGGATCGCCCGGGAACTGCACGATGTGGTCGCGCACGCGGTGAGCGTGATGATCGTCCAGGCCGACGGCGCGCGATTCGCTCTGCGCACCGATCCCGGCACCACAGAACAGGCGCTGGTCACCATCGCCGGAACCGGCCGCGAGGCATTGCGCGAACTACGCCGCACCGTCGCCCTGCTGCGTACCGAACACGCCCCGGACGAGGTTCCGCAGCACGGTACGGCCGGGCTCGCGGCGGTCGTACAGCTGATGCGCGACGCCGGCCTGGCGGTCGAGCTGGAACTGGCCGGCGAACTGGACGGTGTCGCACCCGAAACCAGTCTGGGTATGCACCGCATCGTGCAGGAGGCGCTGACCAACACCCTGCGCCACGCTGGGGCCCACCCGAAGGCGTGGGTGCGGGTGCGGCGCCACTCCGACCACATCGAAGTGGAGGTCACCGATTCCGGCGGGGTCCCGGTCCGGCCCGAAGACCGGATCGAGGGCAGCGGTCTGGGGCTGGCCGGTATGCGTGAGCGGATGGCGGTGCTCGGCGGCAGCCTCGAGGCCGGGCGCCGGGCCGACGGAGCCTGGCGGGTGTACGCGCGTATTCCGCTGTCCACACCGGATCGGGAATAGGCAGCGCCCGCCGCTACATTGGATCCCGTGCCGATCACCGTGCTCGTAGTGGACGACCAGGAACTCATGCGCGTAGGACTGAAAATGGTGCTCGGCGCCCACCCCGATATCGAAGTGATCGGTGAAGCCGACAACGGGGCCACCGCGGTGGCCCGCGCCGCAGAACTCGTCCCCGATGTGGTGCTGATGGACGTCCGGATGCCGGTGGTGGACGGAGTCACCGCCACCGGCCGCATCCTCGAGGCCGATCACGGGACCCGGGTCCTGGTGATGACCACTTTCGACCTCGACGAACACGCCCTGGGTGCGTTGCGCGCCGGAGCCAGCGGGTTTCTTCTCAAGGACACGCCACCCGAGGATCTGATCTCGGCCATCCGCAGTGTCGCGGCGGGTGACGCCGTCGTATCGCCCAAGGTGACCAAACGCCTGCTCGACCGGTTGATCGCCGAGGAGCCCGCGCCGTCGCGTGATCCGGAGATACTCGAGGTGCTGACAGCGCGGGAGCGTGAGGTGCTCGAGCAGATCGCCGCCGGACGGTCCAATGCCGAGATCGCCGGTGAACTGTTCCTGTCCGAAGCGACCGTCAAGACACATGTCGGGCGGGTGCTGACGAAACTCGGCCTGCGTGACCGGGTGCAGGCAGTGGTGCTGGCCTACGAAACCGGGCTGGTGCGGCCGGGCGGCTGAGCTTTCGGGACCGGACTCACAGCGGTCCGGGAGAAAATCGGACATCTCGTTCGTTGGTCGGGTAGTCCGACCCGAAAGGTTCGCTCATGCCCGCTCTCGGTTTCCTCGTCTACCTCGTCGTCGAGATCGCCGCTTTTGCCGCCGCCGTCGCCTGGCTCGGCGCGTTCCCCGCGATTCTGCTGCTCATCGCCAGCTCCGCCGCCGGCATGCTGCTGCTCGGTTCCCAGTGGCGACGGGTGGGTGAACAGTTCCGCCGCGCCTCCCGCGGTGAGATCACCCCCGGCGCCGCGGTCGCCGACGGCGCACTGGTGGGGTTGGGCAGCCTGCTCATGTTCGTACCCGGCCTGGTCACCTCGGTGGTCGGCCTGCTGATGCTGCTTCCGCCGACCCGCGCCGTGTTCCGGCCGGTACTGGCGGCCCTGGCCGCGCGACGGGTCGCGAAGATCGCCGCGGCGGCGCCGTACCGGCCCACGGTGATCGACGCCGATATCGTCGACGGTGTCGTGGTGAGCGAGTGGTACACCGACGACCGCCCGAAATCCGCGACCGCGCTGGAACTGCGTCCGCCCTCGACGACCGAGCGGAATCCGGGCGATCCGGCCTAGTCCCGGCGTTCGTCGACGGGTGACGGGCCGACGGCCGGGCTACGAATCGTCGGCCATGCGGTATTCGCCCCGTTCCAGCCGGGCGAGTACGCCGGCGGTCCAGCCGGTGAGGTTGTCGAAGACGCCGCTCCACAGATCCAGCAGGTCGATGGCGTGTGGGGGCTCGTAGCGGCTCGGATAGTCGTCGGCCATGGCCACAAGATCGTCGCGGACGGCACGACTGTTCTCGCGCTGTTCGCGTAGTTTCGCGATCACATGTGCCCGGGGTAGCGCGTCCATGAATGCGATTCCGGCGCCGAGTTCCTCCATGTCCACGCTGGTCAGCGCCTCGTCCATCCGTTCGAGAAACTCCGCCTCGCCGGTGTCGGTCAGTTCGAACAGGGTCCGGCCCGGGCCACGGCCGCCGTCCTCGGTGCCGAGTGTCCGTAGTTTTCCTTCCTGGGTGAGCTGTTTGACCGCGTGGTAGATGGAACCGGGCTGCACATTGGTCCAGGTGTCGGCGCGCCAGGACAACAGTTCGCGGCGCACCGCGTACCCGTGGGTCGGCTGCTGCCGACGTGTCACTCCGAGAACCAGCAACCGAACCGCTGCCATCGTCGCTCCTTCCGTCATCGGAACAGTACGGTACTCAAATTTGACTTCTTGATGTAGTGGGATCTAACCTCTGGTAGTCAAAATTGACTATTGGGAGGGTTCTCATGGGAGATATCGCGGTACCGGTGCTGCCCACTCACGATCTGGCCCGCACGCTCGACTTCTACCGGGCGCTGGGATACACGGTCACCTACGAACAGACGAGGCCGTATATATACGGCGCGATCTCGGCCCACGACTGTGAACTCCATTTCGCCGACCCGCCCGCCGATAGCCCACCCCGGGAGCAGACGGGCTGCCTGGTCATGGTGGCGGACGCCGCGCAGCGGCACCGGACTTTCAGCGCGGCGCTACGTGAACGATTCGGCCGGATCCCGGCCCGGGGACTCGGGCGGATCACCCGCTTCCGTCCCGGCCAGACCCGTTTCAGCCTGATCGACCCGGACGGCAACTGGGTGACCTATATCCAGCGCAGTGAACCGGAGAGCCTGGAATACGGCGGATCGGCGACGTTGTCCGGTTTGGCGCAAGTGCTCGACAACGCCCGGATCCTGCGCGATTTCAAATCCGACGACAAGGCCGCGGAGCGAGCGATCGAGGCCGGGCTGCACCGGCACGGCGCCGAAGCCGGGCGGACGGACCGGGCCCGGGCCTTCGCGGCACTGGCCGAACTGGCGATCGCGCTCGGCAAACCGGACCGGGCAGCCGAGCGCCGCGCCGACCTGGCGGCGCTCGGGTTGACCGAGGCGGAGCGGGCGGAACTGGCCACCGAACTCGGTGCGGCCGATGACCTGGAACAGTGGCTGCGTCCGCACGCGGAATGATCCGCCTGGCCGTATCGAGGGCGGGAGCGTTGTCATCTGCCCGGTCCGTTCACAGCAGCCGGAGAGCGGATTCGCGATCCGCAGCGCCTGCCTGCCGATTGCGTGAATGTTGCGCCCTTCGCGGCGGAACAGCAACAGATCGCCCCGGCCCGCCCAGGTGCTCGGCCGTGCCGGGCGTCCGCGACGAAGGGTGAAATAGCCCGGCGCGGGCACTTCCCGGATCCCCACCCGGTGAAGTGCCCGGCCAGCCGGGGCGCCGTTATTCCGGGGCGGCCGGTGTGGAGCTCGGGGTGAGTTCGATTCCGACGGTGCCGGACTTTCCGCGGCGCAGCGTGCTGCCCAGCACCACCAGCGGACCGGTGAACCGGTATTTGCGGCGGATCAGGCGGCGTACGCGGGCACTACCGTCGGCGTCGAGAATGCGTCCGGTGCCGTGGACGACCTCGCCGCGCGGGGTGCCCTTGTAATCACACGGTTGCAGCGTCACCGCCGGGTTACGCCGCAGCCGCTTCACTTTCCAGCTGTCGGTGACGGTCCAGATATAGAGTTTGTCGTCCTCGGCCACCGCCCACAGCGGTGTCGGTACCGGGGTGCCGTCCTTGCGGAAGGTGGTGACCAGGACGTATTCGGCCGTGCCGACCGCGCCGAGCGTGTTGTTCATGAAAGGCAGCGTAATTCGCCGCCGCCCGGTGGGCGATCCGGTGCCGCGGCGGCCCGGCGCCGGGCGTCCGTCGGCGGGACCGGGCCGCGCGACGCCCACGGTGGTGCGGCAGACTGGACCCTCGTGAGTACGCAGCTGCTGGTCGGAGGCCGGATCTACAGTTCGAGTGCGCCCGATGCCACCGCCATGGCGGTGACAGACGGTGTCGTCGTATGGCTCGGCGCCGACCATGTGGGCCGCGCGTTGCATCCGGACGCAGAGGTCGTCGAGCTCGACGGCGCGTTCGTGACCCCCGCGTTCGTGGAGCCCCATCTGCACACCACCGCGCTCGGTCTCCAGCTCTCGGGACTCGACCTGTCGGCGGCGCGTTCGCTCACCCACTGCCTGGAACTGGTCGCCGGATACGCCGCCCGGCACCCCGGCGCCGCGATTCTGGCCGACGGCTGGGACGAGACCCGCTGGCCCGAGGGCCGGCCGCCGACCGCCGCCGAACTGGATGCCGCCGCCGGACCCGGTCGAGCGGTCTACCTGGCGCGGGTGGATGTGCATTCGGCGGTGGCCTCCTCGGCGTTGCTCGACGAGGTACCCGGGCTGCGGTCGGCTGCCGGGTTCGTGGCCGGCGAGCCGGTCCGGGCCGATGCGCACCATCTCGTCCGGGCCGCGGCCCGGACCAGGCTCACCCGGGAACAGCGGGATACGGCGCGGCGGACCGCGCTGGATGCCGCGGCCGCGCACGGGGTGGCGGTGGTGCACGAATGTGCGGGGCCCGATATAGAAGGCGAGATCGATCTGCGTGAGCTGCTCGCCTTCGAGCACGGTGTGCAGGTGCGGGCCTACTGGGGGCAGGGGGTCCGGACCGCGGACGAGGCGCGCACGCTGCTGGCCGAGCTCGGCGCGCACGGGCTGGCCGGTGATCTGTTCGTCGACGGTTCGATCGGCTCGCATACCGCCTGGTTGCGTGATTCCTACGCCGACAACCCCGGGACCGGTATCGGCTATCTCGACGCCGCGGATATCGCGGCGCATGTGCGGGCCTGCACCGAAGCGGGTGTGCAGGCCGGTTTCCACGCGATCGGTGACGGCGCGCTCGATGCAGTGGTGGCCGGGTTCGGGCAGGTCGTCGCCGAACTGGGCGGTCCGGCCGTGGCCGCCCGCGGGCACCGGGTCGAGCACGCGGAGCTGCTCGACGCGGCGCAGATCGAGGCGCTCGCCTCCTGGGGGGTCATCGCGAGTGTGCAGCCCGCATTCGACCTGGCCTGGGGCGGTCCCGACGGTATGTACGCCGAACGCCTCGGCACCACCCGAGCCGCCGCGCTGAACCCGTTCGCCGCCATGGCCTCGGCCGGAGTATCGCTGGCCATCGGTTCGGATGCGCCGGTGTCGGCCCTCGATCCGTGGGCGGCCGTCCGCGCGGCGGTACACCACCGCACGCCCGGGCACGGGCTCTCCCCGCGGGCCGCTTTCGCCGCCGCCACCCGTGGTGCCTGGCGGGCGGGCGGCGTGCGGGACGGAGTCGCGGGGACACTGGTACCTGGAGCGCCCGCCTCGTACGCGGTGTGGGAGGCCGGCGAGTTGGTGGTCGCCGCGTCCGCCGATTCGGTACAGCGCTGGTCCACCGATCCGCGGTCGCGGGTGCCCGGCCTGCCGTCGCTGACCCCGGATGCCGTGCTGCCGCGCTGTCTGCGGACCGTGCACGACGGCGCCACCATCTACAACGCGTGATCTCGGCCCGGACGGAACAGGACGCAGCAGTGGTACAGGGTGACAGTTCGGCGATTCGGTGGATCGGCGGGCTCGCCCGCTACCCGGTGCTGGTGCGGTGGGTGGGCGCGATCCTCGCCGGTGCCCTGCTCTTCGGCAGTTTCCCACCGCGGCCGTGGTGGTTTCTCGCGCCCGCCGGTATCGCGCTGCTGACTCTGATCGTGCGCAGCGGGACCGGGCTGCGGTCCGGTTTCGGGTACGGGTTCCTCGCGGGGCTCGGTTTCTTCCTACCGCTGCTGCCGTGGACCGGTATATATGTGGGCCCGCTGCCGTGGCTCGCGCTGTCCATCGCGTGCGCGGTGTATGTGGGTCTGTTCGGCGTGCTCGGCCGGTTGCTGGGCCGGCTGCCCGGATGGCCGTTGTGGCTGGCGCTGGCCTGGTCGGCCGCCGAATGGGGGCGGTCGAGTTTCCCGTTCGGCGGGTTTCCGTGGGGGCGGCTGGCGTTCGGCCAGGCCGACGGGTGGTTTCTGCCGCTGGCCGCCTACGGTGGTGCACCGCTGGTGAGTTTCGCGGTGGCGCTCAGTGGTACCTGCGGGGCAGCGGTGGTGCTGGGATTGCTCCGGGAGATCGGTTTCCCCGCGACGGCGGCGACCGTTGCGGGGAGCCGTGCCGGTACCGACACCGACGGTGCGCCAGGGGCAGGATCCGGGCCTAACGGTGCCGGCCGGGTGGCGACCGCGGCCGCGGCGGCGAGTTGTGTGCTGCTCGCCGCGGCCGGGCTCGGACTCCGCGCGACACTGCCCGACCCGATGGACGGTGACCGGACCATTACCGTGGCCGCTGTGCAGGGCAGCGTGCCGCGCCTGGGGCTGGATTTCAATGCTCAGCGCCGAGCCGTGCTCGACAATCATGTCCGCCGGACCGAGCAACTGACCGACGAGGTGGCGGCCGGTCTGTTTCCGGCCCCGGATGTGGTCGTGTGGCCCGAGAACTCCTCCGATATCGACCCGTTGCGCAATCCGGACGCCGCCGCGCTCATCTCGGCGGCCGCCCGCCGTGTCTCGGCGCCCATCCTGGTGGGAGCTGTGCTGGTCAACGGGGACGGGACCACCACCAATTCGGTAATGGTCTGGACCGCGGAAAGCGGTCCGGGAGACCGTCACGACAAAAAAATAGTACAGCCTTTCGGGGAATACCTGCCGATGCGCGGATTTTTTCGTCTCTTTTCGGACTATGCGGACAGGGCAGGATACTTTGTGCCGGGTCACGGGGACGGAACAATTCGGGCCGCGGGTACGGAAATCGGGGTGGCAACCTGTTATGAGGTCGCTTTCGACCGGGCCTTCCGGGATTCCCTGCGCTCGGGTGCGCAATTGCTCACGGTCCCGACGAACAATGCGACTTTCGGCGACAGTGAAATGACTTACCAGCAACTTGCGATGTCCAGAGTGCGGGCGGTCGAACACGGGCGCTCGCTGGTCGTGGCCGCCACCTCGGGGGTCAGCGCGATCATCGCCGCGGACGGATCGGTGCGGCAGGAGAGCGCGCTGTTCGTGCCCGAGGCGCTGGTCGCCGAGGTGCCGCTACGTGATTCGCACACCCCGGCAACCGTGCTGGGGCCCTGGCCGGAGTTGGTCGCCGTGCTCGTGACGGCGGCCGGTGTGATGCTCTCGATCGCCGGGCGAGTTGGTCGCAGGCGGGCCGGGGCCTCCACTGCGCCCGTGCGCGGCTGACCGCCGAATCGGTTTCCCGTCGCCACCGGCGGGTAAGCGATGCCGCGCGGGCTGCTTGCGGTTCTTCCGATTTGCACAGTGTTTATTTTTCGGTAGCGAAGGGTAAACATGCTGGCCTCTTATGCGTAGTATCTAGGCATTGCCCGGCCCCGCCGGGCAAGAAGTGAAGCGATCTTCCGCGTCTCTGCGTGACCGACGCGCCGGAATTCGGACACCGTGGTCCGATGTCTCCTCCGGCTCCAGGTAACCATTCGGTTTCGACTGCAATCCATTCAACGTGATGCTCCGAATAACCAGTCGTGAATCACACCCCATGGCCGGTACGGGCCGGTTGTGGGCTGTTCGGGGAGTGTCGAGCTGTAGAACGGAGTGATTGATGAGATCGTCGGCCACCGGGGTCGATAGCAGTTCGTCGGCCGGAGTTTCGGTCGAACCGTTTCCGCTCACACCCGCCCAGACGGCGATGTGGTACGCCCAGCGGATCCAGCCCGATATCCCGCTCATCGTCGCCGAGTACGTGGAGTTCCACGGGGATCTCGATCCGGGCCTGCTGCTGTATGCGATCGAGCGTTTCGGGGTGGAAACCGAGGTCGGGCTGCAGCGCATCGTGCAGGTCGACGGGGTGCCCCATCAGGTGATCGATCCGACGACCCGGCCGGGCTGGGCGCGACTGGATCTGCGGTCCGAGCCGGACCCGCACGCCGCCGCCCTGGCCTGGATGAAAGAGGACGCCCGCACTCCGATCGATTTCGAGCACGACCCGCTCGTCTTCAACGCGGTGCTGCGCACCGGCGACCGTGACTACATCTGGTACTCGCGGGTCCATCACATCGTCATCGACGGCTATGCGGCGATGAACGGGCTGATCCGGACCGCGGAGATCTACACCGCCTACTACGAGTCCCGGGAACCGTCGGTTTCCCGGGCCGCACCGCTGGCCGAGCTGTACGCCGGGGAGAACGAGTACCGGAACTCGCAGCGGTTCGACAACGACCGTGTCTACTGGAGCGAAATCCTGGACGGCGCAGGGGAGGTTGTCAGCCTGTCCACGGTCGCGAATCCGCCCGCGACCGCGGACGCGGGCCGTCGGCTGGCCACCGCGATTCTCAGCGAGACCACGGAGGCGGCCGTCGAGGCGGCGGCCGCCGAACGCAGCGCCTCCAATCCAATCCTGTTCGCCGCGGCCACAGCCTGCTATGTCCGGGCGATGACCGGGGAAAACGATGTGGTGCTGAGCCTTCCGGTGTCGGCGCGCACCACGGTGTCACTGCGTCGCTCCGCCGGTGTGGTGTCGAATGTGGTGCCGTTGCGGATCCGGTTCGAAGCCGACACCACGATCGAGGATGTCGTACGAGCGGTGGAGCGCCAGATCACCGGCGCACTACGCCATCAGCGATACCGGCACGACGATATCCGCCGCGACTGCGGTTACGACCGGGACACCCGCGGTTTCTTCGGGCCGATGATCAACATCATGTTGTTCAGCAAACCGTTGCGCTTCGCCGAATGCGATGTGACGGTGCATGTCCTGGCGACCGGGCCGGTCGAGGATCTCTCGGTCAATCTGTACAACGGTGACGGCGGCCGGGTGCATCTCGATTTCGAGGCCAACCCGCTGCTCTACAGCGAGAACGAGGTCCAGACCCACCACCACAGGTTCCTGAACTTCCTGGACCGCTTCCTCACCACCGAGATGGACACCACTGTCCGGGAACTGCCCGTCCTCACCGACGCCGAACAACGGCAGGTGTTGCATACCTGGAACGATACGGCGGCCGCGGTCGAACCCGGCACGCTGGCCGGTATTTTCGACGCGCAGGTGCGCCGGAGCCCGGATACCGTGGCGCTGGAATTCGAAGGTACGTCGCTGACCTACCGCGAACTGGACGCACGCGCGAACCGGTTGGCCAGGCTGTTGATCGAGGCGGGAGCCGGACCGGAACGTGTGGTCGGACTGTGCCTGCGGCGCAGCGCCGAACTGGTGGTCGCGATGTACGCCGTGGTCAAGACCGGGGCCGCCTATCTGCCGTTGGACCCGGAGCATCCGGTCGCGCGGCTGGAGCAGATCGTGGCCAGATCCCGCCCGGTCGCGCTCCTGGTGGCCGACCGGGACGGCCTCGAACTACCCGGCAACGCCGATCTCGTCCCGGTCGATACCGTCGACCTCGCCGGCTTCGCCCCGGAACCGGTCACCGATGCCGACCGGACCACGGCCCTGCGCGGTGACCATCTCGCCTACCTGCTGTTCACCTCCGGGTCCACCGGTGCCCCGAAGGGGGTCGGTGTCACCCACGCGGCCATCGTGAACCGGCTGCGCTGGATGCAGCACGAATACCCGCTCGACCCGACCGACGCCGTACTACAGAAGACCCCGGCCACCTTCGACGTCTCGGTCTGGGAGTTCTTCTGGCCGTTGCAGACCGGTGCCCGGCTGGTCGTCGCCCGCCCGGACGGGCACCGTGATCCGGCCTACCTGGCCTGGGTGATCCGTGAGCGGGGTATCACCACAGCGCATTTCGTCCCGTCCATGCTGTCGGTGTTCGTCACCGATACCGAGGTCGGCGACTGTGTCTCGCTGCGCCGGGTGTTCTGCAGCGGCGAAGCGCTGCCCCCGGCGACCGTGCGCGATTTCCACGCCGCGCTACCGGGCCCGCAACTGCACAACCTGTACGGCCCCACCGAAGCCGCGGTGGATGTCACCTCCTGGCACTGCCCGGCCGAAACCGATGTGGTCCCGATCGGCTCCCCGGTGTGGAACACCCGCACCTACGTCCTCGATGCGGCCCTGCGCCCGGTCGCGCCCGGCGCGGTGGGCGAGCTGTACCTGTCCGGTGTGCAACTGGCCCGCGGTTATCTCGGGCAGGCACCGTTGACCGCCGAACGGTTCGTCGCCGATCCGTTCACACCCGGCGCTCGTATGTATCGCACCGGCGATCTGGCCCGCTGGCGGCTGGGCTCCGCCGACAGCGGCCGCGGCGTCCTGGAGTATCTGGGGCGTACCGATTTCCAGGTCAAGATCCGCGGTCTGCGGATCGAGCTCGGTGAGATCGAATCCGCCCTGCTGGCCGATACCCGGATCGCGCGCGCTGTCTGCGTCGCCCACCGGGCCTCCGCCGGCGACCAACTCGCCGCCTATGTGGTGGTTCGCGGTGGCACCGACCTCGACCCGGCGGAGATCCGGGCCTTTCTGGCCCGCTCGCTGCCCGGATATATGGTGCCCGCCACGGTGACCGTGCTCGACGAACTGCCGCTCAACAGCAACGGCAAGATCGACCGGGCCGCACTTCCGGCCCCCGGCCCCACTGTCCGGCGCGGCCGCACCGCGCCGCGCAACGAAGTGGAAGAAGCGCTGGCCACGATATTCGCCGAACTCCTGAACGTTGCGGAGGTCGGTATCGACGACGGATTCTTCGAACTGGGCGGGAATTCGCTGGTGGCTGCCCGCGCGGTGGCACGGATAAACACCGCACTGGGCACCGCGCTGACCATCCGCGACCTGTTCGAGGCCGGCACCATCGCCGAGCTGACCGATCGGTTCCCGGTACACGAACTGGACCTCGCCTCGCCGCAGCTGGTCCCGATGCCCAGGCCCGACCGGATTCCGCTGTCCCCGGCCCAGCAGCGGCTGTGGATCCTCAACCGTTTCGCCGAGCACGCAGCCGCCTACAACATGCCGCTCGCGGTACAGCTCGATGGCAATCTCGATATCGAGGCATTGCGGGCCGGTCTGCTGGACGTCCTGGACCGGCACGAGAGCCTGCGCACCACCTTCCCCGACTCCGGTGAAGGGCCGTATCAGCGGATCCATTCGGCCGCCGAGGCCGGTCGGGCGCTGGAGGTGATCGACGCGTCCGGTGTCGACATCACCGGCCCGGCCACCGAATTCGTTTCCCGTCCGTTCGATCTGCGCAGCGAGTTCCCGGTCCGGGTGGCCCTGTACGCCACCGATGTGGACTGTCACGTACTCGTGCTGGTGCTCCACCACATCTGCGGTGACGGCTGGTCGGTCACACCACTGGTCCGGGATCTGACCGCCGCGGTCGAGGCGCGGGCGGCCGGGCGCGCGCCGCAGTGGACGCCCCTGCCGGTGCAGTACGCGGATTTCGCGCTGTGGCAGCGGGAACTGCTCGGTGAGGAATCCGATCCCGGGAGTGCGCTGAGTCGGCAGGTGGCCCACTGGCGGGCCGAGCTCGCCGGCCTGCCCGATCAACTCGATCTCCCGCTGGACCGGCCCCGACCGGTCCGCCGCTCCACCGGGGGTGGCCGGGTCGCGTTCACCATCCCGGCCGGAACCCGGCGCGCGGCAGCGGAACTGGCTGCCTCGCGCGGGGCCAGCATGTTCATGGTGGTGCACGCGGCGCTGGCCACACTGCTGGCCCGGATCTGCGGCAGCACCGATATCGTGATCGGCACCCCTATCGCGGGCCGTACCGATCCGGCGCTCGACGAATTGGTCGGGATGTTCGTCAACACCCTGGTCCTGCGCACCGAGGTGGATCCCGGTGCCGATTTCGACCGGATGCTCGATATCGTCCGGGAGACCGATCTCAATGCGTTCGCCAATGCCGATGTGCCGTTCGAGCGGCTGGTCGAGGTGGTGAACCCGGAACGTTCCGGGGCGCGTCATCCGCTTTTCCAGGTGATGCTCTCCTACGACAACGCAGGTGAACTGGAACTGGCGCTACCCGGGGTGCGCACCGAGATCCTGCCGCTCGACGGTGCCATCGCGAAATTCGATCTCCAGCTCGAAGTGCACGACGACAACTCCGGCGGTGAACTGCACGCCGAGATCGGTTATGCGACAGATGTTTTCGACGAACGCACGGTCGGTGCGATCGCGCGCCGGTTCGTCGCGGTCCTGGACGCGGCGGTCGGTGATCCGCGGCGGCCCGTCGGCGATATCGAGGTACTGGAGCGCCGGGAACGCGGCAATCTCGTCCCGCTCGCCGGTGGTCCCGCCGAACCTCCGGTTCTGCTGGCCGATCTGTTCGGTCGGTCCGCGGTCCGCGACCCCGACGGGGTCGCGGTTCGCTACCGGGGCATCGACACCACGTACCGGGAACTGGACGAACGCGCCAACCAGGTCGCGCGGCTGCTGATCGATCAGGGCGCCGGGCCCGAGACGGTTGTCGCGCTGGCATTTCCGCGTGGTCTGGACGCGTTGACCGCGGTCTGGGCGGTCGCCAAGACCGGTGCCGCCTATGTACCGGTCGACCCCGGCTATCCGCCGGAGCGGATCGCCCATATGCTCACCGATTCGGGCGCCCGTCTCGCGGTCACCGGCCCGGACCAGGTTCCCGCGCTGGCCGAGGTGCCAGGTGTCGTCGAGTCGTGGCTGGTCTTCGGTACCCCGGAATTCGAGAAGGACTGTGCGGCAGTGTCCTCGGCGCCCGTCACGGATGCCGATCGGATCGCCCCACTGCGCGCCACGCATCCGGCGTACCTGATCTATACCTCCGGCTCGACCGGCACGCCGAAAGCCGTGGTCGTCACCCACGGTGGACTGGCCTCGTTCGCCGCCGAACAGTGCTACCTGTTCGGCGTCACCCCGGATTCGCGCACCCTGCACTTCTCCTCGCCGAGCTTCGACGCCTCGGTCCTCGAACTGCTGCTCGGTTTCGCCTGTGGCGCGACCATGGTGGTGGCGCCGCCGGATATCTACGGTGGTGGGGAACTGGCCGAGCTGCTGCGCACCGAGGCCGTCACCCACGCGTTCGTCACGCCCGCCGCCCTCGCCACGGTCGACCCGGCAGGGCTCGACCAGCTGCATGCTGTCCTGGTCGGTGGTGAGGCGTGCAGTCCCGAACTCGTGGCGACCTGGGCCGACCGGTACCGCATGCACAATATGTACGGTCCGTCCGAGGCGACGGTGGCCGCGACCATATCCGGGCCCATGCGCCCCGGCCGCCCGGTCCCGCTGGGTCATCCGGTGCGCGGTATGCGGTTGTTCCTACTGGATTCGCGATTGCGGCCGGTGCCGCCCGGCACCCCGGGCGAGCTGTATGTCTCCGGGCTCGGTGTGGCCCGCGGCTATCTGGGCCGGTATGCCCTGACGGCGGCGCGTTTCGTGCCCAATCCGTACGGACGCCGCGGTGAGCGGATGTATCGCACCGGCGATCTGGTGGTGGCCGACCGGTCCGGCCGGCTCCGGTTCCTCGGTCGCGCCGACGATCAGGTGAAACTCCGCGGCTTCCGTATCGAACTGTCCGAGATCGACCATGTGCTGCGCGGCCATCCCGGGGTGCGCTCCGCCCTGACCGTCGTACACACCGACGCGTACGCCCGGCAGCGGCTGGCCGCCTATATCGTCGCCGACGCCGGGCTGGATCCCGCCGCCGTCCGGGCGGCCGTGCGCGGGCAGTTGCCCGGATATATGGTTCCCGACGCCGTCACCGTGCTGCCCGAGTTCCCGACGGCACCTTCGGGCAAGCTCGACCGCCGGGCACTGCCCGAACCGGTCTTCCTGAACGCGGTCGCCACTTCGCGCGCACCCGCCACCGAGGCCGAACGCCGGGTGGCCGAGGTCTTCAGCGAGGTGCTGGGATGCGAGGTCACCGGTGCCGAGGACGGGTTCTTCGATCTGGGTGGTAACTCGCTGCTGGCGACCCGGCTGGTGGGCGCGCTCTACGAGCGGTTCGGGGTGGACCTGCCGGTACGCACCGTATTCGAGGCCCCGACCGTCGCCACGCTGACCGAACAGCTGCTGCGCACACCGGCCACCACGCGGGTTCCGCTGACCGCCTACGATCCCCGGCCGCAGCGGTTGCCGCTGTCGCTGCCGCAGCAGCGGCTGTGGTTCCTGAACCGGTTCGCACCCGAGTCCAGTGCCTACAACATCGCCTTCGTGCTCGATATCGAGGGCACACTGGATGTGCCGGCGCTGCGGGCGGCACTCGGCGATATCGTCGAACGGCACGAAGTGCTGCGCACCGTCTTCCCCGATGACGGTGCCGGCGCCCAGCAGCGGATCCTCCCGGCCGCGTGGGCACTGCCCGCGCTGGAATTGCGGGATGCCGATCCGGCCGGCGCCGAGGCGATACTCCGGGAATCGGCCACCACCGGTTTCGATCTCACCGCGGGTACACCGCTGCGGGCGACACTGTTGCGCACCGGCGCCGACCGGTATCGGCTCGGGGTGATCGTGCACCATATCGCCGCCGACGGCTGGTCGCTGGCCCCGTTGACCCGTGACCTCGCCCTGGCCTATCAGGCTCGGCTCGCCGGTGCGGATCCACAGTGGCCGCCGCTGCCGGTGCAGTACGCCGATTTCGGGCTCTGGCAGCGTGAACATCTCGGTGATCAGAACGACGCGGACAGTCTCGCCGCGCGTCAGCTCGGCTACTGGCGCGAACAGCTGGCGGGTCTGCCCGACGAACTGCCGCTGCCCTACGACCGGGCCCGTCCCACCGAACCCGAGCACACGGCCGGGTCGGTGCGCCGCGTTGTCCCGGAGCCGGTGCGTCGCGCCCTCGCCGAGGTCGCTCGTGGTCAGGGCATGAGCTCGTTCATGCTGCTGCGTTCGGCGCTCGCGGTGCTGTTGCGTTCGGTCACCGGTGGCCGCGATATCGCCATCGGCACCCCGGTCGCCGGACGGGCCGATCGCCGGCTCGACGAGCTGGTCGGAATGTTCGTCAACACACTCGTCCTGCGTTCGGAGGTCGACCCCGCCGCATCGTTCATCGAACTGCTGCGCAGCGACCGGGACACCGAACTCGCCGCGCTCGCGCATGCCGATATTCCGTTCGAGCAGGTGGTGGCCGCACTCGGTCACGATCCCCGCGCCACCGGCCGCCACCCGCTGTTCCAGGTCGCGCTCACCGTGCAGGACACCCCGGTCCCCACCCTGGAACTGCCCGGTCTGTCGGTGAACGCGGCCGCGCTCGATATCGCCCGCGCGAAATTCGATCTGGAGCTGCGGGCCGGTGATATCGGCGACGGTGAACTCGAATTCGTCTACGCAGATGAGCTGTTCGACGCCGCGACGGTGGAGATCCTGGCGGATCGGTTCGTCCGGGTGCTCGGCGCCATCGCCGCGCGACCCACGGTCGTAGTGGGTGATATCGACACCCGCACCACCACCGAACGCGAAATGCTCTGTCCGGCATACGGGCCCGTTCCCGGAGTGCCGCGCACCCTGGGCGCTCTGTTCGGTGCGACCGCGCTCGCCCACGGTCCGCGTCCGGCGCTGTACGAGGACGATACGGTGCTCACCTACGCCGAACTCGACCGTCGCGCGAACCGTCTGGCGCGGGCATTGATCCGGCGCGGCCTGGGTACCGGCGACAAGGTCGCGCTGGGGCTCACCCGGTCGGCGGATTCGGTGACGGCCGTGCTCGCCATCGCCAAATCCGGTGCCGCGTTCGTCCCCGTGGACCCGAACTATCCGGCCGAGCGGGTCACCCATATGCTCGCCGATTCCGGGTGTTCGGTCGGGATCACCCGGACCGGCCACGCCGAGCGGTTGCGTGCGGCGGGCGGGGCCGGAATCGAATGGATGCTCCTGGACTCGCCGGCCGGCCGGAGCGAGATCGGCGGTGAGACGGCGGGCCCGGTGACCGATCTGGATCGGATACGCCCGGTCCGGGTCGCCGATCCGGCCTATCTCATCTACACCTCCGGTTCCACCGGAAAACCCAAGGGTGTCACGGCGACGCACGGTTCACTCGCCGATCTCGCCGACGAGTTCCGGGACCGGCTCGCGGTGAACCCCGCCGCCCGGATCCTGCACTTCTCGTCGCCGAGCTTCGACGCGGCGGTCCTGGACCTGCTGCTCGCGATCGGCGCCGGTGCCGCCTTGGTGATCGTGCCGCCGGAGGTCTACGGCGGTGACGAACTGGCCGAGCTCATGACCCGCGCCGAGGTCACCCACACCTTCATCACGCCGGCCGCGCTCGCCACCATCGACCACGAACGCTGGCCGCTGCCCGCGCTGCGGGGTCTGATGGTGGGCGGTGAGCATCTGGGCCCGGAACTGGTCGCGCGGTGGGCGCCCGGCCGCCGCATGTTCAACGCATACGGACCCACCGAGACCACCGTGGTCGTCTCGGTGACCCCGGTTGCCGTGGACCGCCCCGCCGAACTGGGCAAGCTGATCCGCGGAATTCGTGCCCTGGTACTCGACGAACGGTTGCGTCCGGTACCCACGGGTGTGCCCGGCGAGCTCTATCTGGCCGGTCCCGGACTGGCCCGCGGCTACCACGAGCGGTTCGGGCTGACCGCCGCGCGGTTCGTCGCCGACCCGTACGGGCCGGCCGGTGCCCGGCTCTACCGCACCGGCGACGTCGTCCGTTGGACCCGCACCGGCGGACTGCGATACCTGGGTCGCAGTGACAACCAGGTGAAGATGCGCGGTTTCCGGATCGAACTGGGCGAGATCGCCGGCGCGCTCACCGCGCATCCGGCGGTGCATTTCGCCCATGTCGCGGTACGCAACATCGGCGATTCGGACCGGCTGGTCGCCTATGTGCATCCGGTCGATCCCGCGAACCGGCCCGAGCCCGAGGAACTGCGTGATCATCTGAGCCGGCGTCTGCCCAGGCATATGGTTCCGGCCGCGTTCGCCCTGCTCGACGAGATACCGCTGACCCCGGTCGGCAAATTGGATATCGCCGCGCTGCCCGAGCCCCGGGCACTGTCCCTGGCCGCATCCGGCCGCGCACTCGGTTCGGATACCGAACGCCGGGTCGCCGCGATCATGGGCGAACTGATCGGCACCGTGATCACCGATGCGGACGACAGCTTCTTCGATATCGGCGGCAACTCGCTGCTGGCCACCCAGCTGGTGGGCCGGCTCGACGCGGCGACCGGGGTCCGGCTGCCGGTGCGCGCGGTATTCGCCGCCCCGACGGTCGCCGAACTCGCGGCCCGCCTCGACGGGGAATCCGCCGGCACCGGCGCCGCTCTGGTACGCCGGGAACGGCCGGCGCGGATCCCGTTGTCGGCAGCCCAGCAGCGATTGTGGTTCCTCAACCGCTACGGCGGTGCGGACGGTGGCGCGTACAACATTCCGGTCGTCCTGCGGCTGCGCGGTCCGCTCGACCACGCGGCACTGCGCCGGGCCCTGCATCTGTTGCAGGAACAGCACGAAACCCTGCGCACGGTGTTCCCCGAGATCGACGGTGAGCCGGCCCAGGTGGTCCTCGACCCGGCCGAAGCCGCCGTGACGGTGGAAGCCCCGGTGGCCGGCGGCGCGGATCACGGCGCCGCCATCGAACGGTTCATCGCTCCCGGATTCGATCTTTCCTCCGAAATACCCTTGCGAGCAGCGATTTTCGTGGTGGCACCGGATGAGCACATCCTCGTGCTCGTCGTGCACCACATCGCGATGGACGGCTGGTCGCTGGAACCGCTCGCGGCCGATGTGGCCGCGGCCTACCGGGCGATACGGCTCGGAGCCGACCCGCGGGCCGATCCCGAGCAACTCCAGTACGTCGACTACACGCTGTGGCAACAGGAGGTGCTCGGTGACGAGGCCGATCCGGCCGCGCTGATCCGCCGTCAGCTCGACTATTGGCGCACCCGGCTGGAGGGATTGCCCGAACTGCTCGCGGTGCCCGCCGACCGCCCGCGCCCGCCGGTGCCGTCCTATCGCGGCGGCACGGTGGAACAGCGGGTCGGCGCCGGGGTGCACCGGGAACTGCGCGAGCTGGCCGCGCGCCACAATGTGAGCCTGTTCATGGTGCTGCACGCCGCGCTGGCGGTGCTGCTGCACCGGGTGACCGGCGTCGGCGATATCGCCGTCGGTACTCCGGTCGCCGGACGCGGTCGGCCCGAACTCGACCGGATGATCGGCATGTTCGTCAACACGCTGGTGCTGCGGACCCCGGTGGCGCACGATGCTCGCTTCACCGAACTGCTCGATACGGTGCGCGATACCGACCTCGATGCGTTCGGTCACGCGGATCTGCCGTTCGAACGGCTGGTCGAGGTCCTCAACCCGGTACGTTCGCAGGCCCATCATCCGCTGTTCCAGGTGATGCTCTCGGTCCGCGACGAACCGGTGCGGGCACTGGAACTTCCAGGGCTGAGTATCGAGGCGATGGATATCGACGCGGGTATCGCCAAATTCGATCTCCAGTTCACCCTCACCGAATCCCGGACCGCCGACCGCTCGCCGGACGGAATCAGTGTGGCCGTGAACTACAGCGGGGATCTGTTCGACGAACCGACCGCGGCCCGGCTCAATCGGCGGCTCATCCGGTTGCTCACCGCGATCGCCGCCGACCCGGCCGTGGTCGTCGGTGATCTGGAACTGCTGGAACCCGAGGAATGGTCGGCGCTGGCGCCGCTGCGCCGGGCCGACCCCGACCAGCCGTGCACCCTGGCCGAGGTCTTCGCCGCAGCGGTGGACACCGACCGGCAGGCCGTGGCGCTGGCGGGGGCGGGAGTGGAGGTCACCTACGACGCGCTCGATCGCTGGAGCAATCGGCTGGCGCGAGTCCTGGTCGGCTACGGAGTCGGGCCGGAAACACTGGTGGCACTGGGTATTCCGCGGACGGTCGAATCGGTGGCCACGGTATTGGCGGTCACCAAGACCGGCGCCGCGTTCGTACCGGTGGATCCCGGCTACCCGGCCGCCCGGATCACCCATATGCTCTCCGATTCCGGCGCCGCGCTGGGGCTCACGCTGGCCGAATATCGTGATCGGCTGCCCGACGGGGTCCGCTGGCTGGCGCTCGATGATGCCGAGATCCGCGAGCAGGTGCTGCGGGCATCCAGCGCGCCGCTCGGCGCAGCGGACCGGATCGCTCCGCTGCGGATGGACAATCCCGCATACGTGATCTACACCTCCGGTTCGACCGGAACGCCCAAGGGTGTGGTGGTCACCCATCGTGGACTGTCCAATTTCGCGGCCGAGACGGCACAGCGGTTCGATGTCCGGCCGGGCAGCCGGATCCTGCATTTCGCGACCCCCAGTTTCGACGCCGCCATGCTGGACCTGCTGTTCGCGCTCGGTGGTGCGGCCACCTTGGTGCTCACCCCGCCGGGTGTGGTCGGCGGCGCGGACCTGGCCCGAGTGCTCATCGCGGAACGGATCACGCACGCCTTCATCACCACGGCCGCGCTCGCCACCGTGGATCCGGAGGGCATCACCGATTTCCGGCATGTCCTGGTCGGTGGTGAGGCGTTGCCCGCCGAGGTCGTCGCGCGCTGGGCGCCGGGGCGGAATTTGCACAATGTCTACGGGCCCACCGAGACCACCATCGTCACCGTGATGTCGGCGCCGCTGGTACCGGGTGGGCCGATCCCGATCGGTGAACCGATCCGCGGGGTCGCGGCCATGGTGCTCGACGCCCGGCTGCGCCCGGCGCCGCTGGGCGTCACCGGCGAGTTGTATCTGGCCGGTGGGGCGCTGGCCCGCGGGTACCACGACCGTCCGGGCCTCACCGCCCAGCGGTTCGTGGCCAATCCGTACGGGAAGCCGGGGGAGCGGATGTACCGCACCGGCGACCTGGTACGTATCCGTACCGCCGCGAACGGCGGTCCCGGCGATATCGAATATGTCGGCCGGACCGACCATCAGGTGAAGATCCGCGGTTTCCGGATCGAACTGGGCGAGATCGACGCGGCGCTGAGCCGGCATCCGGCGGTCGAGTTCTCCTATACCGCCGGGCATCGTACGGCCGCGGGCGCCACCGCCCTGGTGTCGTATGTGAAGGTCGGATCGGTCACCACGGCGGCCGAACTGACCGCGCATGTGTCCGAACTGGTGCCCAACTACATGGTTCCGCAGTCGATCATGCTGATCGACCGGCTGCCGCTGACCCCGGTGGGCAAACTCGACCGGGCCGCACTGCCCGAGCCGGTGTTCGCCACCGCCGAGGGCTACCGGGCACCGGAAGGACCGGTGGAGGCCGCGCTGTGCGAGATCTTCGCCGAGGTGCTCGAGGTCGAACAGGTAGGGGCCGGGGACGGATTCTTCGAACTGGGTGGTAATTCGCTGCTCGCCACGAAGGTGGTCGCCCGGGCCCGGGAAGCCGGATACGAACTGCCGATGCAACTGTTGTTCGGCGAATCCACGCCGGCGGCACTGGCCGCGCGGCTGGGCGACGGCACCGCCGCCGACGCCATGGCGATGGCGCTCGCGCCACTGCTGCCGCTGCGCCCGGACACCGGCACCGGCCGGCCTCCGCTGTTCTGTGTGCATCCGGCGATCGGCCTGGCCTGGTGCTATGCCGGGCTACTCGCCGAACTTCCTGCCGATCAGCCCGTCTACGGTTTGCAGGCGCCGCAGGCGAGCGGGAAACCCGGATTCGGTTCCATCGGTGAGGCGGCCGAGCACTACATCACCCATATCCGGACCGTGCAACCGCACGGGCCCTATCAGCTGCTCGGTTGGTCGCTGGGTGGTCTGATCGCCCACGAGATCGCCGTGCGGTTGCAGGCGGCCGGCGAGGAGGTCGCGCTGCTCGGCATGCTGGACAGCTACCGGCTCTCCGACGAACTGGCCGCCGACGCCGTCCCCACCGTCGCCGAGATACTGGGCGAATTCGGCGGCGATCTCGTCGCCGACGGAGCCGAACCGACTCTGGCCGAGGCCGCCGAACTGCTGCGGTCCCGGCCGGGACCGTTCGCGGCGCTCACCTTGGATCATCTGGAACGCCTGTACGCCGGTTATGCCGACGGCACGGTCCAGGCCAACGGATTCGGTCCGGGGGTGTTCGACGGTGACCTGCTGTTCTTCGCCGCCGCGACCGATCCGGTGAACCTCGCCGCCGCGGACCGCGAACCCGGAGCCTGGCGGGCCTTCGTCACCGGCACGGTGCGCCCGCACGCTGTCGCCTGCACCCATGCGGAGATGACGACCCCGGAATCACTGGCAGTGATCGGTCCGGTGCTCCGGGCGCATCTCGGTGACCGGATGCCGGCGGCGCACGCACGATCACAGCCCGATGTCGAAACGAAGGAGAACGCTCAGTGAAGCCCGCGGTGCAGATCACCGGTCTGGTGAAGAACTACGGCCGGGTCTGCGTTTTGGACGAGGTCGATCTCGAAATTCCCGAAGGCACGGTGATGGGGCTGCTCGGCCCCAACGGGGCGGGTAAGACCACCGCCGTCCGGATCGTCACCACCCTGCTGCGGCCCAACGCCGGATCCGTCCACGTCGCGAATGTCGACGTCCTGCACGACCCGGCCGCGGCACGCAAACTCATCGGTCTGTCCGGTCAGTACGCGGCGGTGGACGCCAATCTCACCGGCTACGAGAACCTGCGGATGGTCGCGCGACTCTACGGGATGTCGCGTGAGCGCGCCGTCGTCCGGGCCCGGGAACTGCTCGGCGAATTCGGGCTCGAGGACGCCGCGGACCGCCGGGCCGGAACCTACTCCGGCGGCATGACCCGGCGTCTCGACCTGGCCGGTGCCCTGGTCGCGCGGCCGCCCGTGGTGGTGCTGGACGAACCGACCACCGGGCTGGACCCACGCGCCCGCAACGATATGTGGCGGGTGATCGGCGAACTCGTCCGGGACGGCACCACGGTTCTGCTGACCACCCAGTATCTCGAGGAAGCCGATCGGCTCGCCGATCAGATCACGGTGATCGACAAGGGCCGGGTCATCGCCCGCGGTTCCGCGGACGAACTCAAATCCTCGATCGGCGGTGACCGGCTCACCGTCACCCTGAGCCCCGGCCAGGATCCGGCGCCCGCCTTGCGGGTCCTCGCCGAGATCGGCATCGGTGAACCCGCGCACGAGGCGAGTGCCGACGAGGTATCGGTGGTGGTGGCCGATGGTTCCCGCACCATGGTTCAAGCGCTGCGCCGGCTCGATGACGCAGATGTGAATGTCGTCGATGCCCGGGTACACAGGCCCAGCCTCGACGACGTCTTCCTGTCCATCACCGGCTCGCCGGCGCTGCCGGATGCCGAGCCGGAAACCAGTGACGTACCCGAGGAGATCATGTCGTGAGCACCGCAGAAATCGCGGTCGAATCCGAAACCACCAGCCCGACCGATGAGACGGAGGCGGAACTGTCACACGCGACCGGCTCCCACCGGATTCCGAAGTCCGGCGAACCCCGATTCCGGTTCTTCCGGGACAGCGCGATCGTGGCGCACCGCAATCTGCTCACCATCATGCGGGTACCGACACTCCTGGTCACGGCCACGGTGCAGCCGCTGATGTTCGTGTTCCTGTTCGCCTACGTTTTCGGTGCCTCACTGGGTGGTGGTGAGTACCGGGAGTTCCTCATCGCCGGGATCATGGCCCAGACCGTCGCGTTCAGTGCCGCGTTCACCACCGTCGGACTCGCCGGTGATCTGGAGAAGGGCATCATCGACCGGATGCGTGCGCTGCCCATGTCGCGGCTGGCGGTGCTGATGGGGCGCACGCTCTCGGATCTGGTGGTGAGCATGGTCAGCTTGCTGGTGATGACGGTGTGCGGATACATCGTCGGCTGGAGCATCAACGGCAGTGTGGCCGATGCCGTACTCGCCTACGGGGTGATCCTGCTGTTCGCGTTCGCCATGTCGTGGGTCGGTGCGCTCACCGGCCTCCTCGCCCCGAACGTCGAGGTCGCCCAGAGCGCGGGGTTGATCTGGTTGTTCCCGCTGTCGTTCATCTCGTCCGCGTTCATCTCGGCTCAGACCCTGCCGGGCCCGCTGGCCACCATCGCCGAATGGAATCCGATCACCGCGGTCGCAGCGACCGGCCGGAAACTGTTCGACAACAGCGCGCCGCCGACGTTCCTCCCCGCCACCGGCTGGCCGGCCGTGCACTGCGTCGAATACGCGGTCATCTGTTCGGGGGCCATTCTGTTGATCGCCATGCCGTTGGCGTTGCTGCAGTACCGCCGGGTGGCCAGTCACTGAGCCCCGGCCACGACGAAAGGCCGTGCCCGCCGGATCTCCGGCGGGCACGGCCTTTCGTTCTGTGTGCGAACTATCCGGACGCTCAGCCCCGACGGCGGGTCTTGAGCAGTTCCAGCCGCTCCTTCAGCAATTCCTCGAGTTCCTCTTTGCTCCGCCGCTCCAGCAGCATGTCCCAATGTGTACGCGGCGGCTTCACCTTCTTCGCCTCCTGCGTGGTGCCTTCGATCAGCACGCCCTCCTGGCCGTTTCGGCACAACCAGGTCGGCGGGATCTCGGCGTCGTCGGCGAACGGGACGTCGAACTCTTCACCATTGTCGGTCCGGTACCGGGCGATCCGGCGGGGTGCCAGATCATGGTCGCGGTCGGTTTCGTAGCTCACCGCTCCGAGCCGGCTGCCCCGGAGTACGCGATCTGCCATCTGTACAGGTCCTCTCTGTGTTGTCGGCGCGTTGCCGCGCGCGGGCTCGCAGTTCCCGGCCGTCGGCTTCGATGATCCGGAGCGGAAACACCTGTGGTGTATCCACTGCGCGGGCACCGGAACCCGTACCGGGCGCGAACCGGTGGGTTGACCCCTGTCGTTCTGCTACCGCTTCCTCGTGGGTTGCGTTTCGCCGGCCGTTGTCGTCCGCCGACCGTTCGGGTCACATGCGCGGGCCGTTCGCTGTGCGACGAATCGTGGATTCGTGCCGGTCCAGGCCGTGCGCCCTGTTCTTGTCAACGTTCGTGAGGGTCTTTCCGTTCCCAGTTCGGGAGAGCCTTGTAATTGTACGGGGTTCCGCGAACGGGGTTGCGCGGTGTGCGGTGTGTGCTGCTGCGAGAGTGCCTATTAGGGTGTCGGGTCATGTCGCGCCGGTTGGAGTCGTGCCTGTGGTGTGGTCGGGAGATAGTGGATGCGGAGGCAGGGCGGCGGCGCCGCTACTGCCGCCAATCCTGCCGTCAGCGTGCCTATGAGCACCGCAACAATGTGAAGGGCACTGGAATCCCCGCCGATTCGGTCGTCCTCAGTGCCGCCGAGGCCGCCGCGCTGGCCGACCGCTGGTTCGCCGCGCGTTGCGCCGCCGAGGATGTGGCCACCGCGGTGGACGAGGGCGCCGGCCGGGAGGAGCTCGCCCGGCTCAGCGCGGTTCTGCTCGAACTCGCCCGGGACGCGGAACGGTTGCGCTGACCTGCGCCGAATCGTGCTGCAGGACCGGTGGTGAGTTCTGTCCGGGCGCCGGGACCGGGGTGGACCACAGGATCGCGGTACTGAAACCCGCGACCAGTACCCCCAGGCCGAGCACCGTGAGCAGGGTGGCGGTATCGGGGTGAACGAGCGACTGCCCGCGCATCGCCTGCCAGAACGTGATCGCCTGCAACCCACCCCAGCCGAGGATCACCACCCCGATCAGTCGGCTGCGGGTACGGGCCGGGCGCAGCCGGGGGTAGCGCGCCGCGCACCACATCAGCAGCACCACCGCGGCCAGTACCACCTGGATTCCGTGTAGCCCGACGAAATGCGGGATGCGCAGATCCCCGCCCACCGTGCTCCAGTGGGTGATCGGCATGCCCGCCACCGCGTCCGGTGCGCCGATGTCCTGCCGGGTTCCGGCATCGACGACGGTGTGCCCGGCGGCCAGTTCGACCAGCCGGCCGTCCGCGGTGCGGGTGAGCTGGGTGCCGGTGAATCCCATGAGGTAGCCCAATGCCATCGAGACCACTGCCATGGCCAGTCCGCCGCGAATCGCCCAGACCGTCGGCCGATCCGCGCCCGGACGTATCGAAACGATCACGGCGATCAACAGATTCGCGAGGAAAAGTCCCGGTACGCCGGAGGCGAATACCTTCTGCCCGATTTCGTTGACCGCGTCGGTTTCGGTGTTGAAATGACTGAAAGTGCCGCGTGCGGCCTGGAGCACGATGAATCCGACATCCACGAACGCGGTGACCGAGAACACGACGCCCAGCCACCAGGTGATCCGCCGGCCGCGGTGCGGTAGCGACAGCAGCCAGGCCAGGGTCAGCGAGTACAGCAGGAACGCCAGCCCGAATTTGACCGGTTTGAGCCAGACGGATTCACCGAGCAGGAGGCGGTCGTCGATCGTCATCGCGATCAGGCCCACAACCACCAGACCGGCCATTGCCGCAGAACTGAGCAGCAAAGGCCGGTGCAGGCGTCCGATCACCCGACAAAGATCGGAAGTCGTGGGGCGTCCGGAGCGAGCGGGAACGCCGGGGAGCGGGAGTACTGACATGAACCGACGGTAGGAACGGGAATCCGGCCGCGGCGTCCCGCTACGGGACTGTCTGCGGCCGGTACCCCGGTATGCCGGTGGCCGTCGGTTGGATCGAGGGTAAGGGTCAGTCGGGGATGGGGCCCAGGTTCAGCCCGCGCCCGGCCAGATAGGGTGCCGGGTCGACCGGGCCGACACCGGGCTGGTGGACCTCGTAGTGCAGGTGCGGTCCGGTGGACTGGCCGCGGCTGCCGACGGTGGCGATCACGTCACCGGCGCGCACGGGCTGGCCGACCGATACCAGGATGTCCTGCATATGGCCGTACACGCCGACGCTGCCGTCGTCCTGCTGGACGCGGACCCACAGCCCGAACCCGGTGGCGGGACCGGCCTCGATCACGACGCCGTCGGTGACCGTCCGGATGGGGGTGCCCATATTGGCGGCGAAGTCGATGCCGTTGTGGTTGGTGCCCCAGCGTGACCCGAAGCCCGAGGACACGACGCCGTCGGCTGGGTATACGGTGGTCGGTCGCGGCGGCTCGAAGAACGGGAACGAGACCGGGGCGGGCTGGGCGGCCTGATGGGGATCCCAGGCGGCGGGGTCGTGTGAGACGGCGGGCCGCTCGGCGGGGGCGCGGTCGGCCGGGTCGGCCGCGGCCTCCGAAGTGGCGGCCACCGGAGTGATCTGTTCGTTACCGGAATCGGCTCCCGCGGCGAAGAGGGCGAAACCGGCGCAAAGGGCTGTCGAGGTGGCGACGACCTGCGTCGTGAGGTGGCGACGGCCGATCGGCGGCACCGTGAGCTTACGGAAAGGTAACGGAAGGGTCACGGGCATGGTTACAAGCTAGGGGAGCGACACGCCGATTCAGCAATCGTGTGGCAACAGTCACGAGATCATATAAGCCCAGGTCGAGTATTACCGAACGATAACGAAACCGGAGATATCGGCCGACGAGCTGCACAAATGAGACATTGATCTAGATTTGACCGGAGTGTGCCAGAAGGGCCACACTATTTCAGTGGTCGCTAACAGAGTTGCGCCGCTGACGGCGCTGGCGGACCCCACCAGGCGCGCGATATTCGAAGCGTTGCCGGCCGGACCGCGCTCGGTCGGCCAGCTCGCGGCGCAGATCGGAATCAGTAGTTCGGCGGTATCCCAGCATCTGCGTGTCCTGCGGGATGCCCGGCTGGTGATGATGCGGCCGGCCGGTAATCGCCACCTGTACTCACTGGACCCGCGCGGACTCGGCGACGCCCGCGACTACCTCGAACAGTTCTGGCAGAGCGCACTGGCCGCCTACGCCGCCGCGCTCAGCGAGGCGAGCGAGCGGGGCTGACGGCCTCGTGGCGCTCTACCGTCGCCTCAGCCGACCCTGCGGTACGCCGCCCCGGTCACGCTCGCTTCGCCGCGGCGTTTGTTCAGCTGCCGGTCCAGCGCCGCGATCACCTCGGCCGAACCGATCTGTAGCAGGCCGGGGTCCGGGGTGGCGGCGAAACGGTCGCCGGTGCGGCCCGCCCACAGCACCTCGTGCCGATTCAGCAGATGGCGCGGCGGTCCGCCCTGCTCGGGCGGGGTGGGGCCGAACAACTGCACCGTGCGGGTACCGAAGGCGGTGGCCAGATGCGCCACCCCGGTATCGCCGCACAGGACGACGGAGGCCTCGGCCACGGTCGCCGACAGTTCGATGAGGTTCTGGGTTCCGGCCAGTACCCGATGCCCGGACAGGCCGGCGCGCGCCGCGATCCCCAGGGAGTCTTCCCGGTCGGACTCGTCGCCGGTCAGCACCACCTCGTGCCCGAGGACCAGCAGATGCCGGATCACCGCCGCGAACCGGTCGGCGGGCCAGCGACGGGCCGGTGCGCCCGCGCCGATATGGACGACCACGCTGTCGCGGTGACTGGTGGTGGCCACCGGCGGTAGCAGCCCCAGATTGCGGCGGTCCGCGCCGATCCCGTCGAATTCGAGCAGGTGACACCAGCGGTCGATGGGGTGATGGTCGGGCTGCCACTCCGGTGCCGGGATCTCCGGGAACCCGGGATCCCGGTAGGTGAGGATCCGCTCGGCGCCGGTTTTGCCGAGCTGCGCGATAGGGGTGGCGCCCGGGCGGTGCAGGTTCACCGCCAGTTTCGGCGGTGGACCGTCCCAGCGCAGGCCCTGCGGATCGGCGACGGGGACCATCTCGTCCACGCAGGCGATCACATCGACGATGGGACGCAGATGATGGGGCGCGGCCAGTACCAGATGATCGCTGCGCCGGGCCCGGCGCAGCGCACGCAATGCCGGGACCGCAGTCAGCAGATCACCGAGACCACGTGCCTGAAGCACGAGAACTACCGACACCCGACTCTCCTAGCCACCTGTTGCCCGTTGCGCCGCCCCCTCCCGCACCGTCCTGGTGGGGAACGGACCACGACGAGAGCATTTCCTTGGATGACTACCCGTGACACCCGGGTGCAAACGTTGACCGGTCGCGGCCTGGATCACATGCTGGGCGTTCGCCCTGCGCGCCGCTACCGCCCGCCACCTGCCGAGACAGGTTTCGCGTGCGATGAGCCCGTGGTCACCCGAGGGACGCTCGCGTAATGTGTCCGATGTCCGAGGGGAAGTCCGGTGTGAATCCGGCGCTGTCCCGCAACTGTGTGGCTCGTGCAGAGCCGCAGCCAGATACCCGCGGATGAACCAGGAACGGTCGTGATCACGTGGGTATTGATCGATGCGCCGAACGAGCCGCTCGATTCGCGGCCCGTTTCGCATGTCTTCGTCGCGTGACACTGCCGGACGCGACAGGAGTCGGATATGCGTTGTGCACCCTCGAAACCGAGCCGCCGGTCGATTCTGATCGGGGGTGTGCTGGCCGCCGGAGCGCTGGCCGCCGGATGCGGCCGCGGATCCACCTCCGATACCGGCACTTTCACCGCCGCTTTCCAGGGCTCCGGCGCCGGAGAGGGCATCGATCCCGGGGTGAACACACTGTTCATCGACGAGGCGCGGATGAAGGCGGTCTACGACGGCCTGTTCGAAGTGGACGGTTCGATGACCCCGATCCCGCGCTTGGCGGAGTCGGCCGAACCCAGCGCCGACGGCACTCGGTGGCGGATCGCCCTCCGGGACGCGGCCTGGCACGACGGGAAGAAGTTCACCGCACGCGATGTGCTGTACACCTTCGCGCGGGTCCTGGGTCCCGCTCGGCAGCGCCCGTTCATCGCGGCCACCTCGCTCGACCAGGTGGATCTGTCGGCCAGCCGCGCGGTCGACGACCGGACCGTCGAAATCGTGTTGAAGCGACCCTCTTTCGAGTTTCTCATCGCACTGTCGGGGTACGGCACCAAGATCGTCCAGGACGGGGCCGCCGATTTCACCCGCCCGGTCGGCACCGGGCCATTCGTCTTCGACTCCTTCGAAGCCGGCCGGCAGTTCACCGCGCACCGGAACGAGAACTACTGGGACGGTGCACCGGGTATCCAGGAGTTGCGCATCCTCAGCGCGGAGGCGGACGCTCGGGTGAACGCGGTGCGCGGCGGCGAGATCGACTACGCCGACAACCTCACTCCGTCGGCCGCACGGACACTGGCGGGTGGTTCCGGTGTCACGCTGGTGTCCACCCCGGGGAGCGGAATCTACTTCTTCGCCATGAAGACCGATCGCCCGCCGTTCGACAACCCGGATGTACGCCGTGCCGTCATGCGGATGGTCGACCGGACCGAACTGGTGAAGGTGGCGCTCGAAGGTCAGGGGGAGCCCTCCAACGATGTCTTCGGTAAGGGCTACCAGTACTACGCCGACCTGCCGCAGCACGAATACGATCCCGACGAGGTGGGCAGGTTGCTGCGCCGGGCGGGCGTCCGGGATCTGACCTTCGATCTGTTCACCGCCCCGGTCGCCTACGGGTTCGTCGAGGCGGCCCGGTTGTTCGCCGACCAGGCCGCCGCCTGCGGGGTGAAGGTGAACGTGGTGCTGGGCTCGAAGGACAGCTACTACACCGACGCGCTGCGGACCGGGCAGCTCACGATGGGACAGTCCGGCCCGTTGCCGATCCCCAACCACTTCGCCTCACGGCTGCTGACCGGCTCGCCGCAGAACCGCACCAAATGGTCCGATCAGCGGTTCGATTCGCTCTACGCCACCGCGCAGGCCACCCCGGATCCGCAGCGCCGCGCGGCACTCTATCGGGATATGCACGAAATACTGCAGGACAGAGGAGGTTTCGTGTTCTTCGGGACCACGCACTGGAACAGTGCAGCCCGCGACAGGTTCCGGCAACTCCCGGCCGCCGTACCCAATTCGCACGACTGGGCCCGGTTCGACGCGGTCGCGCCGCGATGACCACGATGCGGCTCGACCGGGAGCGGGCACGCTACTGGGTGGCGCGCTGGGATCGCCAGCAAGAGCACTACATGCCCGACCGCGAAGCCCGTTTCGAGGTGATCGGCGAGGTACTGACCGAGCTGATCGAGCGGCCCGATCCGCTGATCGTCGATCTCGGTGTCGGCCCGGGCACCCTGGCGGACCGGCTGCTCGCCCGCCTCCCCGGTGCCACCGTCGTCGGGGTGGACGCCGACCCGCTGCTGCTGGCACTGGCCGATTCCGGGTACGGATCGGTCCGGTTCCGAACCGTTTTCGCCGATCTCCGCGAGCCCGGCTGGTTCGCGGCGCTGGGTCTGGAGCGGGCACCTGACGCATTCGTGAGCACCACGGCCCTGCACTGGATGAACCGGTCGCCGCTGCGGGCGCTGATCGAGACGTGCGCACAGGCGCTGCCGCCGGGCGGAGTCTTCGTCGACGGTGACCACCTGTACGAAGGACCGGCCGGGCCACGGCTCGACGGTCTGGGCCGGGCGCTGACCGCGCGGCGTGCCGAACGGGTGGGTTCGGCGACCGCGGAGGATTGGTCGGCGTGGTGGGCGGCGGTCGGCGCGGCACCCGAGCTCGCCGAGCTGGTGCGCCTGCGCGCCGGTGGTTTCGAGCACACGGTCACCGACCGGCCGACCGTCGGCGACTACACAGCTTTCCTGCGCGCCGCCGGTTTCGCCGAGGCCGGGACAGTCTGGCAGTACGGTGACGACCGCGTCGTGGTCGGGATCCGGTAGCGGCCCGGTGGCGGGGGATTCGCAGGTGGTCCGCCGGTTGGTGCTGCGCCGGGCCGGATTCGGCGTCGGCCAGCTGGTGGTCCTGCTCGTCCTGGTATTCGTGTTGTCGCTGCTGCTGCCCGGCGATGCCGCCGATATCCAGAGCAACACCATACTGAGCGAGGCACAGCAGCAGACCGCGCGCCGGCTGCTCGGGCTCGATATGTCGCCGGTGACCAGGTTTCTCGATTGGATCGGTCGTGCGCTGCACGGTGATCTGGGCACCTCCTACGCCGGCGGCGAGCCGGTCGGCACCGTGATCGCGGGTCCGTTCCTGATCACCGGGCTGCTCGCCGGAACAGCACTGATCCTGCTGGTCCCGATCGCGGTGCTCGCGGGGTTCGCGGCGGGAACGCGCCCGGGATCGGCGCGAGACCGGGTGATCACCTCGATCAGTATCGGATTCGATTCGATTCCCGATTTCGTTCTCGCCGTCCTGCTGGTGACTTTTCTGTCGATCCGCCTCGAGCTGTTTCCCGCGACCTTCCTGGGCGTCGATCCGGGCACGCTGCTGGAACGGCCCGAATATCTGGTGCTTCCGTTGATCGTCACAGTGGCCCGGGTCGCGGCGCCGCTGGTGCGTCTGGTACGAGCGGGAGTCATCGATGTGCTGGACCGGCCGTATATCGCCCAGGCCCGCCGGGCCGGAGTGGGCCGGGTATCGCTGCTGGTGCGGCATATCGCGCCCAACGCGCTGGCTCCGGCGATGCAGGAATTGGGCCGCACCGGGGATGGGTTGCTGTCGGGCGTCTTGATCGTCGAAGCCGTTTTCGCCGTACCCGGTATCGCCACAGAGCTGATCGGCGCCATCGCCAATCGGGACGACCCGGTGATCCTGGCGATCGTCACGGTCACCGGAACGATCGCCGTCGTGGTCAACACGCTGATCGATATGGCCGGTTACCGGATGCACCCGCACGCCGTCGCGGAGCAGCCCGGATGACCCCGCGGCGCTGGTCGTATTCGGTGCTCGTGGCGGTGCCCCTGATATTCGCCCTGGCCGGACCACTCCTCGCGCGGTCGGCCCCGGCCGGGCGCGCGGTGCCGTTCGGGCCCTCGCAATGGTCGCCGCTGGGTACTGACCGGTTGGGGCGTGATGTGCTGGCGGCGGCGCTCACCGGCGGGCAGAACTTCCTGCTGACCGCGCTGCTGACCGTTCTCGGCGCCTACAGCGCGGGACTCCTCATCGGAGTGGCCGCGGCTGCCGCGCCGCGGGTCTGGCTCGACGAACTGCTGATGCGCCCGATCGATGTGCTGTTGTGTGTGCCGTCGCTGCTGATCATCATGGTCGCCGCGCTGCGCACCCAGGGGTCGGCGCCGGCGATCGCGGGCGCGATCGGCCTCGCGCTGCTGGCTCCGATCGCGCGGTTCGTCCGAATGGCGGCCGCCGGTGTGGTGCACGGGCCGGTGATGGACGCCCTGCGGATGCAGGGCCGGAGTCGCGCCTTCCGCTACGGGCGCTACGCGACGCGCGAAATGGCACGGCCGATCGCCGCCGACCTCGGGGTCCGGTTCACCGCGGCGGTCTACTTCCTCGCCTCCGCAAATTTCCTGGGACTCGGCTTCGACACCACCTCCACCGACTGGGCGGTATCGGTGGCGGCCAACAAGGACGCTCTGCTGATCGCGCCGTGGGCGGTGGCGCTGCCCGCCGCGCTGATCGTTTTCCTGGTGGTCGGGACGAATCTGCTGGTCGACGATCTGCTCGCCGATCCGCGGGCGGCGGCGGCCGGAGATCTGCGCCGGGCGGGTGGATATGCCTGATCGGCCGCTGATCTCGGTACGTACTCTCGGGGCGCGCGCGAACGGCGTGGTGATCCTGCGCGATATCGGATTCGATATCGCGCCCGGTGAGATCCTCGCGTTGTTCGGGCCCTCGGGCGCCGGTAAGACGACCGTCGCCGCCGCTCTGGCCGGCGCGGCCGGGCCCGGGATCGAACTGTCCGGCGAGATCCGCCGGGCGTCGGAGGTCCGGGTCGGGTACCTGCCACAGCATGCGGCGTCGACACTCAACCCGGCCCGGCGGATCGGTGCGGCACTGAGCGAACTGGTGGCCCTACAGCACCGGCAGGCCGGCGGCGGACGGTTGCGGGCGAGTGAGCGGCGGGCACGGATCGCCCGGGCGCTCGCGGCGGCGGCCTTCGATCCGGACGACCGCGCTCTCGCCACGATGCTGCGCAGGTATCCGTTCGAATTCTCCGGCGGCGAACGGGTCCGGCTGGCGCTGGCCCAGGTCCTGATCGGTCGACCCGATGTCCTGGTGGTCGACGAACCGACCGCCGGCCTGGACGCACTCGCCCGGGCCGTACTGCTCGACGGATTGGCGGGCTTGCGTTCCGCGGGTACGGCCGTAGTCCTGATCACCCACGATTCGCTCGCGGTCGAGCGGATCGCGGACCGCACATTGTTCGTCCGTGCCGGGCGGCTGGTCACCGACGGCTCGATCGAGTCGGCCCCGGTGCGGCGGCCGGTCGCCGCACCGGTCGCGGCCGAACCGGCCGAACCGGCTCTGCGGATCCGCGACCTCACGGTGCGATACCGCGGCCGGGTGATCCTCGACCGCATCGATCTCGATCTGCGCCCGGGGGAGCACTTCGGACTCGTCGGGGTATCCGGTGCCGGCAAAACGACACTGGCCCGGTGTATCGCCGGACTCACCCGCCCCGACGCCGGTGAGATCACGGCGCGGGGGGAGCGGCTACCGGTGCTGCGCCGCCGGTCGCGGCGACAGCTCGCCGATATCCAATATGTATGGCAGGAGTCGGCGGCCTCGTTCGACCCGCGTCGGAGCGTGCTGGAGCAGGTCGCCGCCACTGGGACCGGCCTGTGCGGGATGACCCGTACCGAGGCCCGCGCCGCGGCGACGGATCTGCTGGCCGGATTCGGGATCGGCCCGGAGCAGGCGGCCCGGCCGCCGGCTGGACTGTCCGGTGGCCAGCTGCAGCGTGCCGCGCTGGCCCGGGCGCTGCTGGCGCAGCCGCGGATACTGCTGTGCGACGAGGTGACCACCGCACTGGACGAACCCACCGCTCGGCGGATCCTCGACCGGCTGGACGACTATCGCGCACGCACCGGGGCGACACTGGTATCGATCAGCCATGATCTGCGCGGCCGGTCGGCCCGCTGTGATCGCCTCGCGGTACTCGACCGCGCGGTGATCGCGGCGTCCGGGGCGCCCGCCGATCTGATCGAGAATCCGCGTACCGAGATACTGGCCCGGTTGCTGCGCGCCGACGGCCCCGAGCCGGGACACCCGGCCATCCAGCATCAGCTCGAGCGCAATCGGTGACGGCGCCGGCCCGGCCGTCGAGACTCGTCGCTGTGGCAGCAAACCTGCAGCACGCGTCGTCGGCGATCGCGCCGACGGCGTATCCACTTCCGGCCGTCACCGGCCCGGACCGTCGAGGAGCCGACCCGTGTCCCGTGAACTCCATCTGGCAGGCTTCCTGATCGCCTCGCACGTCACGCATTCGCATGCGGCGTGGCGTCATCCCGCATCGGAGACCGACTATCTGGGACCCGGCTACTACCGGCGGGTGGCCCGCACCCTGGAGCGGGGCAAGTTCGATTTCCTGTTCTTCGCCGACCTGCTGGCGACACCGGTGCGGTACGGCAACGATATCCGGGTGCCGCTGCAGAGCGGTACTCAGGCGTCGGCGACGCTGGACCCGTCGCTGGTGGCGGCCGGGCTGGCGAATGTGACCGACCGGATCGGGCTGGCGATCACCAAGTCCACCACCTACTTCCACCCCTACGAGGTCGCCCGGATCTTCGCGACGCTGGACCACCTGTCCGGCGGCCGGGCAGGCTGGAACGTGGTGACTTCGCTGAACCAGGCCGAGGCGCAGAACTTCGGCGCGCAGGAGCATCTCGGGCACGACGAGCGTTACGAACGCGCCCAGGAATTCCTGGAGGTCGCCTACAAACTGTGGGGCAGCTGGGATTCCGACGCTCTGGTGCGGGACAAGGTCTCCGGTGTCTTCGCCGATCCGGACAAGGTGCGGACCGTCGATCACGAGGGCACCTGGTTCCGGACCCGTGGTCCACTGACCGTGCCGCGTTCCCCGCAGAGCCGCCCGGTGATCATCCAGGCCGGCTCGTCGCCGGTGGGTAAGGATTTCGCGGCGCGCTGGGCGGAGGCGATCTTCGAGATCGACCCGACTCCGGAGGGCCGGCGTGCCTACTACGACGATGTGAAATCGCGAGCGGTGAACTTCGGCCGCAACCCCGACGACATCAAGATCTTCCCGTCGTTCGTCCCCTTCGTGGGCGAGACCGAGGCGATCGCCCGGGAGAAACAGGCCTTCCACAACGAACTCGCCGATCCGATCTCCGGGCTCATCACGCTTTCGGTGCACACCGATCACGATTTCTCCCGCTACGATCTGGACGCTCCCGTCGAAGAGCTCGTCGTCCCGGGTACGCAGGGACTTTTCGAGGTGGCCCGCCGGCTCAGCGCCACCGAGAACCTGACCCTGCGCGATATCGGGAAGCTGTACGCCCAGGGAGTACTGCTACCGCAATTCGTCGGGACCGCCGAGCAGATCGCCGATCAGATCGAAGCCGGATTCACCGGCGGCGAGGCGGACGGCTATATCCTCTCCGCCGCGCAGGCGCCGGGTACCTTCCACGATTTCGTCGATCTCGTGGTGCCCGAACTCCAGCGCCGCGGGCTGTTCCGCACCGAGTACACCGGCAATACCCTGCGCGACCATCTCGGGCTGGGTCCGGCGTCGCTGGCCCCGGCCGTCCGGTCGGCGAGCGTCGCCGGCTGAGCCGGCACCGGACCCGGCCGGGTCAGCCGTCGTTATTGGATACGTTGTCGAGCAGTAGCTCCCGGGCCTCGGTGCCGCCGTCGAGGGCGCGGGTGCGGCGATGGGTGATCCGCCAGCCCGCCGGGGTGCGGGTGAGCCGGAAACTGTTCGCGCCTGCCCGCCATACGCGGTAGCTGTCGTCGTATCGGCGCACGAGCAGCGATTCGCAGACCGCCGTCGCTTCGTCGCCGTCGAGCACCACGCGGGCCGGGCCCAGGAAATGGGTACAACCCGCGTCGATCAGCGACCGGTGCGCCGCCGACTCGACCATTGCGTGGATATCCGCGCGATTGCGCATGGACCAGCCCTCGACGTCGTATCCGCCGTCCTCGGTCCACAGCTGGGCGACCGCCGGGGCGGCTCCGGCGTCGACGAACGGGCCGTAGGAGGCGAGCAGCCGGGTGATCTCGACTTCGTCCTCGAGGCGGCGTACCCGTTCTTCCAGGTGTGCCAGGCGATCCTCGTCCACAGTTGTCCTTCCGTCGTGGGTCTCAGAGCGGAGCGGCCACTTCGATCAGGGCCGCGAGCTGGTCGCAATAGTGATCGATATCGGTGGCCCGGACCGCGCAGCAGGCGACGGTGGCGCCGATATCGCGCAGCCCGGTCAGTCGCCGCCGGGTGTCGCCGGGGTCGGCCAGCGGATCCAGCGCGCGACCCGGGCTCAATACCAGTTCGAAATCCGGTGGCAGGTCCATTGCGCGCAGATGCGCGGACAGTGCCGCCGGGGCCAGGCCGAACGGTACCCAGCCGGTGCCCAGGGTCACGGCGCGGCGCAGCGACCGCCGGGTGCGGCCGCCGACCCAGAGGGGTGCGGTGGTCGAGGTCGCGGCCGGATCGACCACGAAATCGCCGACCTCGCGCCGGCCCCACGCGTCGCGTATTTCGGCGAGCGCGTGGTCGGCGGCCGCGCCGCGGTCCGCCCACTCCGCGCCCAGGAGTGCGAATTCGGCTTCCAGCGATCCGACGCCGACACCGAGCACGACCCGGCCGCCGCTCAGCCGATCCAGCGTGCCGTAGCTCTTCGCGAGGGCCAGCGGATGGTGGTAACCCAGGACGACGACGGAGGTGGCCAGGCGGATCCGGTCGGTTCGGGCCGCGAGATAGGACAGGGTCGCCAGCGGGTCCCAGTAGGTGGATCCCCGGGTGGCCGCGTCGGCGGCGGGGATCGCGGTGTGTTCCGAGCAGGTCAGGTGGTCGAAGCCGAGAGCATCGGCGATTTCCGCGATCCGGGCCAGCTCGGCGGGGCCACCGCTCGTTTCCCATGGAGAGGCGATCCCGGGGACCCGGACCACGATCGGGGTGGAGAGGCCGACCCTCACCGGCGCCGGTCCTCGGCGGCCCCGATGAGGCGGCGCATCATCCGATCGGCCCCCAGCACTGCTGCGGCGCGATCCGGATCGCTGCGCCGGACCGCCAGCTGCTCATGGGCACCGATGACATGGACCGGACCCCGGCCCAGCGCGGCCAGCCCCTCGGCGGCCACCTCGGCGGGCTCGGAGACCGGCATCCCGGGGATGTCGAAGTCGAGGCCGACCCGTTCCATCGCCGGTGTCCGGGTCACTCCCAGGACGAGTTCGAGTACGTCCACACCGGCTTCGCGGAGCTCGAGCCAGAGGCTCTCGGCGAAGATCCGCCCGAAGGCCTTCACGCCGCCGTAGACCGTATGCCGCCGCGATCCCAGGTATCCGGCCAGCGAGCCCACCAGGAGGATGCCGCCGCGGTGCCGGTCCCGCATCGGGTTGCCGAACCCGTGGACCAGGGCCAACGGCGTGGTGATGTTGAGGTCGATGACCTGATGGAAGGCGGTGAGGTCGCCGTCGAGGAAATCGGCGCTGTGCGTGTTGGCCCCGGCATTGTGGACCAGTAGCCCGACTTCGACATCGGAGACCGCGTCGAGGACGGCTGTCGCCGCGTCCGGTTCGGTGAGATCGGCGGTGAGGGTGCGTACCTCGACGCCCAGCGCCCGGCACTTTTCGGCGGTTTCGGCCAGCGGGCCGGGGCGGCGGGCCACCAGCAGCATGTGGAGCCCGGATTCCGCGAGCCGCAGCGCGAAGGATTCGCCGACCCCTTCGGAGCCCCCGGTGATCACTGCCCAGGGGCCGTAGCGCGCAGGGTCGAGATGGGTCATAGCTGTGTCTCCGTTCGGGTCCGCGGTCGGGCCACACCCAGTTCTACAACCGGCGGCGCGGAAATACTAGAGTGAATTCTACTTTTCCGATCGGAGGTACCCAGTGCCACGGATTGCCGAACCCCGGGAGCCGGGCCGGGCGACCACCAGCAGCCAGCACGCCCGGCGCCGCGCGATCCTGCGCGCGGCCGCCCGGCTCGGAGCCGAAGAAGGGCTCGAACGGGTCCAGATGTCCGACGTCGCCGCGGCGGCCGGGGTCGCGCTGGGGACGCTGTACCGCTACTACCCGTCCAAACACCATCTCTATTCGGGTGTCCTGGAATCGGCCGTCGCCGATCTGCCGCTGCCCGCGCATCCGCCCGGCGATCCGGTGGAAGCGGTCGGTGATCTCCTCGAATCCGCGGTGACCGGCCTGCTCCGGCGGCCGCTGCTCGGCCGGGCCATGCTGGTCTCGGCCAACGCCGTCCGGTCGGCCGGAACGGTGGCGGTCGACAATACGATGCGTGACCGGATAATCGCCGCCGCCGGTATCGCCGAGCCCGATGCCGCGGACCAGCAGCTGGCCCGGCTGGCCGAACAGTGCGCCTACGGCATTCTGACCTGGGCGACGGCCGGCCAGCTCAGTACGGATCAGGCCGTGGCCGATATGCGCCGGGCCTGCACCCTGCTGCTCGAACCCTGGGCCGGCCGGTAGCGATACCGTCGGTCAGCCGCCGGCGGCGCCGGTCGCCGGTACCGGTGGTGGCGCGGCGGGTGCCCGCCGCCTTTCCCACATCCGGGCCAGCAGGATCGCCAGCCCGACGTACACCCAGCCGAGCAGCACATCGATCACATAGTGCTCACCCCCGTAGACCAGGGTGAACCCCATCGCCACCGGGAAGACGGCCAGGAGAACCCGCCACCACCAGTGCCGGGCCGACGGCCACAAAGCGACCGAGACAAGGAGTGCGAAGGCGGCGTGCAGCGACGGTATCGCGGCCACGGGATTGCTGTGCGCGGCCAGCCAGTCTGCGCCGATATCGACCGAGTACAACCGGAACCCGAAACCGGTACTCCGGTGTATCTCGGCCTGGATCACCCCGATCCGAGCCGCGTACCAGGGCGGCGCGGCCGGAATCAGTACATAGGTCAGCAGGCCGAGATAGGACAGCAGCAGGATCCGGCGCATATATCTCGCCCAGCGCTCCCGCGACTGGACGTAGAAGATCGCGGCGACCAGCCACGGGACCAGGAAATGACTGGAATACACCAGCCCGGTGAGCACCGTCCACCAGGGTCGCCCGCCGTCGCCGGCCAGCTGTTCCTGGAGCCACACTGTCGGGACGGTCCCCCCGAACAGTCCACGCTCCACCAGGGCCGGTTCCCGGACCCGCACCGGCATCCCGAGCGTGTTGGCGATGCCCCGGCTGTGGTCGTAGACCACCAGTGCGGCGATCAGCGGGACCCAGTCGACGAGAATGCGTACCTGGTCGCGCCAGGGGCGGTCCGGTGTGAACGCCGCGATACCGGCGACGATCCAGAGCGCCTGATAGATCCGCTGCGTCGGTGGGCCGAAGAGCACCGTCACGACGACGAGTGCCAGCAGGTACGCCGACCACACGCCACTGCGCAGCAGCCTGCGGTGCCGTCGTGGGGCCGAAACCTCGGTGGTGGGGGCACCCATCCCCCCAGTTTTCATCAGCGGCACCGAAGTCGCTGTCGCGACCTGCGGAAACGACGCGCGATCGAGACCGCCGGGAAAGGTCGGTGCCGGGCGAACACGCGGCGGTGGGCCGCCGCGGAATGCGATCCGGGCAACCGGTCCCGACCGGCTCGCGGCGACGACCCGGGAAGGATCACCGAGTCGGATCGGTCGTTCGGATGCGTCGACGTGCGGTCCGGTGTTCTGGTTCGCCCACGGTGCAACCTCTAGGCTGGGTCGGTATGAGTCTGGCCGAGGTGGCTGCCGACCTGTACGGGCTGGCGCCCGAGGACTTCGTCGCCGCGCGCCGGGCTCGCGCCGCCGCGGCCACGGAGGCCGGTGATCGGGAGCTGGCGGCGGCCATCGCCGCGCTGCGCAAACCGACGGTCGCGGCCTGGACGGTGAACATGCTGGTGCGCAGCGCGCCCGGGGAGATCGAGGCCCTGTTCCGGCTCGGCGCCGACCTCCGTACAGCGCAGCGCCAACTGTCCGGTGCGCGCTTGCGTGAGCTGACCCGGCAGCGCCGGCAGGTGGTGGACTCGCTGGCCGACCGAGCGGGCCGGGTGGTCGCCGATCAGGGCAGACCCGTCTCGGCAGCGGTTCTCCGGCAGGTGAGCGAAACGCTGACCGCGGCGCTGGCGGATTCGGAGATCGCCGAGCGGGTCCGGACCGGTACCTCGGCCGCGGCGGCGAGCTACGCAGGTTTCGGTCCGGTGGGGCCGGACCTCGGCGTCGTCCGGGACGCGCCGGAAGCCGCCGCCGGCTCGCGACGGAAAACGGGACGTTCCGCCGGATCCGCCACGGAGCGGGACGGTCACCGATCGCGGGCGCAAGCGCGACGGCAGCATGAACGGGAACAGGCCCGGGCGGCGGAGGCGGCCGCGCAGGAGGTTCTCACCGCCGCCGAGCGGGCGGCGCGACAGGCCGCCGACCAGCTCGGCGCCACCGAAACCCGGCTGGTGGAGTTGCGCGCCGAGCTCACCGCCGTGGAGGCCCGGCACCGGTTCGCCCGGGAGGCCGATCGTGCCGCCCGGGACGCTGTCCGGGCGGCAACGGTCGAACTGGAACGCGCGCGGCGCCGGGCGCGGTGAATCGGTCACGCCGGGGCGATCAATTCCAGTCGTCGATCTTCACATCGTGCGGGTCCGGAGCGCCCGCACCTGTTTCCACCAGCGCTTTCAGGCTCAGGAGGAAGACCGCCCATTTGGTGCTGCAGTGGTACATGAATTCCACCGGCTCCCGCCAGCCCTCGTGTTCGAAGAGTACGACGGTGTACGCGCCGGAGCGGGTGAGTTTCCAGTCGATATGGGTGCCCACCCATTCGGCGGGGCCGTCGACCACCTCCCACCGGACGTGCTCGTCCGGCGTCAGATCGGCCACTTTCATATCGAAACCGCCGGCGACGAAGCGGAACTGCAGCAGCCCGCCGATATCGCTGCCTTTGCCCCGGGTGTCCGATGCCCACCAGCCGGCCAGTCCAACGGGTGTGGTCAAAGTCGTGTACACCTCGGCCGGCGCCGCTTCGACGCCGACCCGGTGCAGAATGCTCACCATGGTCGCTACCTTCTCTCTCCGAATGTATCTTGTTCTGCGCTGAAGGAATTCACTGTGGACCGCCCTGTTGGTCCCGGGTTCGCTGGATGGTCTCGGCGATGCCCTTGATCCGGCGCAGCCGGGCATCCCAGGCCGCTCCCACCGAGGACAGCTGGGCGACCGCCCGGGCGAGTTGCGCCTCGTCCACCCGGTATCTGCGTTCCCGGCCGGCGGCGGTGGCGTGGACCAGTCCCGCGCGGTCGAGGACCCCGAGATGTTTCGCGACGGCCTGCCGCGTCACCGGGAGCCGCTCGCTGAGACCGGTGGCGGTGCCCTCGCCCGTGGCGAGCAGCAGGTCGAGCATCCGGCGGCGGGTCGGGTCGCCGATGGCGGACCACAGGTAGTCGTCGACTGCGATGGTCACCGGGTGGAGGCCAGCCGGGTGACGTATTCACCCAGGCGGGGCAGGTAGAGGTCCCAGCCGGTGACATGTTCGCGGTGCTCCGCCTGTGCCAGCGCGTCCGCCCAGCCCATTTCCCGGAAGCCGGTCTCGGTGAGCCGGATCCTGGTTCCGTCTCCCACCGGGGTGAGTTCGAAGGTGACCAGCAGCGATCCGGCGGAATTGTCGACGGTATCGCCGGGGTAGCACCAGCGGAACGAGAACAGGCGAGGCGGATCGACTTCCACGACCGACATCGGCGCCACCTGTTCGCGCTCACCCCAGACGAGCTCGCCGATCGCGCCGGGCACCGGTTCGAATCCGGCATCGTCGGTCCACCATTGTGCGATGTGCTCGGGCCGGCTGACCACCTCGAAGACCACCTCGGGCGAGGCCGCCACGTGGATCTCGCGTTCGATACTGCCGTACTCCATACGCTTCCTCCGATGTGCAACTTATGGTTGCGTATGACAGTAGCGCCGACGGGCATGATGCGCAACCATTGGTTGCTCATCACGCCTTCGTGTCCCGGGCGCCCTTCGGCGGGCCGGTGGCCGGCACGGCCTGTTCGATCACCCGGTCGCTACCGCAGTGCCGGTGCCGGTGCGGTGCGGTCACCGGCGGCGCCGACCGGCGTCACGCGCTCACCGGTCGGCGGTGTTGTTCCGACCGTGACCGGTGCGGCCGGCAGCGGAACATCGAAATGCGTGCCGACTGTGCGGGACTCCGAACCGGCCGGCGCCTGTTCGCGGTATCCGGGCGGCGCGAGCAGATAGCCGAAGCGGCCCGGCCAGGTCTTCGCGTTCTTGATATCGCGGAGCATCGCGGAGAATTCACCGTAGTTCACCCGGATCGGATTCCGGGTGTCGATATTGTGTACCAGTCCGTACCGCACCGGCTCGATCTCGTCGGCGTAGCTGCCGAACCACCGGTCCCAGACGATGAAGACACCGCCGTAGTTCTTGTCCAGGTACGGGTTGTTCGAACCGTGGTGCACACGGTGATGTGACGGTGTGTTGAAGAGGTATTCGATCGGCCGCCACAGGATCCCGACTCGTTCGGTGTGGATCGGGAACTGGAACACCAGATTGAGCGATTGCATCAGGAGCACCATCCACACCGGGACCCCCAGCAGTACCGCCGGTGCGAAGAACATGCCGCGCACCAGCATCGACGGGTTCAGCCAGGGCAATCGGATCGCGGTGGTGAGATTGAAATACTGCGACGAGTGGTGCACCGAATGTGAAGTCCACATCAGCCGCACCCGGTGATCCGCGCGATGGGCCCAGTAGTAGCAGAAGTCCACCATCACGAAGGCCAGCGGCCACACCCACCAGATCCCGGTGTCGAGATGGAAGGGGGCGAGGGCGGCGGCCAGCGCGAGCGGGCCCACGGTACTGATCGCGGTCAGGATCGGTTTCGTGACCCGGCCGAGTACGAACGTCACGATATTGGTCGCCACCTCCCTGCTGTCGTAGCCGTGCAGGCCGGGCCGGGTGTCCGGATCGATCCGGCTGGCGATCCACTCCGCGAGCATCAGAAGTGCGAAGGCGATCATGGTGGGGACCGCGAAGAGTAGATCGTGCATCTGCCGAACCTTTCGCCGAGGAAATCCGCTGGTCATGGAGAAGAATGCCGGGTGATGGTGGGGCGTCGGTATGACGACCATGAGGAGTCTCTGAGGAATCCACCCCTTGACGACTCCGCCGGGTGACAGGCGGCCGCGCAACGGTAAGGGCTGTTACCGCAACGCACGACGGGCCTTGCGGAGCGGGAGCGGTGGGCCCGGGCGGTTTTCGGGCTCGAAACCGCTGGTCAGAAGGTATGTCGCCGCTGACGGATTCCGGAGAACGGGCTCCGCAGCCGATCCGAAGGCGCAGTGCGCGCGCTTTTCCGGCGACCGACACCGGCGCGTCGGCGGGAGACCGCGCAGCGGGTCGACTGTAATGGTCGGCGCCCGATCGGTTTACGAGTGTGATGTCCTCCCTGTCAGGAAGGTTCTTGCATGCGTCGTTCTGTGATGGCTCTGGGTTCGCTGGTGTTCGCGGTGGTGACGACCTCGGCCGTGGGCAATACCGCGCATGCCGCGACCGGGCAGGTCGCGCTGCGGTGGACGGTCGACGGGAGCCGGGTGGAAAAGGTCATCGACAACCCCAGTGGCTGTATCGATCTCAGTACCGTGGGTGCCATCGGCCGCGTATCGGTCCGTAACCTCACCGATCGCAAGGTCAAGCTCTGGAACGGTATCGGCTGTCGCGGAACCTACGGCGGCGGTATCGAGCACGGTGAGCGCAACGGCCGGTGGGGTTATCCGGACTGGAGTATCTACATCTCGTCCCAGCCTCCGGCGCCGAGATAGCGGGCGGGGGCCGGTTTCCCGGCGGATCCGATCCGTGAGCGCAGCGGAAATCGGGGTATCCGGCCCGCGAGACCCACTGGAGGTGGTTTGTGAAGGCCGAAGACGAGAGTGCCGCGCCGAGTTCGGTGAGCCCGTTCAATCCGGCAGACCCGCTCGATCCGCAGAGTCCGGTGAATCCGGCGAATCCGGTGGATCCCGAGGATGTGATCAATCCCGCGGGTACCGTGGTGCCGGTCGTCCCGCTGACCGAGGAGCAACCGATGCGGACCTGGTTGTGGCCCACGCTGATCATCTTCGGCCTGGTGGTCGGGGTGGCGATACTGGTGATGATCCTGGTGAGCACTGCGGATTTCGGCGGCGATCCGGCGGAGGTGACGCCGACCCCGGCCGGGTGCCAGGGCTTCTGCACGACCACGGTCACGCCACCTCCGAGGTGAGCGCGGCGGGGGTCCGGCGCACCGGCCCCCGCCCACGAGTCCGGTGAGCGCTACTGTGCGCCCTGCTGTCCGGTGTCCGGATCCCCGGCCGAGCGCAGCGCGGTCTCCAGTTCCCGGCGCAGCCGGGCGATGGTGTCCTGGATTGTCATCGGTCCTCTGTTCCTCCGCGGGACGATCCGCGCCGCGCGACTGCGCCGCCTGCCGCCGGGGCACATGACCGTGTTCGGGCCTTCGAAACAACGCGGGTGCCCATCTGTTCTATCGGCCCTGCTCAGGAGCCTGTCGTGGGTTCGCACTCACGGGTTTTTCAGATTACGTTTCGATTACCGGGCGATGCGGGTATCCCTGCTCCAACGAGACGATTGGGAAAGCCCGAGGTGCCTCCGGTGAACGAGACAACCGAATCCGCGACCGACCATCGCCCGGCCGCCCGGCCGGCGCGTACCGGCCATACGCCCGGGAACGGTGACAGCTACGACAATATCGAGCCACTGTTCGCCGAACTCGACGCGCTGGCGGCCGAGGATCCGCGCCGGCGGGCGATGCGCGAGCAGATCGTGCACCGCTGCCTACCGCTGGCCGAACATATCGCCCGGCGTTTCGCCGGCCGCGGCGAGTCGTTCGACGATCTGCTCCAGATCTCCCGGCTCGGCCTGGTCCAGGCGGTGGATCGCTTCGATCGGTCGCGGGGCAGTTCGTTCCTGTCCTTCGCGATCCCGACCATCATGGGCGAGGTGCGTAGGCACTTCCGCGATCACACCTGGGCCGTGCGGGTGCCGCGCGGGACCAAGGAACTCCACCTGCGGATCGGCCCGGCCACCGAGACCCTGTATCAGCGGCTCGGCCGGATGCCCACCGCGCGGGAGATCGCGACCGAACTCGGCGCCGATCTCACCGATGTCACCCGCGCGCTCATCGCCGGTAACGCCCACACCAGCAATTCGCTGGACGCCGGTGCCGACGACCAGGACGACGACACCTCGCCGCCGGCGGTACTGGCCCGGCTGGGCGGGGAAGACCCCTGCTACCGGTTGCTCGAGGACGCAATGACGCTGCGTCCGCTGATCGCGGAACTGCCGCAGCGGGAACGGCAGATCCTGGTGTGGCGGTACTTCGCGAACATGACCCAGGTCCAGATCGCCGAACGGCTCGATATCTCGCAGATGCAGGTGTCGCGGATCCTCGCGAAAACGCTGCGGACCCTGCGCGAACAGGCACTCGCCGAACCCGAGGGTGACGAGTCGGTCAGCACGGCCGCCTGATCCCGGGCGGGACCGGCCTCAGCGGATGTCCACCGCGACGGCCGGTCCGGTGCCGGCCGCGGCCCGCAGCCAATCCGCTGCCCGCGCCCGGTACCGGCTGATCCCTTTGTAGTCGGCCATATCGTCGGGTAGTTCGTCGAGCACGGTCGCGGTCCGGGAACGCCACTGGTCGACTGTGGCCAGTTCCGCCAGTGACAGCAGATGGGTGCGGATCAGGAACATCACCGCTCCGGAGTCCGGCAGCCGGAGCAGATGTTGCACCTCGACCCGTAGATGTACCAGCCGGCCGAACGTCGGGTCGTCGACGTGCCGGATCATCTCCCGGTCCGGCCCCCATTCCGGATAGCGCTCGGTGGATACGTCCAGTCGCCGCCCGATCGTCATGGTCCAGTTGGTGCGCCGATAGGGCTGGTGCGGTTGCAGGCGGGTCAGGAACCGGTGTGCCCGGGTGATCACACCCTCCCGCCGGATACGCGGCACCGGCCCGTGGATCTCCAGAAAGCTCATGCCGACGTCGAATCCGAAACTCCAGTCGGCGGCGAAGGTCACGACCCCGGCGTCGGCGAAGAGTTGCCCGTCACGTTGATCCAGCAGGACCACATCCTCCTGGATCTGTGTGCTCAGGAAGCGCAGCGGTTCGTCGGGCAGGGTGGTGTCGGCGCCGTAGACGAAATCCTGCGTGCTGCCGAGGACATCGTTCTCCCAGCGCCAGGATCCGGCGCCGGTACCGATGAGCCGGAACCGGTCCGGACAGGCCCGTGCCAGTTCGCCCAGCACCGTGACCATCGCGTCCCAGGCGGCCGGGCGCATATGCGGGAGAACGGTGTACCGGCTCGGATCGGCGGCCAGTATCCGTGCACGTTCGGCCAGTTCGGAGTGGTACTCGGTATCGATATCGACGAAGGCGCCGCCCCACTGCCCGGCCGCGGTGGGCACGATCGTGCGGGCCGGCTCGACATTTGTGCTGTAGCGGTAGGTGTCGGCCGTGAACGGGAAGGGGAAGCCGGTGATCGGCGCGGTTCCGGTGGACGATGTTGTCACAGGGGTACCTCCAGAGTCGTGCCGCGCGCCGCGCGGGATACACACGGCATGATCGCCGCTGCTTTCTCGTGGTCGCCGAGATAGAGGTCGCGATGGATCGGCGTCCCGCCGCGCAGCGGGATCACGCATTCGCCGCACACGCCCTGGCGGCACCGGCTGGGCACCCGGACCCCGCCGGCTTCCAGTGCTTCCAGGAGGCTGGTACCGGTAGGCACCGGGATGGTGCGGTCCGATTCGGTGAGGGTGACGGTGAACGGTTCGCCGGGATCGAGTGTGCCGGCGCCGAAACGTTCGGCGTGGATCCGCGATTCCGGCCAGCCGGCTCCGCGCGCGGTCGCGGTGACATGGTCGATCATGGCGGCCGGACCGCAGATGTAGAGATGTGTCCCCAGCGGCTGCGTGGTCAGGACCGCGGGCAGTCGGGCGCGGAACGCCGCGCCGCTGTCGAACAGTTCGGCTGCCGGTCCGGCCAGGTCGAGGACCTCCCCGGAGTGCGCGTCGCGCCCCGGCCGGTAGGTGTAGAGCACCCGGACAGTCCGGCCCCAGCGCCGCGCCGCGCGCAGATGCGACACCATCGGTGTGATGCCGATACCGCCGGCGACGAGCAGATGTCCTGATGCCCGGGCGATCGGCGGGAAAGCGCTGCACGGTGGCCGGGCGGCGAGCGTATCGCCCACTTCGACGCTGTCGTGCAATACGCGAGATCCGCCCGCGCCGTCGGCGACCCGCAGCACCGAGATCGTGTACTCGGTGGGAGCCACGCCGTCGGAGGTGAGGCTGTAGGCGTTCGTCCGGTCACCGGCCCGGACGAGTAGATGGCTTCCCGCGACGAATCCCGGTAGTGGCGCGCCGTCGGCGGCGGCGACGGTGAAACTCTTGATCAGCGGCGCTGTTTCGGCGATATCGGTGACCACGAGGCGGAGTTCCGGTGCCGTCGTTCCGGTACCCGGCGCGGCTGTCACGGTTCGGTTCACGACGACCATTCCTCCCCGTGGGCCAGATAGCCCAGATACTGTCCGGTCCGGCGCGAGACATGGTGGTAGACGACGAGTTCCTGCTCGCATCCCGAACATGCGGTGATATCGCCGATCTCGGTGTGTACCGCCGTCACCGCACGGCAGTGCGCGCAGAACAGCTGCCGCGTTCCCGGTGCCGTCGGCGCCACCTGGAGTTCGTCGTCCTCGAGACCGGCCGAGGTGGCGGTGGCGCGCAGTGCGAGACAGTCGCCCACGGATCCCGCGAGCCGGACGCGCACGCCGACTCGGGCCGTGCGCAATGCGGCGGCGAGCAGGGTGCGGCCGCGACCGATATCGGCGGTGAGGAGGGTGTGGAACTCTGCCGCACCGGTCAGCGCGCGGGACCATTCGTGCACGGTCGGTTCGGCATCGGGGCCGATGCCGACCAGCAGATAACAGCTACCGGTGATATCGGGCGGGGTCGGATCCGGCCGTGGTGAGCGCGCCCAGACCGGGATGCTGGAGTAGTCGATCTGCGACATGGGCGGTCACAGTAGATCGCCGTCGCGGTGGCCGGTGTAGAAGGCCAGCGCGTAATCCGGGGTGCTGAAGTAGATCTTGGATCCTTTCGGGAAGAAGATCGCATCCTTGGCCCTGGCGATCGAGGTCTGCCCGGTCTCCTTGTTCTCCAGCAGGAACTCGCCCTGTAGCACCACCTTCATCTCGTCGTACGCGTACTCGTAATAGAGCGGTGCGTCGGTATGGCGAAGTTCGAAGAAGCCGCTGCACATCGCAGCGCCGTCCGGGTTCTCGTAGACATCGCCGATGAAACCCTCGGTCCCCGGATACTCCGCCTCGGGCATCTTCGGCAGGTTCGCCCAGGCGCCGCTGGTCACCCGGAAAGGTGGGGTGTCGGTGGTGTGCTGCGGGGTCATGGCTCTCCTCGATGGTTCCAAGCGACTCTTTTCAAGAATCGCTGTTTCATTACATGAGACGGTCTCGGTATTTCGTTGTCGTAACGTGCAGGTTGAGTGTGGCGAACGAAGATCGACGTTCGGGCGAGCACTGCAGCGGTGCGCCGAAGTCGATCGGAAAGTGCTGTACCGCACTGGCTGTCTACTGTTGGGAAACATCGACTAGAGTGGGTCGATGGCCGATGATCCGAGCACCCAGATCCATCGCGATACCGGTGATCCGGCGCCGGTGCAGCGCGAGGTGATCGGCGATCCGCCCACCGGCGGTGATCTGGAGGCTGCCATCGCACGCCAGGTGCGGGCGCTGCGGAAGGCGAGCGGTCTGTCCGTCGGTGAGATGGCGGCGAAGGTCGGTATCTCCAAGGCCATGCTCTCCAAGATCGAGAACGCGCAGACCTCGTGCAGCCTGTCCACGCTCGCCCGCCTCGCGGCCGGGCTCGACGTACCGGTGACCTCGCTGTTCCGCGATGCCGACATCATCCGTGAGGCCGTGTACGTCGCGGCCGGACAGGGTGCGGTGATCGTGGGCCGCGGCACCAGGATCGGCCACCATTACGAACTGCTCGGATCGCTGCGCGGGCAGCACAAGCGGCTGGAACCGGTGCTGGTGACGCTGACCAGCTCGAGTGAGGTGTTCCCGCGTTTCCAGCATGCGGGTACCGAACTCATCTACATGCTCGAGGGAGTGATGGTCTACGGCCACGGCGCCGCGGAATACACCCTGCGGCCCGGGGATTCGCTGTTGCTCGACGGGGAGGGTATCCACGGGCCCAACGATCTGGTCCGGCTGCCGATCCGTTTCCTCGCGGTGACCGCCTACCCGGACAACCACGAGGAGATATGAGAACGGACCGGCCCCCGTCCGGAAGCCGGTCCGCGCTGCGGTCGGTCAGTCGGCCACCTCGACACGTGCCGCGCCCGCGGTGATGGATTCGGCGGCGGCAACGGCCTCCACCGGCCGAACCGGTGTGGAGGTCATCGTGACGACCTCCATCACGTAGGCGGTCTCTCCGTGTACCGAGGCGTCGAGGCCGTCCTGTTCGCTCTCCGCGGGAACACGCAGCCCCATGGTCATATCGATGATCTTGGCGAGGACGAACGTGACCGTGAAGGTGAAGGCCAGGACCGCCAGGACGGCCACCACCTGGCGCCACAGCACAGCGACACCGCCGCCGTAGAAGAGGCCCGCCGCGCCGTTGGGTGCGGCGGGATCGGCGAGGAAGCCGATGAGGATCGTGCCGAGTACGCCGCCGACCAGGTGGATGCCGACCACGTCGAGCGAATCGTCGACGCCGAAACGATATTTGAGCGAGACCGCGTAGCAGCAGACCATGCCGGAGGCCGCACCCACGACGAGTGCGCCGATCGGCGAGACCGCGCCGCAGGCGGGGGTGATGCCGACGAGCGCCGCGATCAGTCCGGAGCCGGCGCCCAGTGAGGTGGCACGGCCCTCCCGCAGTTTCTCCACGCTCAGCCAGCCGCATACTCCGGCGCAGGCGGCGGCCACAGTGTTGAGCACCACCACGGCGGCGCTGTTACCGGCGGCCAGCGCGGAACCGCCGTTGAATCCGAACCAGCCGAAGAACAGGATCCCCGCGCCGAGGGCGGTGAGCGGCAGATTGTGCGGTCGCGGCACGTTCGGGAACACTTTTCGTCGGCCGAGCACCAGGACCAGAGCCAGTGCGGCCACGCCCGCGTTGATGTGCACCGCCGTGCCGCCGGCGAAGTCGATCGCGCCCAGTGTGTTCGCGATCCAGCCGCCGAGCACCGAGCCGTCCGCGGAATCGAAGGCGAAAACCCAGTGCGCGACCGGGAAATACACCACCGTGGCCCAGAGCCCGGCGAACAGCATCCACGCGCCGAACTTCATCCGGTCGGCGACCGCGCCGGAGATCAGCGCCACCGTGATCGCCGCGAACAGCAGCTGGAAACCGGAGACGAGGGCCGGGGGTAGCCCCGGTTCGGCGGGTGCGGTGAGTAGATCCGCGGATCCGAGATATTCCAGCGGATTACCGAGCAGCCCGGCACCGCCCAGCGAATTGCCCAGGACGGCCGAATAGCCGAACAGGATCCAGAGCACGCCGACCACGGCGAAGGCGCCGAAGGTCATCATGGCCATATTGAGGGTGTTCTTGATGCTGACCATGCCGCCGTAGAACATGGCGAGCCCGGGCACCATCAGGCTCACGGCGGTGAAGGCCGCGAGTATCCACGCGGTATCCGCCGCGGCGATCGCTTCTGTCATGTCTTCCTCGCCTTCGTGTACTCCCGGGGAACCCTGCTGTATCGCATGAGTGGACCGGTTCGTCCACCAGTAGACGATGGCCCGGGTTGCGGGAGATTGTTCGCCGGTGACTTCTCTGTTAATTCCACTGCCGGGCACCGCCGCCGGGTGGCGGTGGTTCTCTTGTTGATCTTGTCTGTCGCGCGGCCGGAGTGCGGACGGCTGGGGCGGTGAAGTCATTCGGTACTGACGCCGCGGTAACAGCACCGTCATATCCCGCGTGTTTCATAGCAAATGACATCAGATAATGACAGGAAACAGCAGTGAGGATGCCGGTGCGCGAAACCCATAGCTACGTGATCGTGGGCGGGGGACTGGAAGGGCTCGCCATCGCCTGGTCGCTGGCCGAACAGGGCGAGACCGATGTGCTGGTGTTGGAACGCGGCACCCTCTGCTCGGGCATGACGGGTAAGTCCAGCGGTGTCGTGCGCTGCCACTACGGCGTACCGTCGCTGGCCGCCATGGCCTGGTACGGAGTCGATGTGTTCACCCGCGCGGCGGAGCTGTTCGGCGACGATATGGGCTTCCAACAGTGTGGATACGTGGTCGGGGTGGGCGCCGACAATATCGGCCCACTGCACGCGAACGTCGCGATGATGCAGGCGCTCGGCATCCGGGTCGAGCTGATCGGCCACGACGCGATGGGTGAACTATGGCCCGGCCTCGAGCTCGCGGATTTCGCCGCCTTCGCCTACGAACCGCTCGGCGGGCGCGGCGAGGCGTACCTGGCCGGAATGGCGTTCGCGGCGGCGGCCCGGAAACTCGGGGTACGGATCCGCCAGTCCGCACCGGTCCGCGAACTGATCGCCGGACCCGACGGCGCGGTGCGCGGGGTCCGGCTCCACGACGGGACCCGGATCCACGCGGGCACAGTGGTGCTCGCGGCCGGCCCGTGGACACCGGCGCTGGCGGCGTCCGCGGGCGTCCCGGTCGATGTGCGGGCCCAGCGGGCGCAACTGGTACTGGTCGATCAGGGTGCGCCACTGCCCGTGGTCCCGGTGCTGTCCGATCTGGCTGGACTGTCCTATCTGTGCCGGGAGCCCAATGGTGAACTGCTGACCGGAAATTCCGATCACCGGGCGCCGGAGTACATCGATCCCGACAACTACGTGAACCGTGCCGACGAGAGCACCGTGGACACCGTCATCGGCAAACTCGGCCACCGGCTACCGGATATGCCCGACCCACGGATCACCGGCTCCTATGTCGGTGCCTACGACGTCACCCCCGACTACAACCCGATCATCGGTCCGGCACCGGTCGAGGGACTGTTCCTGGCCACCGGCTTCTCCGGCCACGGATTCAAGATCGCCCCGGCGGTGGGCCGGTTGGTGGCCGATCTGCTCACCACCGGAAAGACCGACCTACCCGGGGTGGATCCGCACGATTTCCGCTGGTCCCGTTTCGCGGAGGGCGATCCGCTGGTGAGCCCGCATCCGTATCAGGGGGCGGGGGAGATGCGCTGACACCTTCCCGCCCGTACCGCCCACCGATCGTCTGGAGCGATAATGACCATCGACACTGTCCCCGGTCCTGTACCCGTGCGGGAGACCGCCACCACCGCGCGCACACTCACGGCAGCGGCCGAGGCCACCGGCACCGAATACATCCTCGCGCTGTTCACCACCCTGGCGGGTAAACCCTGCGCCAAACTCGTACCGATCGAGGCGGTCGCCCAACTGGAGGCCGACGGCGCCGGTTTCGCCGGCTATGCCGCCGGCACCATGGGGCAGCAGCCCCGGGATCCGGACCTGGTCGCCGTCCCCGACCCCACCTCTTTCACGCCGATCCCGTTCATCCGCCCCGGTCTGGCGCTCGTGCACTGTGACCCACATGTGCACGGCAGGCCGTGGCCGTATTCGCCACGGGTGATCCTGCGGGCGGCACTGCGCCGGGCCGCTGGGCGCGGACTCACGGTGCAGGCCGGTGCCGAGATCGAATACTTCCTGGTGCACCGGGAACCCGACGGGACGCTGCGCACCGCCGACCGCGCCGATACCAGCAGGCAGCCGTGCTACGACGCCCGCGATGTGACCAGGATGTACGACCACCTCACCGAGATCTCGGCGGCGATGAACACGCTGGGCTGGGGAAACTATGCCAGCGACCACGAGGACGCCAACGGCCAGTTCGAACAGAACTTCGCCTACGCCGAGGCCATGACCACGGCGGACCGGGTGATCACCGCGCGATATCTGCTGTCGGTGATCGCCGAGAAACGCGGTATGCGTGCGACTTTCATGCCCAAACCGTTCGCCGATCGCACCGGATCGGGTATGCATCTGCACCTGTCGCTGTGGCACGGGGAGCAGCCGGTCTTCCCCGACAGCGGTGACACCCGCGGTCTGGGACTGTCCGGTACCGCCTACGCCTTCATCGCGGGCCTGCTCGACCATGCCTGCGCGATGCAGGCGGTGCTGGCACCCACGGTCAACTCCTACAAACGGCTCGGGGCGGTCGCCACCAGCAGCGGTGCCACTTGGTCGCCGCGTTACGCCACATACGGCGGTAACGACCGGACCCACTATCTGCGTGTCCCCGACGAGCACCGGGTGGAGTTGCGCGGCGGTGACGGTTCGGCCAACCCCTATCTGGCGCTGGCCGCGGGGGTGGCCGCGGGCCTGGACGGTATCGAACGCGAGCTCGATCCCGGCGCCCCCGGTGATCAGCGGCATGCGGCAGCGATGCTGCCGATGACCCTGCTGCACGCCATGGACGCGCTCGACGCCGACCCGGTGGTCGCCGACGCGTTGAACGGGGCGGGGCCCGGCGTCAGCGATTACTTCGCCCGGCTCAAACGGGACGAGTTCTTCGCCTGGCACAACACGGTCTCCACCTGGGAGATCGACGAATACCTGACCGCTTTCTGATACCGCGACCGAACGAGGAGTTCATATGTGCGGAATTGTCGGGTTGCATCTCCGCGACCCCGCGCTGCACCCACGGCTCGGCGAACTGCTGACCACGATGCTCGACCAGATGTGCGAGCGCGGTCCGGATTCGGCCGGGATGGCGATATACGGCGATCCGCGATGGTCACCGCCGGACTCGGCGACGGTGTCGCTGCTCGGGGCCGGGATGCCCGCCGCGGAACTCGCGGCAGTGATCGGCGCCGAGATCGGTGTGCCGGTCACCGGTATCGATCTGGCGCCGACCACTGTCCTGTCCGCGAACGCCGAACCCGCGGACCTCGCCGCCGCCGCGCGCCGGGCGGCCCCGCTCGCCCGTATCGTCGGGCTCGGCCGCGATCTCACCGTGCTCAAGGGGGTCGGCGATCCGAGCATGCTGGCCCGGCGGTTCGGGTTACCCGCCGCGGCGGGCTGGCAGGGTGTCGCGCACACCCGGATGGCGACCGAATCGGCGGTCACCGCGGCCGGTTCGCATCCGTTCTCGGTCGGACCGGATCAGTGCCTGGTACACAACGGATCGTTCTCGAACCATATGAGTGTGAAACACGAATTGGAACGAGCCGGGGTGGTTTTCGACAGCGAGAACGATACCGAGGTGGGAGCCCGGTTCCTGGCCCGGCAACTCGCCGCGGGCGCCGATCTGGAGAAGGCGCTGCGCCTGCTGGCCGAACGTTTCGACGGCTTCTACACCCTGCTGGTCGCCAACCGTGAATCGTTCGCCGTGGTACGCGATCCGATCGCCTGTAAACCCGCGGTCGTCGCCGAAACCGAACGCTGGGTGGCGATGGCCTCGGAATACCGCGCGCTGGCCGACCTGCCGGGCGTGGCACAGGCGCGCATCTTCGAACCCGAACCGGAGGAGGTCTACGTATGGCACCGACAGTGAGCACCGCGGACGCCGTGCGGGCCGGATCCGCGCCGCCGGCGATGGATCTCGGCACGCATACCGTGCGCGAGATCAACGCGCTGTTGCACGCGCCGGACGCGCCACGCCGCGTCACGATCACCGGGCCGCGGGGGGCGCATGCGCTGGCCTGTGGTCTCGACGACGATATCGAGGTGGTCGTCGAGGGGCATGTGGGTTACTACTGCGCCGGAATGAACCAGCGGGCGACCGTCACCGTTCGCGGCAACGCGGGTGTCGGAGTGGCGGAGAACATGATGTCGGGCACCGTCCGGGTCACCGGTAACGCGTCCCAGTCGGCCGGTGCGACCGCACACGGCGGCCTGCTGGTGATCGAGGGTGACGCGGGCGCGCGATGCGGTATCTCGATGAAAGGCGTCGATATCGTCGTCGGCGGCGATATCGGGCATATGAGCGCTTTCATGGGGCAGGCCGGTCGTCTGGTCGTCTGTGGTGATGCCGGTGAGGCGCTGGGTGATTCGCTCTACGAGACCCGGATCTATGTCCGCGGCCGGGTGGCCTCGCTCGGCGCGGACTGTATCGAGAAGCCCGTGCGCCCGCAACATCTGGCCGAACTCGGTGAGCTCCTCGCGAGGGCCGGGTTCGACGCCGACCCCGCGGAGTTCACCCGGTACGGCTCGGCCCGCACGCTCTACAACTTCCATGTCGACAACCTCGGCGCCTACTGACGCGCGATCAGGAGAGACCGCATATGACCACTCCCACGCCGGTCGGCCCGGCCCTTCGTGAATCGGCGACCTATCCGCGCTCTGTCATCGCCGAGATCCAGCGCGCCGCCGAAACCGGTATCTACGATATTCGCGGCTGGGGCGCCAAACGCCCGCTGCCGCATTTCGACGATCTGCTGTTCCTCGGTGCCTCCATGTCCCGCTATCCCCTCGAGGGTTATCGCGAACGCTGCGATACCGCTGTCGTACTCGGCGATCGGTACGCGACGAAACCGCTGCACCTCGATATCCCGGTGACCATTGCCGGAATGAGTTTCGGCGCGCTCTCCGGCCAGGCCAAAGAGGCGTTGGGGCGGGGTGCGAGCGCGGTGGGCACCTCGACGACCACCGGTGACGGCGGAATGACCGCGGAGGAACGCGGCCAGTCGGAAAATCTCGTCTACCAGTACCTGCCGTCGCGATACGGGATGAACCCCGATGATCTGCGCAAGGCCGACGCGATCGAGATCGTGCTCGGACAGGGCGCGAAACCGGGTGGTGGCGGGATGCTGCTCGGGCAGAAGATCACCGAGCGGGTCGCGCGGATGCGCACCCTTCCCCAAGGCGTCGATCAGCGGTCGGCGTGCCGGCATCCGGACTGGACCGGGCCGGACGATCTGGCGATAAAGATCATCGAACTGCGCGAGATCACCGGATGGGAGAAACCCGTCTATGTGAAGGTCGGCGCCACCCGGACCTATTACGACGTGAAACTCGCGGTGCAGGCCGGCGCCGATGTGGTCGTGGTGGACGGAATGCAGGGCGGCACGGCCGCCACACAGGACGTGTTCATCGAACATGTCGGTATCCCCACCCTGGCCGCCCTGCCACAGGCGGTCCGGGCGCTGCAGGAACTGGGCGTGCACCGCAAGGTGCAGCTGATCGTCTCCGGCGGGATCCGCAGCGGCGCCGATGTCGCCAAGGCCATGGCACTGGGCGCGGACGCCGTGGCCATCGGAACGGCGGCGCTCATCGCACTCGGCGACAACAGTCCGCGTTACGCCGAACAGTATGCCGCGCTCGGTTCGGCGCCCGGTTACTACGACGATTTCCAGGCCGGCCGCGATCCGGCCGGTATCACCACCCAGGACCCGGAACTGGCCCGCAATCTCGATCCGGTCGCGGCGGGCCGGCGGCTGGCGAACTACCTCCGGGTGCTCACCATGGAGGCACAGACGCTGGCCCGGGCCTGCGGTAAATCGCATCTGCGCAATCTGGAACCCGAGGATCTCGTCGCGCTCACGGTGGAGGCGGCCGCCATGGCCGGTGTTCCGCTGGCGGGCACCGACTGGATCCCGGGCCGGTTCTGAAAGGACGGGTATGCGCACTTTCGACACCCTGTGGAACGACATCCTGGACATCGGCCGGGCCCCGGCGACCGGTGGCTACCGCCGGTTCGCCTGGAGCGACGCCGATCTGACCCTGCGCGAATGGTTCACCGGCTGCGCCGCCGCGCGCGATATGCAGGTCGAGGTGGACCGTAACGGCAACCTGTGGGCATGGTGGCTGCCGCCGGGATGGAACGGCGACCCGGTCGACGCCTTCGTCACCGGTTCGCATCTGGACTCGGTCCCCGACGGCGGCGCCTTCGACGGGCCGCTCGGGGTGGTGAGTGCCTTCGCCGCCGTGGACCTGGTCCGCGACCGCGGAATCGTGCCGGACCGGCCGGTGGCCGTCGTGGCCTTCTGCGACGAAGAAGGCGCCCGGTTCGGTGTCGCCTGCGTCGGATCGCAGTTGAGCACCGGTGCGCTGAGCGCCGACCGCGCGCTCGGATTGCGCGACGCCGACGGCATCACCCTGGCCGAGGCATTACGCGGCGCGGGCCACGATATCGGTCACCTCGGACCGGACCCCGATCTGGTGAAGCGGGTCGGGGTCTATGTCGAACTGCATGTGGAGCAGGGCCGGGCCCTGGACCTGGTGGACCGGCCGGTCGCGGTGGCCTCGTCCATCTGGCCGCACGGGCGGTGGGTGTTCGAGTTCGCCGGGGAGGCCAACCACGCCGGGGCGACCCGGCTGATCGACCGCCGCGATCCGATGCTCACCTACGCCACCGCGGTGCACACTGCCCGGCGGGCCGCCGAACTGCACAGCGCGGTCGCGACCTTCGGCAAGATCACGGTGCTGCCCAACGGGGCCAATGCGATCGCCTCGGAGATCACCGCCTGGCTGGACGCCCGGGCCGCCGACGAGGACACGCTGCGCCGGCTCGTCGCCGACATCGGGGAACAGACCACTGCCGATGCGGCCGTCGCCGGTATCGGTCTCCGGATCGAGGCCGAATCGGTGACGCCCGTTGTCGAATTCCCGGCCCGGATCCGCGACCGGGTCGGACGGGCGCTTGCGCAGCTCGGGGAGATACCGGTACTGCCGACCGCGGCCGGACACGACGCGGGCATCCTGTCGGCCCTGGTGCCGACAGCGATGCTGTTCGTCCGGAATCCGACCGGTGTCTCGCATTCGCCCGTCGAGTTCGCCCGGCCGCAGGACTGTCGAACCGGGGTCCGTGCCCTCGCCGATGTGATGGCGGAGTGGGTGTGCCCGGCCGTGCCGGCCGCCGGCGGATGAGGATCGGGACCGGGATCGGATCCCCCCGGCTGCCGATGAGGTCCGGTCGACCGGAGTTCGAATCGGTCCGAGCGGGATCCGCGACCCGCGCCGCACCGGCCGTTAACGTGCTCGGGGTGGATCTGGAACTGAACGGGAAACGGGCGATCGTCACCGGCGGCAGCTCGGGAATCGGGCTGGCCGTCGCGCGCGGGCTGGCGAGCGAAGGCGTGGAGGTGGCCCTCGCGGCCCGCTCGGCCGAACCGCTCGCGGCCGCGGCCAGCGCACTGTCGGCGGAGTCGGGCCGACGGGTGATCGCCGTACCCACCGATACCGGTGACGACGATCAGGTCCGGGAGCTCGTCGCGCGGACGGTCGCCGAACTCGGCGGAGTGGACATCCTGGTCAATGCGGCGGCCACACCGTGGAGTGCGGGCGCGCCCGCGGATCTGGCCGACACCACCGACGCGGTGGTGCGCCGGGAGATCGAGATCAAGGTACTCGGCTATTTGCGCACTGCCCGGGCGGTCGCACCGCATCTGATCGCACAGGGGTGGGGCCGCATCGTCAACGTCAGCGGACTCGGCGCCCGGCAAGCGAATTCCATCGCGCAGACCGTGCGCAATATCAGCGTTTCCGCGCTGACCAAGAACCTCGCCGACGAGCTCGGTCCGAAAGGGGTGAACGTGACGGTCGTACATCCCGGGCTGACCAGGACCGAACGGCTCACTGCGCGGCTGGCCGAACAGTCCGCGGAATCCGGCACGCCCGTCGCCGAGCTGGAGCGCGCGCTGGCCCGCAACTCGGTGGGCCGGATCATCGACGCCCGCGAGGTCGCCGATGTGGTGACCTTCCTGGCGTCACCGCGCAGTATCGCCGTCACCGGTGACGCGGTCGCGGTGGGCGGCGGCGTCCCGGGCCCGGTCTTCTACTGACATCCCGGCCGGGCGCCGCGGCTGACCGTACCCGGGCCGGCCTGATATACCGGGTTCATGCCGGCGAATTCGGAATCGGAATCCCATGCCTTCGACGATCTGGTGGCGGCCGCCGACGCGCCGGTCTATCTGATCACCGTCGCCGCGGGCGGCGAGCGGTCCGGCTGCCTGGTCGGGTTCGCCTCTCAGATCGGGATCGACCCGCGGCGGTTCCTGGTCTGCCTGTCCGCGGCGAACCACACCTACCGGGTAGCGCCGCAGGCGGAGTTCCTGGGTGTGCACCTGGTGAGCGCGGCGAACACCGGCCTCGCGGAGCTGTTCGGTGCCGAAACCGGTGACGAGATCGACAAATTCGACCGGTGCCGCTGGCGGAGCGGACCACACGGAGTGCCGGTGCTGCTCGATGCCGTGGCCTGGTTCTGCGGCCGTATCGTCACCCGCTACGACTTCGGTGATCACATCGGAGTCGTGCTCGCGCCCGAGACCGGCGAGGTGCAGGCGGATGCTCCGGCCGTGCTACGGCTAGGTCATGTCGCCACCATGACACCGGGGCATCCCGCCTGAGAACGGTATTCCGTGGCGGATCAGATATCGCCGGTGGTGATCCAGTGGTTCATCGCCGCGAAGGTCTGCGGTGCACTGGGATGCAGGGTGAGGTTATGAGCGACCCCCGGGGCGACGAGTGTGTCGAAATCGGCGGCACCGCTGTAGTAGGGCGCTTCGTTGGCGGCGACGGCGCCGGCATCGCGGCAGCTCACCGCGAAATTGCAGAAGATATCGTCCTCCGCGCCCATCACCACCAGAACCCGGGCGGTGATGCCCTGGCTCACGTTCCCTGCTGCGGGACTCAACAGCGTGGTCGACGACTCGGCGACCTCACCGACGGTGGTCACGTCCTTCGTGCGTTCGTCGTGCGCGATCACAGCGGGGTCGGCGGTACGCGGGTTGTAGAAGGCGGCGCCCCGGCGGCCCGGCTGGGTCGTCAGATAACCGGGGTCGGTGTCGCGCCCCGCCGCGATCGGATCGAGCGCCGCCGGATAGAGGCTGGTGAAGAAGCCGGTCGAATTCAGTCCGATCCCCGGCAGATGGATCACACCGGTGAGGATCACCCGCTCCAGATCGTGCCAGCGCGAGGCCTCGTGGGTGAGGGTGGCCGAGCCGAGCGAATGGCCGACGGCGTTGACTTCGGTGTACCCCCGCGCATGCACCCAGCCGATGAGCTGGTGCAGCACCAAGGCATCGCTGGACACGGTCAGCGCGCTGCTGGCGGGGCGCGAACTCGCCCCGGTACCGAGCCGGTCGAAACCGAAGGTCGCGCGACCGGCGGCCAGCGTGTCGTCGACATAGGAATAGGTTTCCGGTTCGTACGAGGAGTCCCAGTACCCGCGGTTGTAGGTCGCGCCCGCCACCAGCACGTCCGCCTGCCGGGGTCCGTCGGCCCACTGTCGCGGGGTGCAGAAGGTCGCGGCGACGGTATTGTCCGCCGGGCCGCGCTCGGTGACCGATACGGGTATCGACACCTCCTGACACGAACCGGGTTTGTCGTACGCCGCGGCGGCGGGCGCGGCGCCGGCGGTGAGCGTCGCGAGCAGCGCCGCCGACAGCAGCAGTGCGCGCCGCACGGAAGTGCTACGGCGGTGCGAGGGTACGGACGGGGCGGGGTCGAGCATGATTCACCTCGGGCGGGCCCGGTCGCCGGAGGCGGGCCGGGATGGATTCGGAAAGGGGCGGCGGTGGGATCGGTCAGCCGGGCAGCGAACGGGCTCGGTCGTGGGTTCGTACCAGCAGGCGCTGGGGTCCGCGGATGACCCGCGACGGGCAGTACGCGGGTTCACCCACGGCATGTATCCGGGGGAACCGGCGGAACAGCCCGCGCAGTGCGATCTCGCCCTCCATCCGGGCCAGTCCCGCCCCCAGGCAGTAGTGGGCGCCGGCCGCGAACGAGAGATGGTCGCGGGCGTTCGGCCGGGCGATATCGAACCGGCCGGGATGGGTGAACACCGCCGGATCCCGGTTGGCGGCGGCCAGCAGCGCGACCACGGGGGTGCCCTTGGTCAGCTCTCGACCGGCCAGTTCGAGCGGCTCGCCCACCACCCGCACGCTGTACTGGGCGGGTGCCTCCCAGCGCAGCGTCTCCTCGACCACCGCGGCGGCCAGATCGGGTTCGGCGGCGAACATCTCGTGCTGATCGGGACTCGCCGACAGCGCGATCATCGCATTGCCGATGATATTGGCGGTGGTGACGAAACCGCCGATCAGCAGTGCCTGGCAGGTGGATACCAGGCCGGCTTCGGTCATCGCGCCCTCGTCGACCGCGGCGGTGAGCGCCGTGATCAGATCGGGGCCGGGTTCGGCGCGGCGGGCGGCCACGGCCGCGGCGAAATAGTCGGTGAGTTCGGCCAGCAGTACCTGGGTGCGCCGGCGTTCGCGCGCGCCGCGCGCCCCGTCTACCGTCGCGCCGAATTCGATTCCCCAGCGCGCGAAATGATCGTGATCGGTAGCCGGAAGACCCAGCAGTTCGGCGATCACCAGACTCGGGATCCGCAGCGCGAAGGTGTCGATCAGATCCACCGGTTCGGTTGTGTCGAGCGCATCGAGTTGCCGGTCGACCAGTTCCTCGACGAAGTCGCGGCGGGCGCGCATCTGGGCGGCACCGAACAGCGGTGCGACGAGTTTACGGAGCCGGGTGTGCTCCGGCGGATTGGCCGAGGCCAGGGAATCGTCGAGCGGGTGTACCAGGAAATCCGTCCGCTGGCCGGGTAGCGGACGTAATCTCAGCCGGACCGCGGACGTGGGCGCCACCCGGAACCGGTTGTCACGCAGTACTTCGTTGGATACGGCGTGCGAGGCGGTCATGCACAATCCGCTGCGCCCGCGGACCAGATCCCCGCGGGCCCGGATCCGTTCGTAGTGGGTGTGGCCGTCCGCACCACGGGGCAGGTCGAGTATCGAGGCCACCGGGTCGCCCAGCGCGGTGGAGGTGCGCAGGCGCAGTGAGTTCCGGTACAGCCGGGCGACGGTGCGTAGTTCGCCGCTCATCGGGCATCCTGCGGCGCCCGTAGCTTCGGGGCGCGGTCGATTCCGCGTTCGGCCAGTTCGTCGCGGATACGTTCCCGCAGTACGTATTTCTTGATCTTGGTGCCGGACATCGGCCATTCCTCGACGAACCGGACGTAGCGCGGGGCGCGATAGGTCGCGATAGCGCCGAGACAGTAGTCGATGATCTCCTGTTCGGTCACGACCGCGCCCGGCACGAGTTCGATGAAGGCCGCGGGGACCTCGACGTAATAGGAATCCGGCGCCGCGACCACCTGCACGATGTGGACCGCGGGATGCCGGAGCAGGAAATCCTCCACTTCGACCGCGGAAACATTCTCGCCGCCCACCTTCAGCATGTCCTTGAGGCGGCTCACGAACGTCACCCGGCCCTCATCGTCCATGACCGCGACATCCCCGGTGTGGAACCAGCCCTGCTCGTCGAAACATCGTGCGGTGAGTTCCGGATCGTGCAGGTAGCCGTCGAAGCAGTTGGTTCCGCGGAAGAGTAGTTCGCCCTCGGTGCCGGGTGCCAGGTCGAGCCCGGTCTCGGGATCGACCACGCGGCATTCCATTCCGGGCAACGGCCGTCCACCGGTGGTGGTCCGCTGCTCCTGCGTATCGGTCTGTTCGCTCAGGGAGAGGAACGAGGATGCCTCGGTCATCCCGAAACACGAGACCTGGACCGCGTGCGGCAGGCGGTTCGCCATATCGCGGACGCGTTCCGGGACGCCGACGGTCATCACCAGGCGCAACGCCGAAAGGTCCCGGGTGGCGAAATCGGGATGGTTCAGCACGGGCAGCCAGACCGTCTCGAAACCGGGCAGCGCGACCGTGGCGCGCTGGGCCTCGAGTTGCTCCAGCGCGGTATCGGGCCGGAAGAAACCGACGTGACAGTAGGTGCAACCCGCGTAGATGCTGGCGACGGCGAAGGCCACCGCCCCGATGTGGAACAGGGGCAGCGGCGTCCAGACACGGTCGTCCGCGTGGAGCCCGAGCCGGCTGTGTACGGCGCCTGTCGCGAACCGGATCAGCGCCTCGTGGCTGATCATGGCGCCTTTGGGGCTGGCGGAGGTGCCGGATGTGTACATGACGACCGCGGTATCGCGGACGCGCACGTAGCGGCTTCGGTCCCGGGACAGTCCGGGGTCGATCCCGGCCGCGGCCCGCAGGAATTCGGATTCGGGGCGTACGCCCGCGGGGGCATCGCCCGGGCCGAGCTGGACCACCTCGCGCAGTCGCGCGGCCTGTTCCCGGACGGCGTGCGGAACCGGAGTGGCGGAATGGACGAACAACAGTCGCATTCTCGAGTGGTTCACCACCTGGGCCAGTTCGTGTTCTTTGAACCGGCTGTTGATCGGCACCGGGAGGGCGCCGATCCGGGTCACCGCGAAGAGCGCGGCGATGGAATCGGGGCAGTTCGGCAGCAGGATGCCGACCGTTTCGCCGGGCGCCACCCCGGCGGCGAGCAGCCCGCGGGCCAGCAGATCGGCCCGATCCGCCAATTCCGCGTAGCCGACTTCGATATCCGGGAAGGCGAGGGCGATGCGTTCGGGATGTTCGTGGGCCCGCCGTTCCAGTAGATCGCTCAGTGTCGTGACTTCCACCCAGCGAAGCGGCGTGCGATCTCCACGGTTCATTTCGTGACTCCAAATCCACCGGAACAGCGCCCTCCGGCAGGCCGGAACGTACCGCACCGATTGCGCTGTCGCAAACGGTAGCTCGAAAGCCGGGAAGCTCGCTCGCAATGTCTGCCGAAGGGCATCCCCGCGCCCGGCAAAAGGATTACCCTGTGCCCGATTTCGCGTGTTTGCGCAAGTTCCCGCTTCCCACACTTGGGAAGCGCGCGGGTGATTGCGTTGTGTTAGCTTCGCCGGTGTCGGCGTTGCATTCGCCGTGTGATTGTCCCCGGCGGTACGCGGAGTGAAATGTGAACGATCGGAATGCTTCTGGCTGCTGCAGTTTCCCGGAAAACACTCCGCGTTAGTCGGCCATGCTTTCCGATCATTTCGAAAAACGCGCACTGTCGGTCGACCGAGTGGTCTTCGAGGCCTGTGAGTACTTCCGCGCGGGCCAGCAGCCGGACGGATCGATCGCCGAGGATTCCTCGATCGTGGTGTTCCAGGAGTGGGACTCCGTCAACGCGCTCAAGGCGATATCGTTGTGGCAGAAGGAGTTACCTGCGGATTTCGGTCCGGTGACGGAGCGGATACTCGCTTTCCTCGCGGGCCGCGAGAAGCCGACCGGTATGCTCAGCTGGGGCGCGACGGAGATCGGTCCCGCCGAGTACTGCACGGAGACCAGTAGCGAGTACATCTCGTCGCTCGCCCTGCTGGGATTCGACGAGAAGGCCGGGCGCAAAGCGGAATTCCTGCGCAGTAGACAGCTCGCGGACGGCCCCTGGGAAGAAGTGCACAGCCATATCCCCAGAGCATTTCAATTGGAGCCCTCGGTAACCGGATTTGCCCTGTGCGCGCTGGACGAGGCCGGTGTCGATCCGATCCATCTCGACGAAGCTCTCGACTTTCTCGCCGGAAAGCAGGACCGCGAAGGTCATTTCGGGATCAACTGGTACTACTACTGCACGCACTACTACCTGATGCGCCCCGCGGTTGCCGCTCTCGTGCAATTCGGCAACTACGCCGCCGCCGCCCGCGCTCGCGATTTCGTCCTGAAACAGCAGCGCCCGGAAGGCAGCTGGTTCTCCGAGGTCGCCGGATTCCGCGGCGAGCCGTCGGTACCCGAACTGCAGACCGCGCTCGCCCTGATGACCCTCGCCCACACCGGGATGGATATCGGCGAACCGCCCGTACGGCGCGCGGTGGACTGGCTGCTGGACCGGCGGCGCGAGGACGGGTCCTGGTACGGCGGGCGTTACCCCTACCCGGAAACCGAGAGTTACAGCGCCTTCCGAGCGACACAGGACGTCTACACCACGGCACAGGTGCTCGCCGCCTTCAAATATCTGGAGCAGCAATGAACTACAGCGACAGTGAGCCGGTGGCCGTCATCGGGATCGGCTGCCGGCTTCCGGGCGGCGTATCCGGTCCCGCGGACCTGTGGGAACTGCTCGAACAGGGCGTGGACGCGATCACCCCCACCCCGGCCGACCGCTGGGACGTCGACCGGTTCTATTCGCCGAAACCGCAGCAACCGGGCCGGATCAGCGCCCGGAGTGGCGGCTACCTCGACCGGGTGGACACCTTCGACGCGGCTTTCTTCGGTATCTCGGGGCGTATTGCCGAGCAGATGGATCCGCAGCAGCGGCAGTTGCTGGAAGTCGCCTGGGAGACCTTCGAGGACGCGGGCACGGTGCCGGGCTCCTGCGCCGGCAGCCGGACCGGTGTGTTCATCGGTGCGTGCAGCCAGGACTACGGTGCGCTGCAATCGGCACCGAGCGAAGTGGAAGGGCTGGGGCCGCATTCGGCCACCGGCACCTTCATGAGCATCGTCTCCAATCGGCTCTCCTATACCTTCGACCTGCGCGGGCCGAGTATGACCATCGATACCGCGTGCTCGTCCTCACTGGTAGCCGTGCACCTGGCCGTGGAGAGCCTGCGCCGGGGGGAGAGCGAACTCGCCCTGGCCGGCGGGGTGAACCTCATGCTGACGCCGCAGTTCGGGATCGCGCTCAGCCAGGCCGCGATGCTCTCGCCCGACGGCCGGTCCCGGGCGTTCGACGCCTCGGCCAACGGCTACGTGCGCGGCGAGGGGGTCGGCCTGGTATTGCTGAAACCGCTGAGTGCCGCCCGTGCCGACGGTGACCGGATCTACGCGCTGATCCACGGCAGCGCGGTCAACCAGGACGGCCGCACCCAGGGCATCACGGTCCCCAGCGGCGAATCGCAGGAGGCCAATTTCCGGGCCGCGCTCGCGGCGGCGGGGGTCGCGCCCGCTGAGATCGGCTACGTCGAGGCACACGGAACCGGTACACCGGTGGGTGATCCGATCGAGGCGAACGCACTCGGTCGTGTCCTGGGCGACGGACGGGAGCGAGGCCGGGCCGCGCTGCTCGGCTCCATCAAGACCAATATCGGGCATCTGGAGGCGGCCGCGGGGATCGCCGGGCTGATCAAAGCCGCGCTCTGCGTGCGGAACAGGCGGGTGCCCGCGAGTCTGCACTACCGTGCGGGCAACCCGGATATCGATTTCGGGAACCTGCCCATCGCGGTCGCCGCGACCGGACAGCCATGGCCCGAGGGCTATTCCGTGGCCTATGCCAGCGTGAACTCCTTCGGCTTCGGCGGCACGAACGCAAATGTCGTACTGGGCGAGGCGATCGCGGAGACCGGGGTGACCGCCGAGCCGATCGGCCCGGAATCCGGCCCGGCCGTGCTCACCTTCAGCGCCCGCAGCGCCGCGGCGCTCGACCTGCTGACCGAACGACACGCGGCAGCCCTCGAACGGCCCGGCGCCGATCTGGTCGCCCACAGCGCGGCCACCGCGCTGCGGCGCGGGCACCACGAGTTCCGTCGCGCGGTCGTCGCCGCCGACGCGGCGGAGGCGGTGGCGAAACTGCGCGCGGACGAGGTGATCACCGGACAGGTCCGCCGTGGCGGCAGCGGGAAGATCGCGTTCGTTTTCAACGGGCAGGGTCCGCAGTGGTACGCCATGGGACGCACACTGCTGCAGACCTCCCCGGTGTATCGGGACAAGATCCTGGAATGCGACCGGGTCGCCCGGCAGTACATCGACTGGTCCATCCACGAAGCCCTCACCGCCGACGAGGAGTCGTCGCGGATCGGGGAGACCCGCTATCTGCAACCGACCATGTTCGCGCTCCAGGTGGCGCTGGTCGAACTCTGGCGGTCCCGGGGTATCGAACCGGACGCGGTGGTCGGGCACAGTATGGGTGAGATCGCCGCCGCGCATGTATCGGGCGCGCTCGGCCTGTCCGAGGCGCTGAAGGTGATCTGCCACCGCGCACGGATCCAGGACACGGCGGATCCCACCGGCGGCATGATGTTCGTCGCGGTCTCCGAGGCACAGGCCGGGGAACTGGCGGCACGGTATCCGGACGAGGTGTGGGTCTCCGCGCTGAACAGCCCCAAGGCCAGCACCCTGTCCGGGCGGCGTCCGGTACTCGAGACACTGGCCACCGAACTCGCCGACCAGGGCGTCTTCGCCCGCTTGTTGCGGGTGAACTGTGCGTGCCACAGCCGGGATATGGATCCGCTGCGGACCGAACTGCTCGCGGCGCTGGGCGAGATCGAGCATTCGGATACCGATATCCCGCTGTACTCGACGCTGACCGGCGCCCGTATCGAGGGCTCCGAACTCGGGACCGAATACTGGTGGCGCAACTTCCGGCAGCCCGTACTGTTCGAATCGGCCATCCGGGCGATGTTGTCGGACGGCTACGACACCTTCGTCGAGCTGAGTCCGCATCCGGTACTGGCGAACTCGGTCACCGAGATCTCCGCGGACGCCACCATCGTGCCGTCGCTCATGCGGACCAAGGACGACTGGGCGGTATTCCTCGATACCTTCGCGCGTCTCTACACCGCGGGCGGCGCGGTGGATTGGCGGCGGTGCCAACCCGGGGAGACCCCGGTGCTCGAGCTACCGAAGAATCCGTGGATCCGGCAGTCGTTCTGGAACGAGAGCGAGGTCTCCCAGCGCTACCGAGCCGGCGGGCAGCGGCACCCGATGCTCAAACCGGTCGACGGTGCCCGTCCGACCTGGGAGATCAGCTGGGACGACCACCGGTTGTCCTGGGTCCGCGAACACGATGTGTTCGGTTCGGTGATCGTTCCCGGTGCGGCCTATATCGAGGCGGCACTCGCCGCGGCGGCCGAGGCGACCGGGCAATCGTGCGCCCTGGAATTCGTCGAATTCGAACGTGCGTGCGTGCTGTCCGACGAACCCCAGATCAGCCGGCTCGAGCTGGATCCGGACGACGGCACCTTCGAATTCCATCAGCGCTCGGTACGCGGCGACACCTGGTTGCGTAATGCGCGCGGGCGGTTCCACATCATGGACGGCGGCCCCGGGAGCGGGGAGATGTTCGACCTGACCGCGATCCGGGAACGGTGCACCACCACCGTGAAGGCCATCGATGTGTACGGGCGTTTCGCGCAGAGCGGCTATGCGTACGGACCCGCGTTCTGCGGTATCGAGCGGATCGATCTCGGCGCCGGTGAGGCGCTCGCCCGCATCGAGGTCCCGCGGGTGCTGCGCCGCCGCCGCGACGGCTATCTGCTGCATCCCGCGGTGCTGGACGCCTGCTTCCAGAGCGCCATCCTGCATCCCGTTCCGCAGCATCCGGGCCTGCTGCTGCCGATCAGCTATCTGCCCACCGGTATCGAGCGGGTCCGGATGTACGACCGGGTCGATCCACCGGTGTGGTGCTACACCCGGCCGCGTAAGAACGACGACACCCTGCTGGTCGATATCTATCTGCTCGACGATTCGGGTGCGGTGGTCGCCGAGTACTCTTCGCTGTCCGGTAAAGCGGTGCGAGCCCGCACCGAGACCGGATCCGGCGAACTGGGCGAGCATTTCCACACCCTCGAATGGCAACCCGCCGGTCCGGTGACCGCGCCCGAGCGCAGCGCGTTCACCGCGGAACCCGCCGTGCTGGCCGCGGAGATCGCGCCGTTGGCGCAAACGCTGTCCCGGCGACTGGACAGCGCGGTGTATGCCGACGGGTACCAGCGGGACGTCACCCTGCTGTGCGCGAGCTATGTGGCCCGCTGCCTCGACGCTTTCGGACCGGCGGAGGAGTTCACGGTGGCCGGATTGCCCGGCCTGCTCCCGAAGTACCGTCGCGCGCTGGCGGGACTGCTGCGGCTGCTCGTCGACCGGGGCGCGCTGCGCGAGAGCGGCGAACAGTACCGCCGCGCCGGACAGATCGCCGACGACGCGGAGACACAGTGGGCCGCGATGTTCGCGGAATACCCCTCCTGCGCGTGGGAGTTGCTGCTGTTGCGCCGGACCGGGCCGCGGCTGCACGAGGTGCTGACCGGTACCGTCGACGCCGTCGAACTGCTGTTCGCCGACGGGGCGCTCGTCGACCTCGAGGCGATCTACCAGAATTCGCCGATCGCCCGGTTCTACAACGTGCTGGGCGGGGAGATACTGCGCCGGCTGGCCGAGTCCGCCGATCCGCGCCGGACCGTCCGGGTACTCGAGGTCGGTGGCGGTACCGGCGGACTCACCGCGAGCCTGCTGCCCGCTCTGCCCGCCGACCGATCCGAGTACGTCTTCACCGATATCTCCCCGGCGTTCCTCGGCGCGGCCCGGGAACGTTTCGCCGAGCACGATTTCGTGGATTATCGCGTACTCGACATCGAACACGATCCGGCCGCGCAGGGTATCGAACCCGCGACATTCGATCTCGTGGTCGCCTCCGATGTGGTGCACGCGACCGCCGACGCCAAGAAGACGCTGCTGTACCTCCAGGACATGCTCGCCCCGGGCGGCATGCTCATGCTGCTGGAGGCCACCCCGGACAATGCCTGGCTGGACCTGACCTTCGGCCTCACCGAGGGCTGGTGGTCCTTCCGCGACCAGAGGTTGCGCCCACAGACCCCGCTGCTGTCGGCCGCCGGCTGGGAAGAACTGCTGCGTTCGCTCGAATTCGACGAGGTGATCGCACTGGGTGATCCGGCGCATCCGGGTGCCGGGTCGCAGTCGATGATCGTGGCCCGCACCGCCGCGGAGCCGCTGCGCCCGGCCCGGCCCGCCACCGCACAGTCGGCGGGCAGCTGGCTCGTCCTCACCGGCGGCGACCCGGCGGCCGCCGGGCTGGCTGCCGAACTGGCCCGGCACGCGGGTCGTGCGGTCGTGGCCGGCGACCCGGGCGATATCGATATCGACGAGGTCGCGCCCACCGCGATCATCGATATACGCGATCGGTGGGACGGCTCTTTCGAAGCGGGACTCACCGGGCGGACCCTCGCCGTCATCGATCTGCTGCGCCGGGTGTGTCGCGACGATCTCGAGGATTGGCCGCGAGTGATCGAAGTGACCCGGGGAGCGCATGCTTTCCGGAATACCGAGACCGACCCCACCGGTGCCGCGGTGTGGGGTCTGGCGGCGGTGGTCGCGGTGGAGATGCCGCGGTTGTGTTTCACCGCGCTGGATCTGGATGCCGAACCCGGCGCCGGCGATCTCGACGCGATCTGCGCGGAACTGCGGTCCGACGGCCGGGAACGAGAAGTACTGGTCCGCGGCGGTGAGCGGTTCGTCCGCCGACTCGAACCCTGGTCGCCACGTCTGGATCTCGTCTCCGGTACGACGATTTTCACAGACCACAGCTATGTTCTGACCGCGGGGACCCCCGGCGCCCTGGACTCGCTGCGCTACCACCGGCACGACCGGGTCGCGCCCGCGGCCGGAGAGGTCGAGGTCGAGGTCGTCGCGGCGGGGCTGAATTTCCTCGATGTCATGATCGCGCTCGGCCAGATCCCGCCGCTGGAATCGGCCGCCGGGCCGCGTTTCGGCGCCGAATGTGCGGGTGTGATCACCCGGATCGGCAGCGGAGTGCGGGATCTGCGGGTGGGGGACGCGGTGGTCGCGGTCAGTCCGGCGCAGGGCAGTCTGGGCACCCATCTGACCGTTTCGGCGGCGCATATCGTTCCGAAGCCGGAGAATCTGGGCTTCGACGCGGCCGGATCGGTGCCCATCGTATTCCTCACCGCCTGGTACGCCCTGCACGAACTCGCCCGGGTGAACGCGGGGGAACGGGTCCTCATCCATGCGGGCACCGGTGGCACCGGCCTGGCCGCGATCCAGATCGCCCGGGCGGCCGGGGCCGAGATCTTCGCCACGGCCGGCAGTCCGGCCAAACGCGATCTGCTGCGTTCGCTCGGTGTCCGCGAGGTATTCGATTCGCGCTCGATGGATTTCGCCGACCGAATTCGGGCCGCCACCGACGGCGCGGGCGTGGACATCGTGCTGAACTCCCTCGCCGGCGAAGGCGCGGCCCGCAGCCTGGCGTGCCTGGCTCCCTACGGGCGATTCGTCGAACTCGGGAAGCGGGACCTGTTGCAGGACCGCAGGATGGGGTTGCGTCCGTTCCTGCGCAACCTCACCTATTTCGCGTTCGATCTGCGGCAGTTGCTGGTGGATCGCCCGCAGGCCACCAATACGGTGTTCCGGGCTCTGATGGGGCGTTTCGCCTCCGGCGAGCTGAGACCGCTGCCCTACCGGGTGTTCCGTCCCGCACAGACCGAGGCGGCGTTCCGGCAGCTGGCGGCCGCCCGGCATGTGGGCAAGGTGGTCCTCGCGATGGACGAACGGCAGGTCGCGGTGGTCCGTCCGCCGCATACGCCGTCGTTCGGCGGAACCTGGCTGGTCACCGGTGGTCTCGGCGGTTTCGGGCTTGCGATGGCGGAGGCGCTGGCGGAGTCGGGGGTGCGCAGTCTGGTCCTGCTCGGCCGCTCCGGCATCGGTGGGGGCGAACAGGCGGCCCGGGTCGACTCCTTGCGCGAACGCGGTGTCCGGGTGACGGTCGAGGCCGCGGACGTATCCTCGCGAACCGAACTGGCCGCGGTGCTGGATCGCATCGCCGATCCCGTGCCGCCGCTGCGCGGTGTGCTGCATTGCGCGATGGTGCTCGACGATGCGCTGCTGGCCGATCTGGACGCCGATCGGGTGCGTACCGTCCTGGCGGCCAAGGCCTTCGGAGCCCGGCATCTCGACGAGCTGACCGCCGATCTGCCGCTGGAGGCCTTCGTACTCTTCTCCTCGGCCACCTCGATGGTGGGCAACCGGGGCCAGGGCAACTACGCGGTGGCCAATGCCTTCCTGGATCAGCTGGCCCACACCAGGCGGGCCCGCGGTCAGGTGGCGCTGTCGGTGAACTGGGGTGCGATCTCCGACGCCGGTTATGTGGCCCGGCACGACGATATCGGCCGCTTCGTGGCCGCGACCGGTATGCGCGGATTCACCGCTGCCGCCGCCTATCGGGCGCTCACCACGCTGTGGACCGGTACCGCGGCCCAGGTCGGGGTGCTCCCGATGGACTGGCCGCAGTTCTTCGGCCATCACGGCATCACCCCGGAAACCCACCCACGCTACGAGCGGCTGGCCGCCCGGGCCCACGGCGCGGTCTCGGCGGCGGCCGGTGGATCGCTGCGGCAGCAACTGGATGCCTGCGCCGCGGGTGCGCACGCCGAACTGCTGAGCGGGGCACTGAAGACCCGGCTCGCGGCGGTACTCGGGATCCCGCTCGACACGCTGGACGAGAACATGCCACTGATGGACTACCTGGATTCCCTGCTGGCGGTGGAGATCAGCGCCTGGCTGGAACGGGAGCTCGCGACCAAGGTCACTATCATGGAACTGATGAAGGGGCCGAGTGTGCTGCAGTTGTCGGATCTGGTGCTGGAACGGCTCGAGCGCCGATGACCGCCCTGGACGAGGTCGCTTTTCCGCTACCGAAGGCCGGTATCACCCTGCGGGGCCGGCGCAGCCGCGACGGCAGTGGATTACCTGTGCTGTGCCTGCACGGCATTCTGGACAATTGTGCCGGTTTCGATCCGCTGGCCGGATACCTCACCGGCACCGATCTGATCGCGATCGACCTACCCGGGCACGGGTTGTCGGATCCGGTGCCCTCGATCGTCTGCGACTATCTCGACTACGCGGCCTGTGTCCTCGAACTGGCCCACACCCAGGGCTGGGACCGGTTCCGGCTGATCGGGCATTCGCTCGGCGGCGCGGTCGCGTCGCTCGTCGCCGGGATCCATCCGGACAAAGTGGACCGGCTGGTTCTCATCGACTCCATCGGACCGCTGTCCGCCGAACCGGATCGCGCGGTGTCCGGGATCGCGCGATACCTCGATACCTATCTCCGCGGCGACCGGCATCCGGTGTATCGCAGCCGGATGCACGCGGTGAAGACCCGGGTCCAGCTGGCCGATATCCTGCTCGATACCGCGGAACTGCTGGTGGACCGGGATCTGGTGGAGGTTTCGGACGGATTCTCCTGGCGCCACGACATACGGCTCAATCGCGGTATCACCCCGACGCTGCCGGAAGAGCAGGTGCTCGCCTTCCTCGGGGAGATCACCGCCCCGGCGCTGCTGGTGCTGGCCGAGCGCACCGCGCTGGTGGAACCCTATTACCCGGTCCGGATCGATACCGTCCCGAAGCTGCGCCAGGTCACGCTCGCCGGCGGCCACCATCTGCATATCGAGAACGCCGAGGCCGTGGCACAGGAGATCGCCGGGTTCCTGATCTCGGGGTGACGTAGGCCGCTCATCCGCCCTGCAGGACACCCGACAGGACGGATCGGTCCTCGCGTCCGGGAACTGTGGTGCGGTAGTGATATTCGCCGTCGCCGGTCCAGACCCGGATACGCAACGAGTCACCGGGGAACACGATGCCGGTGAACCGGCCGGTGAAGGCGCGCAGCCGCGCGATATCGGCGTCGAGCACGGTATCGACCAGCGCCGCGCAGACCATACCGTAGGTGCACACCCCCTGCATGATCGGTCCGTCCAGGCCGGCCGCGCGCGCGAAGGCCGGATCTGTGTGCACATTGTCGTGCAGCGAATTGTTCTTGCCGCAGCGTTGATACCGGACGGCCTGCTCCCGGTCGGTACGCACCACCACCTCCGCGTCCGGCGCCCGGGCCGGGGTGGCCGCGGTCACCGGGCGGGCAGCGGATCCGGCGGCCGTGCCCTCGCCACGCGCGTGGATCCGGGAGATCCCGGACACCAGCAGTGTCCCATCGGCATCCAGTAGTTCGGTGCGCTGCACCAGCACGGCCGCCGTACCGCGATCCTCGACGCCCAGTACCCGGCTACGGCACCGGGCACTGCCGGACTCCGGTAGCGCGGCGTGCACCCGCAGTTCCTGCTCCTGCTGCAACAGGGTGGCCAGTGACAGGGTGATTCCGGGAAAACGGATCTCCGGGGGCCGGGAATGATAGAAATCCGGCGACGCGACGCCGAAGGCGCCGGGCGCGGTCATCGCGAAGGTGGGCAGCAGACCGAGTTGGCGGTCGGACTGGCCGACAGCTTGCCGGTAGCGCCGCGCATCCGCTTCGTTCCAGCGGAATTCCTGTTCGGGGACCGTCAGGCCGGTTGCGATGGGCACGTCTATCGGCACCGGCGGCCGTCCTGCTGCTCGCTGCTGCTTATCACGGCCACGGGGGCAATCTACCCGGGTGTGACGGTGACGCGTTCCCGTGACCGGGGAAACTCCGGAGTCGTCGCTCCTCCACCGCGATCATGTTCCCGCGAAAGTCCGCCGATAGGCCGACGGCGACATGCCGAGGCCGCGCCGCATGTGGTGGCGGAGGTTGTCCGGTGAACCGAGCCCGGACAGCTGCGCCACCTCGTCCACCGAGAGACCGGCCGATTCGAGCAGTTCCCGGGCCCGGTCGATCCGGCGATCACGAATCCACGCTCCCGGTGACATGCCCGTCTCGGCCCGGAACCGGCGACTGAAGGTCCGCGGGCTCATCCGGGCCCGGGCCGCGAGGACCGCGACGCCGAGCGGCTCGGCGAGATGGGCCAGTGCCCAGGCCCGGGTCGCCGCCGTGCTGCGTTCGTCGTCATCGGGAACCTGATGTTCGATGAACTGGGCCTGTCCGCCTTCGCGCCAGGGCGGTACGACGCAGTGCCGCGCGACCCGGTTGGCCACGGCGGCACCGTGATCGCGCCGGACAATGTGCAGGCACAGGTCGATTCCGGCCGCCAGGCCCGCTGAACTGAGTACGGTGTCCTCGTCGACGAACAGCACGGTCTCGTCGAGTTCCACGGTGGGGAAGAGGCGGCGGAAGTCGCCCGCGTATCGCCAGTGGGTGGTGGCGCGGTGACCGTCGAACACCCGCGCGGCCGCGAGGACGAAGGCGCCGGTACAGATCGACACCATCCGGGCATCGGCGGGCACGGTCGCCAGCGCGGCCGCGACCTCGGGAGTGAGCGTGCCGCCGGATCGCGCGGAGTGGTATTTCGTCCCCGGAACGATCACGGTGTCGGCGTGGGCGAGCACGTCCGGTCCGGCCGCGGCGACCATCGAATATCCGGAGGTGGCCGGGACGGGTCCGGTGTCGAGGGAACACGTCACCACCCGGTAGAGCGGCGTGCCGTCGTCGGCGGTGGCCTCCCCGAACACCAGCGACGGGATGGTCGCGTCGAAGCCGACCACCGGCTCCAGCAACAGCACGGCGACCAGATGGGGCGGCCGGGCCGGACCATCGATGGCACGATTTTCACGCATATTGTCGATTCTGCCACTGGTGGCCGGGTGGGTGACTGCCGGAAGCTGATCAGCGTGATGACGAAGATCGATCCGGGTGCCGCCGTCGGGCGGTCCGCCCGGCGGCCGCGCGTACATTTCGCCTGGATCGTCGCGGGCGTGAGTTTCGTGGCGATCCTCGGTGCGGCGGGGTTCCGGTCGGTGCCCAGCGTCATGATGACGCCACTGCACCACGAGTTCGGCTGGTCGCATGCGACGATCGGCGCCGCGATGTCGGTGAACATGGTGCTGTTCGGCGTCACCGCGCCGTTCGCCGCCGCTCTCATGGACCGCTTCGGGGTCCGGCCGATCCTCACCGGTGCGCTGCTGCTGATCGCCGCCGGAACCGGCGTGGGCACAATCATGACCGCGAGCTGGCAACTGGTCCTGCTGTGGGGAGTGCTGGTCGGACTCGGGACCGGGTCCATATCGATGGGTTTCGTCGCCACCGTCTCGACGCGCTGGTTCGTCGCCCGGCGCGGTCTGGTCACCGGGGTGCTCACCGCCGCGAGCGCCACCGGCCAGCTCGTGTTCCTGCCCGTCGTCGCCGGGGTGACCGAACGGTTCGGGTGGCGCTGGGCCTCGGTGATCGTGACACTCGCGGCACTGGTGGTGATCCCGCTGGTGCTGCTGTTCATCCGCGACCGACCGAGCGATATCGGCGTCACGGCCTACGGCGGGGAACCCGGAACCGCCGACGAACCACTGCCCGGCGGCACCTTCGCGGCGGCCCTCACCGGATTGGCGCAGGGCGCCCGCGTGCCGGCGTTCTGGCTGCTCGCCGGTAGTTTCGCCATCTGCGGTATGACGACGAACGGGCTGATCGGTACCCATTTCATTCCCGCCGCCCACGACCACGGCATGCCGGTCACCGTGGCCGCTTCGCTTCTGGCCACCATCGGGATCTTCGATGTCGCGGGCACGGTGTTCTCGGGGTGGCTCACCGATCGCGTGGACCCCCGCGTGCTGCTGGTGATCTACTATCTCGGCCGCGGGGCGTCGCTCCTGTTGTTACCGGCCCTGCTGGCGCCCGGCGCCGCACCCGGCACCTGGGTCTTCATCGTGTTCTACGGGCTCGACTGGGTCGCTACGGTGCCGCCTACGATCGCGATCTGCCGCAGCTGGTTCGGCGCCTCGACGCCGGTGGTCTTCGGCTGGGTGTTCGCCGCCCACCAGCTCGGTGCCGCGGTCGCCGCGTTCGGTGCAGGGTATGTCCGGGACGCGCACGGTTCCTACGACCCCGCCTTCTACGTGGCGGCCGGTCTGTGCGTGGTGGCCGCGCTCATGTGCGGGCTCGCCCGGATGCCGGGCGCGCGGGTCCCGGTGCCGGGGAGCAGGTTCGCACCGGCGCGATGACGGCCGCCGGAGTCCGCGACGCTGTCGAAGGGCTGAGCGCCGCGCCCCGGCTCGGTGCAGCCGGTCTCGCGCGCGCTGGGCGCGCCACGCGTCTGTCATCCCTCTGTGTCCGGGCCGGGTCGTATCGGCGGCCGTTACGAGATCGGACTGTTGTCCGCCGGGGCCTCGCGGGGAGTTTGTGCCCGGTGCTCCGGGGAAAACCGCCGGTGTCCGTGGGCCGCCGCGCCCGCACCGACGCCGGGAGAACAGATATGGACTGTCGTGCGCTCGCGTTCACCGCCCTCCTCTCCTGTTGTGTTCTCACCCCGCCCCTCGCGAGCGCTGCTCCGGCGCCCGTGCCGATACCGTTCCCCGCGGCGAACGAACCCGCCCCGTCTCGTACGGTCATCTCGGTTCGTACCCAGAGCGGCCTGCACTGGGGCACTGCCGGAGAGCATCAGGTGCGGAGCGCGTTATCGCTGGCCAAGCTGTATCTCACCGATTACGCGCTACGCCACGGCGACGGTTCGGCCGACGACCGCGCGCTGGGCGAACGAATGATCCGTTACTCCGATGACGCGGCCGCCGACGCGGCGGAAGCGAAATATCCGCAGGCCATTGCGATCGTCGCCGCGGAGTACGGGTTGGCGCAGACCCGGCCCGGTGCGAGCTGGGGCAGTTCCACCACCAGTACCGCCGACGTGGCCGACTTTCTCGATGCCAAACAGCGAACCGACGCGGGCTCACCGCTGCTGGCCTGGATGACGGCCGCGGCGCCCCGCGCCGCCGACGGGACCGAGCAGAACTGGGGAACAGCCGTATTGCCCGGTGTACAGGGCACCAAATGGGGCTGGGCGGACGCGCCGCCGCCGGAGGTCGCCTCGGCCTCGTTCGGTCCCGGTTTCTCGGTGGCCGCGCATACCGCCGGCAGCCCCGAGGATCAGACCGCCGATGTCCTGGGTGCGCTGCCGATGTTTCGCGCCGACAGCGGCAGTCCGACCGGGATTCCGGGACCGGAGCGCACCGGCGGACGGACGGGGGCACCGGTGGGAGCAGGGCCGGGTTGAGCGCGTCCTGCGTTCCGCCGGCCCGGGGTCTGCCGGCTCACCGGCCGCGCGCGGGGCCCGGGTCCGAGCAGAGCCGCAGCGCGAACAGGAGATCGGTGTTGCGCACATGTTCCGGCTGGGTGGCGCCGCGCAGCAAGCCGGTGCGCCGGATCCAGCTGTGGTGCCAGTGATAGAGGTCGGGCACGGTGACCCCGCACCGCGCGGCGGTCCGGCGGAGACGGCCACTCCCGCCACCGATGGCCCCCGCGAACAGTTTCGACCGGAAGCCCCGGCGTGCTTCCTGATATGCCCGGGCGTCCTGCAACAGTCGCCGGACCGGTGGCGGTACGACCCACACGTACACGTCGGCGGCCCGCCCGAGGCCGATCGGTCCGGTGAAGATGAGCGCGTCCGGCGTTATCGCGGTACACGGAACGCAGCCGAGCTCCACCATGGTGGCGCCGGTGCAGAGCACCGTGGCGAGGGCTGCCGCGTCGACCGGGTTGGTGGTGCGCGTCCGGATCCGCTGGACCGTCTCGTCGTCGAGACGCTCGGTGGTCAGGCCCGGCCCCACGGAATAGTTGAGGTCGGCAGGCAGATCCAACCGCATTCCGTGCAGCAGGAACCCCGCCTGTGCGCCGCGCAGCCGGGCGATGGTGTGCCCGCGGCCCGGACTGTCGCAGACGAGGTCGCCGAGGAACCGGTACAGTGCCAGGATCTCGCGGCGGTCGCCGGTGTTGCCCGCTTCGGGTAATTCCGGGCGGGCCTGCGATTGCGGCTGGTCCCACGGGTAACCGGCCGAGCCGTATTGCGTGCCGGGGCCGGCTGCCGTGCCCGGGTCGGCGTGGTGCAGGCACGGCCGGCCGGTGCGCAGTGTGAACCAGCGGCAGGTCGCGTCGATACCCTCGGCGTAGCTCATATCGATCCGGGCGAACTCTTCCGATGTCAGGCCGCGGAACGCGTCGGCCCGGAAGGTGGGCACATCGCTGTCGGGTATCCGGGACACCACATCGTCTCCGGTGGTCATCGTGACTTCGGGAATCCGCGTCGGTAGCTCGGCTTCCCGATACCCCATCTTGCGGGTCGCCGATTCGGGCACCGCATTGGCCGTCACGGTGGCGCGCTGCGCCCGGTTGCTCGTCAACCACTGCTGTACTTGCTGTTCGGCAACTCCCAGTTGCTGTGCCGCATTCCGCACATCGTCGACGGACAACCCGCCGCTCTCGTCGAGCTGAATCAACTGTTCCAGCACCGACGGACGACGCAGCGCGGAGTCGCTGGTCTCGGTCACGGCGACAACCTCCTGGGTCCGGGGCCCGGACGATAATGCATTTCTCCCTGGGAACATTCGATCACTTACTCGGCGCGAGTGGAGACGATCAACCAGAACTTAACCGCCGTTGACAAAGAATGTGTACTCGGAACAGTTGCGGAATGTTGGCAGGATTTGTTGTACGAATGGTGAAAGCGATCGGTTCACATGATTTTTCGCTGGATCCGATACGCCGGACGGAAACCGTACGCGGTACGAAAAGGTGGCCATCGGATTGCTGACAATTCGGGATTCGCGGACTTTCGGCGGGCGCGCGGGTCAGTGTTCTTGCCGCCGTCCCGCTTCCAGCTGACCGCCGGCCGCGCGCCAGTCGACCAGGCCGCCGGACATGTTCTTCGCGTCGAAGCCGTACTCGACGAGGAGATTTGCGGCGCCGTACGATCGGAGGCCGCCGGTGCAGAAAGTTATCAGGAGCCGGTCGTCGGGCAGGTTTTCGCATCCGGTCGCCAGCTGCTCTAGCGGTAGATGGACCGCGCCCGGGATATGGGTGCGATTCCACTCGAACTGCCGGCGCACATCCACGATCAGCGCGCCGTCGCGGACGGCGTCGATCGCTTCGCGGGCCGAAAGTGCCGGTGCGCGATACAGATAGTGACGGATGCTCACGGGAATTGTCCTCGTTTCGTCGGGCACGACTTCGGATCCGGCCGTGCTGGGGGGTGCCGGGGTGTCAGGCGGAGGCGCCGGGCCGGACGATCATGAGCACCACCACGATCAGCCACAGCATGTTGTAGCTGCCGGTGAGCATGCTCAGGGTCTGTAACCGCCGGCCGGTGTCCGGGGTCGCGAGGGCTTGGCGCTGCATGGGATGGATGGTCGTGATGACGACCGCGGCAGCGCAGGCGGTGAGGACGATGGCCAGGGTGATCCAGATTTCTCCCATACGTCCCTGGACGAGGGCGAGGGCGAGTCCGGCGGCCGGTACGGCCAGGCCGAGCCGGGCGTAGGTGCCGGTGATCCGATGCAGCGCGGCGGCCACGGCGCGATCGCGTTCCGGTGCCGCGGCGGTGGTTTCGGACAGCGGCGCGCAGCGGGGGAACAGGCTGGTGGCGACGGTCGAACCGCCGATGAAGACAATGGCCGCCACGACATGGACCGACAGTAGTAGATGGTGCACGGCAGTTCCCTCTCGACCTTCAGATGGGCTGAAGCCTAGCAGGCCTTTCAGTCTGACTGAAGGGTGTTGGAGGGTGGGCTGTGGCACCACGACGGGCAGCCGCACCGATCAGGTGTGGCCGCCCGTCGCGGCGTGTTCCGTACTCGCGGGCGCCTACGTCAGGCCGGTACCGCGTCCAGGGCGAGGGTCGCCACGATGGCGTCCGCCAGTTCCGCGCCCTTGACCTCGAAATGCCGGGCGAAGTAGGTCAGGTGCTCGCCGTGTTCGTGGAAGTGATGCGGAGTGAGCACGGCCGAGAACACCGGCACATCGGTGTCGAGTTGTACGCGCATGAGCGCGTCGACCACGGTCCCGGCGACGAAATCGTGCCGGTAGATACCACCGTCCACCACCAGCGCGCACCCGGCCAGGGCGGCATACCGGCCGGTGGCAGCCAGCCTTTTCACACGGAGCGGGATCTCGAAGGCGCCGGGGACCCGGATCACCTCGACATCGGCGAATCCGTGCTCGGCCAGTCCGTCTCGGCAGGCCGTTACGGCCCGGTCGACGATATCGGCGTGCCAGCCGGCGGCGACGAGAGCAATACGATCGGGTGTGGGTGACATCGGTTTCTCCTGTTCGCTGTGTCACCCAGGGCATAGCAACGCGAACGGGAGCGGCCCACGCGGGCACTCCGATGCCGCGTTCTCTTTCATCCGGACTGTGACCGTCGGCTCCGGAATCACACCGGGATCTGCTCGACCCACCGCATCCACCGATGCCGTGGCGCTCGCGGGCTCGTGCACCCGGATCGATCCGGATGCCATTACCGCCGGTGGGGAATTCCACCCCGCCCTGAGAACGTGTACAGAACGGACACTAACAACGCCGGTAGAACACCGCAACAGCCGCCGGTCGCCGCGGGCGCCGCCCACGTTCCGGCGCTAACCCTGTTCGGCGGCCGCCTTGATCCCGCCGACATGTGACTCCCACATGCCGCGAGCATGCGCGGCGGCCTCCTCGCTCGCATTGTTGTCCTGAGTCAGCGACAGATGCGTCGCGGTCGCGTTTCCGCTCAGCTCGTAGGTGAGTGTGTGGTAGTTCTCCGGGACGTCCGGTAGTCCGCCGAGCGGGCTGAAATGCGTCATGCGCAGTAGCCGGCCGGGCTCGACGGCGAGGATCGTGCCCCGATCTTCGTACGGTCTGCCCTGGTACTCGCCCTTCCAGACGATCGTGCTGCCGACCCGCCAGTCGGTGCGCACCTCGGCCCCGAACATGAACCGGCGGATCTGCTCGGGGTCGGTGAGTACCGTCCACACCCGTTCCGGTGAGGCGCTGATATCGGTTGCCGCGGTGGCCGGATGATCGGTCACTGATCCCAACTCCCTTCGGTCGAGGACTCGAAGATAGGACGGCTGTCTCGCGTGGTCTTGTAAATAGGCGTCACAGAAAACGGCGGATCGGCCGGATCGCGGCCTCCCTGGCGCGCTGCCCGAGCGAACGCCGATGCCAGCGCTTCTCCGCGATCGGTTCGCTGACTGTCTTGTCGGTGTCGAACTGCGCATCGAGAGTCGCGGTGAACTCCCGATCCATGGCCACGAGCATGATCTCCTCGTCGTGGTCCAGCGAGCGGCGGTTGAAGTTCGTCGAACCGATCAGGGCCGCGATTCCGTCCACGGTCATGACTTTCGCGTGCATCATAGTCGGCTGGTACTGCAGAATTCGCACGCCGCAGGCGAGCAGGTCGCTGTAGAAATGCTGTCCGGCCAGTTGGCAGACGCGTTTGTCGGTATACGGTCCGGGCAGCAGGATCTCGACTTCCACGCCGCGCCGCGCGGCCGCACAGAGCAGTTCCACGAAATACGCGTCCGGTGAGAAGTAGGCCGTGGCCAGCCGCAGCCGGTGCTCGGCCGATTCGATCACCACTCGCAACAGCGTCTGCATATCCTGCCAGCCGAGACTTGCGGAGCCGCGAACCACCTGGACGATCGCCGAACCGGTCGGCTCCTGAGTGGGAAAGCGGTCGCGGTCGTCGAAGAGTTCGTCGTGGCATTCCGCCCAGTTCTGGGCGAAGGCCGCCGCGACTCCGTCCACTGCGGGTCCCTCGATCCGCACATGGGTATCGCGCCATTCGTTCTCGTGGCGCGCGTCCCCGCACCACTCTTGGGCGATGCCCACCCCGCCGGTGAACGCGATCCGCTCGTCGACGACGAGCGCTTTGCGGTGACAGCGGTGATTCTGTTTCAGCGGGGACAGGTACAAGGGTTTACGGAACCATGCGATCTGGACGCCCGCCCGCTCCATCAGTGTCAGCAGGTCCTTCTCGATCGACCGGCTGCCGAAACCGTCCAGGAGCAGGCGCACCCGCACGCCGGCTGCGGCGCGCTCGGCCAGCGCGTGGGCGAATCGGCGCGCGATCTCGCCCTGCCAGTACACGAAGGTCATCATGTCGACGGTGTGTCCGGCCGCCTCGACCGCGCTCAGCATCGCCGGGAAGATCTCGTCGCCGTTGCGGAGCGCGACCAGCCCGTTCCCCTCGGTGGCGGACACTCCGAGCAGCCGTTCCAGCCGCCTGCGCATCCGCAGGGTCGCGGTCTCGGGGTCTACGGGTAGTGGCGCCGATTCGGCGGAATCCCGCAGATCTCGGGTAACGGTCATGGCAACTCCTCTGTCCTGCGCACTGGGCAGTTCCGGATATACCCCCTGCCGTCACGAGATCACTGTGCCGGCCACCACCCTGAGTTCCCGGGCCGGGCCCGGGGCCGGATGTCGTTCCCGGACCGGGCCGGGGACCGGGTCGATCTGCCGCCCGCGGGCTCGACCGCCCGCAACTGTTGTCAGGTAGCGGTGGCGTGCGCCAGGACGATACCGCCGACGATCATAGACAGAGCCAGCACCCGGCCTGCGGTGAGCGGATCCTTGTCGATGATCACACCGAGACCGATGGCGCCGACGGCGCCGATTCCGGTGAAGACGGCGTAGGCGGTGCCGACGGGCAGGGTGCGCATCGCGTACGAGAGCAGGTAGACAGCGACGGCGGCGAGTGCGAAGCAGAGCAGGGTGGCCGCCGGCCGGGTGAAGTTCTGGGTCGGTTTGATGCTCTGCGACCAGGCTATTTCGACGATTCCGGCGGAGATCAGGATGAGCCAGTTCATTTCGGTGCGCGCTGCCGTTCGCCGATGGTGCCGAGCGCGGGGCCGGTGTCGCTCGTGTTCGGGGGTGGTGAGATCATCGTCAACCTCTCAAAAGTGGACACAGTGTCCACTTGAGACTTTAGGCCGAAGCGGACGTACTGTCCACTTCTGGCTAGAGTGCTGATATGGATCACCGCCCGGATCTGTTCGCGGTACCGATGCCCGCAGCGCCCGAACGGGCGGACGCGGCGCGCAACCGGGCCAAGATCCTCACCGCCGCCGGGGAACTCTTCACCACCCGCGACCCGCGCACCGTCACCATGGACGACATCGCCAGAGCGGCCGGTGTCGGGCGTGGAACCCTCTACCGCCGCTATCCGGATACCGGCGCGATCGCCGTCGCGTTACTCGACGAGCACGAACGCGAACTCCAGCGGCGGTTGCTCGCCGGGGATCCGCCACTGGGCCCCGGTGCACCGCCGGCGGAGCGGTTGTCCGCCTTCTATGCCGCCATGGTCGACCTGCTCGACGCGCATGCCGACCTGGTACTGGGTGCCGAAGGTGGGGAAGCGCGATTCGCCGCCGGTGCCTACGGGTTCTGGTCGGCGCATGTGCGGGCGCTACTGGCGGAGGCCGGGGTGGCGCACGCCGATACGCTCGTGGACGCCCTGCTGGCCCCGGTCTCGGTGGAGGTGTACCGGTATCAGCATGCCCGGGGCCTCGACTCCGCCCGGATCGTCGCCGGCCTCACGGCGCTGGCGCACGCGGTGGTCGCCCCCGGCGCCGGACCGCCGCCGGAACGCCGGAGCCGTGGATCGGATGGACCGAACAATGGGTGAGGATTTTTTCATGGGGCCCGCCTAGGCCACGATGTGCACCTTTACGACTCCATGTAGTAGGCATATCGGTTTTCGAGTAGCGTCGTGTCCCATGGATTTCGTCTACAACGTCGTGGTCGTCACCCACCTGCTCGGTATGGCGGCGGTGGTCGGCGGGTATGCCGCCGGCCGGCCGGCCGTGAACGAGGTGATGGTCTGGGGTGCTCGGGCGCAGCTCGTCACCGGTGTCGTCCTGGTGGGTATGGCCGAATCGCTCACCTCCCTGGACAAAGACCTGAACATGGTGAAGATCGGCGTCAAACTCGTCATCTCGGTCCTGGTGGCCGCTTTCGCCGAGATGGGCCGGGCCGACGCGAAACGCGGCAAGGATCCCGCGTGGATGCCGGACGCCGCGGGTGGGCTGGCGATCGTGAATGTACTGATCGCCGTGCTCTGGACCTGATCGCCACCGATGCCGGTGCGCAGCACCGGCATCGGTGGCGATCAGGATTCGAACAGGGTCCCGCCGATGTACTCGCCGGGCTCACGGACTCCGGGCGGAATCACGAAAACCGCGGAACCGACCGGTGTCGTCCACACGTTCAACGCGTCGAACTCGGCCAGTCGCTGCTGGACCGGAAGGAACTGGGCCCGCGGATCCCGCTGGTAGGCGGTGAAGAGCAGTCCGGAGTTCGAGATCGCCCCGGGGCCCGGGGCGTCGTCGTAGTTGTAGCCGCGCCGGTGGAATCGTTCACCCTCGTGCCGGTGGTGGGCGCGAGCGATATGCGACGACGGCGGGATGACCGCGATTCCGTTGGTGTCCACCGCCGTGAAATCCGGTTCGTCGAACTCGCCGGTCCCGGTCAGTGGCGCACCGGTGGCGATAGTCCGGCCGACGGTGAGTTCCCTTGCCTCCGGATCGATTTCGTCCCAGGTGTCCAATGTCATCGCGATCCGGCGCAGCACCATCGAGGTGCCACCCGCGAGCCACGGGTGCGCGGATCCGTCGTCCCAGACGAGCCGATCGAAATCCGCCGCGGCGATACCGGCGGTGCCGTCGAGTTGGCCCATCAAGTTCCGCGGCGTGGTTCCCGGCGCTCCGTTGCGGAATCCGCGCTGGACCCAGCGCACCGACATCAGTGAGCGCACACTGCGGCACAGCACCCGCACCGCGTGCGCTACCGCAGTCGATTCCCCGGCGCATATCTGCAACAGCACATCCCCGCCGCAGAAGGCGGGGTCGAGCTTGTCGATCGGGAACGGTGGCAACGGTGTCAGCCAGGACGGCCGTTCGGCGTCGAGTCCGCAGCGCTCGAAAACTCCGGGGCCGAGTCCGACCGTGACGGTGAGGCGGGCGGGTCGCAACGCCAACTCCGGTTCGGTATCGGCCAGCGCGGGCCGGCCCTGGGTCAGGCGAGCGGCATCGTCGGTCCAGATCCGGAGGGCACCCGTGAGCTCGTCGCGGGTGGTCCCGGGCCGCAGATCCATGGCGACGAAAGCGACGCCGACCTGCGGGACGGTCGCGATTCCGGCCTGGTGCGGGCCGTAGAACGGCTCGGTCGCCGGTTCGCCCGGATCGGTATCGCGCAGTACGGCCGCGGACGCCGCACCTACCCCGAAGCCCACTGCGCCGGCGGCGCTGCCACCCAGGAAGCGCCGCCGATCGAAGCGTTGCCCGCGGCGTTCAGTCACCGTGTGCGGGCGGTCGGGCCCCGCCGTCGGGCCGGTAGTCCTCCTGGTTGCCGGAGAAGTCACGCACCGGCGCGGTGAAGGTGGTGGTGGACCCGTCCGAGAAGGTCAGCGTGACCGGAGCTTCCGTTCCCGTGCGCAACGCACCGTGCAGGTCGATGAACATGATGTGTTCCCCGCCGGGGGCCAGTTCCAGTGCGCCGTGAGCCGGCACGACGAAGCCGCCCGCCTTGGGCCGCATGAATTTCGCGCCACCGCCGTCGGTGGTGACCTCGTGCAATTCGACCGCGGCGGATACCGGACTGCTCGCCGAGACGACGGTGACCTCTCGCGTACCGGAGTTGCGAAGTTCGCCGAATGCGGCCGACATCCCACCGTCGGCGGCCTTGGCCCACTGATCGGTGATCGTCACCGAATCGGCGGCAGTGGCCGGGGCGCCGGAGGAACACGCGACGGCGAGTAGCGGGACGGTGGTCGCCGCGACGACCACACGCAGAATTCTGGGGATGCCGGCACGGGACGCCGGCGGGCGAAATGACACGAGTGCTCCGTTCGAGGGAGTGGGGTGCCCGTCGAGGTCGAAGTTCACCGGGCGCGCAGCAGCGGCGCACTCCGGACTCGTGTCCGGGGCGTGCGACGGCGAGAACTTCTCGACGAGCCGATATCCGGAGCGTGCACCGCCTCGGCGGCGATCACACTGCGGTGAGTGAGAACCGGACCACCGGTGGGGGCGGACCCCGGGTCCCGGCGCCGGAGGACAGGAGCAGTCGCCGGACCGACCGGCGAATCGAGCTCGGAACGAGCACGGTCCGGGGGAGAACGACCGACCGGGCGAACGAACCGCGCAGAGCCTTTTTCAGCCGCGATATCGCGTACCCGGCCGCGCGTTCCGCGGCATGGATCAGTACCGCGCCAACCGGGATCGCGAGCAGATGCGCCATCAGCATGGGTGCCGTCGATGCCGAATCATGCTGATGTCCAGGGGCGGCGGCCAGCGCACTGTGCCCGATTACCTGGCCGAAGACGAGCAATACCGGTAACGGAACCGCGCCCCGTCGCGTGCGCAGCGTCGTCGCCAGTGCGCCGGCGATCGCACAACCGCCGAGGAGCAGGGCAGTCGCCGAATACCCGAGTGTGACGGTCCCGCCGCCGATCGCGTGGGCGGCGATACTCACCGTCCCCGACGCCGCCCCGACGAACGCGCCGCGTACTCGCGCGCGGGTCGATGCGGGACGGGACACGCACCCATACTACGTGCGGTCGTAGTCATTCGGCGGATTCGGTCCCGGAGAACCGCAGTGGCGGTGGAGAAGTCGGTCAGGGGGACGGTGAACGCGTAAGACCCCGGGTATCTTCGTGATACCCGGGGTCTGCTCCGATGATGTTCCGCGCTCAGTGCTGCAGCGCCGGCTCCCGGTCGAACTCGCCGGTATCCGCGCCGCCGCGGCGGCCGGCCGCATCCTCGTCGTCGGTGCGCATCGGGTCGAGCCCGGGTTCGATATCGATCGTGCGCCGCAGCGGCCGGTTCGGCAGCAGGACGGTCGCCAGGAGCGCCACCACCGCCGCGACCGCGGCGATCAGGAAGATCCGGCCGGTGGCGTCGCCGTAGGAGGCCCGCACGATCGTGGCGATCGGTCCGGGGAGGCTGTCCAGATCGAGGTTGCTGCCGCCGCTTCCGGATGCCTGGATCCCCAGTCGCTGGAACCCCTGGGCGGACAGCTCGCTCACCCGAGTGGCCAGCACCGAGCCCAGGACCGAGACGCCGATGGCGCCACCGAAGGTGCGGAAGAAGGCGACATTGCTGGACGCCGCGCCGATATCGTGCACGCTGACGGTGTTCTGTACGGCCAGCACCAGGTTCTGCATCATCATGCCGACGCCCAGGCCGACGACTGCGATGAACGCACCGACCAGCCAGAGATTCGTCGCGTGATCGATCGTGCCGAGCAGCGCGAAGCCCACGACCAGCAGGCCCGCGCCGCCGACGACGAACGGCTTCCACTGACCGAAGCGAGTGATCAACTGGCCGGAGCCCACCGAGGCGACGAGCATGCCCGCGACCATCGGGATGGTCAGGATGCCGGCCACGGTCGGCGAATAACCCCGTGCGGTCTGGAAGTACTGTCCGAGGAAGGTGGTCGCGCCGAACATACCGACGCCGACGGCGATGGATGCGATGATCGCCAGTCCGGTGGTCCGTTCGGTGACGATCCGCAGCGGCACGATCGGCGATTTCGCCCGTGCTTCGACCCAGACGGTCGCGCCGAGCAGTGCGACGCCGGCGAGCACATAGAGCAGCGATTCGCGGGAGAACCACTCGTAGTACCCGGCTTTACCGGCGAAGGAGACCCAGATCAGCAGGATCGATACGCCGGCGGTCATCAGGACGGCGCCGAGCCAGTCGATGGACACGTCGTTCTTACGGTCGGTGGGCAGGCGCAGGGTGCGCTGCAGCAGGAACAGGGCGATCAGCGCCAGCGGGACACAGACGAAGAAGCACCAGCGCCAGCCGAGTGGGCTGTCGACGATCACGCCGCCGAGGATGGGTCCACCCGACATCGATACGGCCATCACCGCGCCCATGTATCCCGAGTAGCGGCCGCGTTCACGCGGCGCGACGATACTGCCGATGATGGCGACGACGAGTGCGGTCAGGCCGCCCATTCCGATGCCCTGAACGACGCGGGCAGCCAGCAGCAGGGCCACATTGTGCGCGAAACCCGCCATGACCGAACCGGCCACGAAGATGACGATCGCGGTCTGGACGAGGAGTTTCTTGTTGAACAGGTCGGCGAGTTTGCCCCAGATCGGGGTGGAGGCCGCGTTGGCCAGCAGCGCGGTCGTGATCACCCAGGCGAAGGCGGTCTGCGATGCCTGCAGGTCACCGATGATCGTGGGCAGCGCGGTGGCCACGATCGTGGTGCTGAGCAGCGCGGTGAACAGCGCGGCCAGCAGCCCGGTGAGCGATTCGAGAACTTCGCGGTGACTCATCGCGTAGGGGTCCGGCCGCGTCACCGCCTCGACTGATCTAGACATCTATTTCCTGACTCTCTTTCGATTGCTGCCCGGCCTTTTCCGTGACGCTGCGCTGCGTATCCGCGGATGCGGAGCAGGATGGTTGCTCGTGGTTCTGAGTCGCGGCACCGCGACCGTCCCGGGCGATGAGCCGGCCGCGGAGGGTGCTCAGTATCTGGTGGGCGTGTTCGGCGTCTTCCACAGACCAGTCCGCCAGTACCTCCTGCAGGCCGCGGACCCGGGATGTCCGGATCCGGCCGAGCAGTTCGTGACCGGCGGGGGAGACCTCGACCCGGATGGCGCGTCCGTCGCGCGGGTCGGTGTTGCGCAGGACGTAGCCGTCGGCGACCAGTTCGGTGATGTGGCGGCTCATGGCCGAGGCGCTGATACCTATCCGGTCGGCGAGTTCGACCTGCCGGCACGGGCCGGTCGATTCGAGGTTGACCAGGACGCTGATTCCACCCGGTAGTAGTCGGCCCTCTTCGGGCTGAGCCAGGGACCGGCGTAGCGCCCGGCTGATGAGGAAGAGTTCGTCGAGGATGCCCTGTGCGGTGCTCGGGGGAATTCTCATACGTACTCCAGACCTTGTTAAGTTGCTTGCGGTAATCAACTATATGATTGTTGCTTTCGCTAATCAACAAATGTGAAGTGTGCGTATTCCCACACTCCACCAGGTAAGACGTCGTGATCTCGACCACGCGTTGCCGAAGCAATCGGAAGCTCGGGCGAGAATGCATCGGCGCCCGTCGATCGCCCGGTTCGGGAGACTCATCGGCTTTTGTCAGTGCCGGGAGGGCCCGCGCCAAGCAGATGGTCCGCGCCCTCGCCGGGCGCGCGGGCGGAGCGAATCCCGGCCGACCTCGCACAACTGCGGCCCGGTGGAACAGCACGGGCCCGACGACCCTCGACAGCAGGGCAGCCGGGGCCGCGGGACGAGCCCGGGAGTCCCCTCCGGGCCGGGGATCGCTGCGCGGCTCATCGCTCGAGGCCTGCGAGCGCGGCGGGACGAAGCCCCGGATCTCGGGGCACCCGCCCCGGCGACACGGTGTGCACAGCGGCGGAACACCTTTCGTTCGATCGGCGTTCCCCGGTTCCGGCTAGCCCGACCGGTCGTTCGATCGGAGGCCGGAAGCCCATGTCCTATGCGATCGTGACCCCGCACTTCCAGGAGTCACCGGAGCTGCTCCGCGACGGTGACGGTGAACTATCACTGCCTGTGGTCGGTGATCTACGAATCGGTGGGCGAGACACCGCCGCCCGGGGCGAAGCCGAATCCGCCCTGAGCCGAGATCGATGCGTGATCGGCCGCGCTGTTCCCGGCCGAACGGGCGGCGGGCCGGAAGCTGTGCGGCCTGGAATCCTGAGCCGGCAGCCCGGTCAGCGGACGAATTCGCCGGCCCGATCGGCCAGGTCCAGCAGCGGTTGCGGAGTGATGCCGAGAATCAGGGTGGCGAATGCGGCGACTCCCGCGACCGTGATCGCCGCGGGTGGAGCGGCCACTTCGGGCGGATCGGCCGGTGGGTCGGTGAAGAACATCAGCACGATCACCCGGATATAGAAGAACGCGGCGATCGCGCTGGCCAGGACACCGACGATCACCAGCAATCCGGCATCGCTACCGGCAGCGGCCTGGAACACCGCGAATTTGGCGACGAAACCGGCGGTGATGGGGATACCGGCGAACGAGAGCAGCAGCAGGGAGAACACACCGGCGAGCCAGGGTGCCCGCCGACCCAGGCCGGCCCACCGTGAAAGCGCTGTCGCCTCGGTTCCGTCGGTTTCGCGGACCATACTCACGATGGCGAAGGCGCCGAGCGTGCCGAGCCCGTAGACGAACAGATAGAACAGGGTCGCGGCGATACCACGATCGTCGGCGGCCACCAGGGCGGTGAGCAGGAACCCGGTATGGGCGATGGAGGAATACGCGAGCATCCGCTTCATATCGGTCTGGGTGATCGCGAGGATCGCGCCCACCAGCATGGTGGCCACGGCGATCGCGGCGAGTACCGGCCGCCAATCGTCGGCGATCCCCGGGACACCCACCGACAGCACCCGCATCAGCGCGCCCAGCGCGGCGATCTTGGTCGCGGCCGCCATGAACGCGGTGATCGGTGTGGGGGCGCCCTGGTACACATCGGGCACCCATGCCTGGAACGGCACCGCGCCGACCTTGAACAGCAATCCCACGGCCAGCATCGCCACTCCGAGAAGCGCCAGGGTGGGCGCGCCGGAGTCGGCGGCGAGCGCGTCGGCGATACCGGCGAGGCGGACGGTCCCGGCCTGCCCGTACAGCAGCGCGACACCGTAGAGGAAGAAAGCCGAGGAGAACGCGCCGAGCAGGAAGTATTTCAGCGCGGCCTCCTGGGAGAGCAGCCGGCGCCGGCGGGCCAGCCCGCAGAGCAGGTACAGCGGCAACGAGAGGACTTCCAGCGCGACGAACATGGTGAGCAGATCGTTCGCGGCCGGGAACAGCAGCAGGCCACCCATTGCCAGGAGCAGCAGCGGGAACACCTCGGTGGGCGTGATACCCGCGGTGGCCGCTGATCGTTCGGCGCCACTGCCCGGTACGGCGGACGCCTGCGGGGTGAAAGCGTCCATACCGTAGTCGGCGGTGGCAGCGGCGCGACTCCAGGTTCCCGGACCGGAGCGCGGCCGGGGCAGTGGGCCCCGCTCGGCGACGAACAGCACCGACAGGATGCCGACGACCAGCAGGGTGCCCTGCAGGAACAGGGTGACCCCGTCCACGGCGACCGCGCCGACCGCGGCCGTCGTCGCGGTCCCCGAGAGCAGGAGCACGGCCACCAGCGCGGCCAGCAGTGCCGCCAGGGCCAGGATCAGCTGCGCGAAATATCGCCACGGTCGCGGGCAGAACGCGTCGACGAGAACACCGGCGACGGCCGCGCCCAGCACGATGAGAACGGGTGCCAGGACGTGGTATTCGATACTGGGGGCGGGTACGGACGCGGCAAGGACCGCGCCGGCGGACAGCTCAGCGCTCATGACGCACACCTCCGGGATTCGCCGCCTCCGGCTGAGCCGGGACCGGCGGTGATGGATCGACACTGCCGACGGTGGTGAGGGTCTGGGTCACCGCGGGATCGATGAAATCGAGCACCGGCTTCGGGTAGACGCCGAAGAAGATCAACGCGCCCAGCAGCGGTACCACGACCACGAGTTCGCGGGGCACCAGATCCCGGATCCGATCGCTGCCCTCGGCCACCGGGCCCGTCATCATCCGCTGGTACAGCCACAGCACATAGACGGCGGCCAGGACAAGGGCGCCGGCGGCGATCACCGCGGCCACCTGATATCGGCTGAACGTACCGATCAGCACCAGGAATTCGCTGACGAACGGGGCCAGGCCGGGCAGCGACAGCGTGGCGAGACCGGCGATGAAGAAGGATCCGGCCAGGACCGGCGCCACCTTCTGCACGCCGCCGTAGTCGGCGATGACCCTGCTGCCCCGCCGCGAGACCAGGAACCCGGCCACCAGGAACAACGCTGCCGTGGACAGGCCGTGATTGACCATGTAGAGCGTCGCGCCGGTCTGGCCCTGACTGGTCATGGCGAAGATACCGAGCACGATGAAACCGAAATGCGAGATCGAGGTGTAGGCGATCAACCGCATCACATCGGTCTGGCCGATGGCGAGCAGAGCGCCGTAGATGATGCCGATCACGGCCAACGTGATCACCAGCGGCGCGTAGGTGTCGACGGCGGTGGGGAACAGCAGCAGGCAATAGCGCAGCATGCCGAAGGTGCCGACCTTGTCCACCACCGCCATCATCAGCACCGCACTCGCCGGAGTGGCGGACACCGCCGCGTCCGGTAGCCAGGTGTGCAGCGGCCACAGCGGCGCCTTCACCGCGAACGCGAACATGAAACCCAGGAAGAGGGCGTTCAGTACCGCGGGCCCGGCGCCGAGCTGGCCGGAGTTCGCGGCCGCCACCACGGTACGCAGATCGAAGGTCCCGACACCGTCCGCGCCGAGGTCCTGCTGGACGGTCAGCACATAGAGGCCGATCACGGCGGCCAGCATGATCAGGCCGCCGAAGAGGTTGTACAGCAGGAATTTCACTGCCGCGCGGGAGCGCTGCTGCCGGACCTGTGCGTTGTCGGTGCGCGGCCCGAAGCCACCGATGAGGAAGTACATCGGGATGAGCATGGCCTCGAAGAACACGTAGAACAGCAGGATGTCCAGAGACAGGAAGGACACCAGCACCATGGCCTCGACCAGCAGTGTGAGCGCGATATAGGTGTGCGCCACTCGTTTTCCGGTGCCCACCTCACGGTCGTCGTGCCAGCCGGCGACGATGAGCAACGGCACCAATCCGGCGGTGAGCAACACGAGGACCAGTGCGATTCCGTCCACCCCGAGGGTGTAGCCGGCGCCGAACGCGGGGATCCAGGTGTGGGATTCGACGAACTGGAACTGATCACCGCCGGGCTGGAACGCGGCAGCCACACCCAGTGCCACTCCGAAGGTCGCGATCGCGAACATCAGGCCGACCCAGCGGGCCAGTAGTCGCTGCGTGGCCGGCAGCAGGAGTACGACCGCCGCGCCCACCACGGGCAACAGCCAGAGCACGGACAACCAGGGCACAGCGCTCACCAGATCCTCACGGCCAGCAGGGCGGCGGCCACCAGGGCCGCGCCGGCGAACATGGACAGGGCATACGAACGGACGAAACCGGTCTGGATCCGGCGGGCCCGCGCCGACAATCCGCCGATGACCGCGGCGGTACCGTTGACGAGACCGTCGATACCGCGGCTGTCGAGGAATACCAGGGCCCGGGTCAGGTGGCGCCCGGGCCGCATGAAGGTGGCCTCGTTGACGGCGTCACCGTAGAGATCGCGCCGGGCCGCCACGGTCAGCGCCGTCACCTGCTCCGGTGCGCTGTCGGGTACCGCGCTGCGTCCGTACTGCCGGTAGGCGACTCCCACGCCCACCGCGACCACCGCCAGCGCGAGCCCGGTGATGACCGGTACCGGGAGGACGGGTTCGCCGTGATGCTCCCCGACGACCGGTGCCAGCCAGTTCTGCAACGAGGAACCCCAGACGAAAATCGCTCCGGCGCCGATCGATCCGAGGGCCAGCAGGATCATCGGACCGGTCATCACGGCCGGGGATTCGTGCGGGTGGGTATCGGGCTTCCAGCGCCGCGCACCGAAGAAGGTCAGCAGCATCACCCGCGTCATGTAGAAGGCGGTGAGTCCGGCGCCGAGCAGGGTCACGGTACCCAGGATCGGACCGGCGGCGCCTTCGGCGGCGAACGCGGCCTCGATGATGCGGTCCTTGGAGAAGAACCCGGCGAACGGCGGTACTCCGATGATCGCGAGATAGCCGAGACCGAAGGTGACATAGGTGATCGGCAGCAGGGTGCGCAAGCCGCCGTAGCGCCGCATATCGGTTTCGTCGTCCATGGCGTGCATGACCGAACCGGCACCCAGGAACAGGCCGGCCTTGAAGAATCCGTGGGTGAGCAGGTGCATGATGGCGACCGCGTAACCGGCGGGGCCGAGCCCGACCGCCAGCACCATATAGCCGATCTGGCTCATGGTGGAGGCGGCCAGCGCCTTCTTGATGTCGTCCTTGGCGCAACCGATGATCGCGCCGAACAGTAGGGTCACCGCACCGACCACCACCACCGCGACCCGCGCGGTGGGGGCGAGGTCGTAGATCGGGTTGGAACGGGCGATCAGATACACACCGGCGGTGACCATGGTGGCGGCGTGGATGAGCGCCGACACCGGCGTGGGGCCCTCCATGGCATCGCCGAGCCATGATTGCAGCGGTACCTGAGCCGATTTACCGCAGGCGGCCAGCAGCAGGAACAGGCCCACCGCGGTGAGTGTGGCGTCGCTCGCCCCAGGGGAGGCGGCGAAAACCGCTGTGAAATCGAGGGACCCGAAAGTGGTGAACATGATCATCATGGCGATCGCCAGACCCATATCGCCGACCCGGTTCACCACGAAAGCCTTCTTGGCCGCCGTGGCCGCCGAGGGTTTGTGGTACCAGAACCCGATCAGCAGATACGAGGCCAGGCCGACACCTTCCCAGCCCAGGTACAGCACCAGGTAGTTGTTCGCCAGTACCAGCAGCAGCATAGCTGCGAGGAAAAGGTTCAGATAAGCGAAGAACCGGCGGCGGTCGGGATCGCCGCTCATATAGCCGACGGAGTAGATGTGGATGAGCGATCCGACGCCGGTGATGAGCAGCGCGAAACAGATCGACAACTGGTCCAGGGCCAGTCCGAAGTCGACCTGGAGCCCGGCTACCGGTACCCAGCTGAACAGGTCCAGCGCCACAGCACGGTCGGCGTCGGCGCGGCCCAGCATCGCGGCGAATGCGATCACCGCCACGACGAACGACGCCAGCGCCGTCACGGTGGCGAGCAGATGACCCCATGCGTCGGAGCGACGCCCGGTGAGCAGCAGTACGGCGGCACCTGCGAGGGGCAGGGCGGGCAGCAGCCACAGCGTTGCGGTATCCACGTCAGTGTCCTTTCGGCATGCTCGGGGGCGCTGCGTGGTTACGCTGCGCTACCGCCTCCGCGCGTGACCCGAGCACGTCAGAACTTCAGCAGGTTGGCGTCGTCGACCGAGGTCGAACGGCGGGCACGGAAGATGGTGATGATGATGGCGAGGCCGACCACGACCTCGGCCGCGGCCACCACCATGGTGAAGAAGGCGAAGACCTGACCGTCCAGATTCGCGTGCATGCGGGCGAAGGTGACGAACGCGAGGTTCACCGCGTTGAGCATGAGCTCGATACACATGAAGACGATGATCGCGTTCCGTCGTAGCAGGACCCCGGCGGCGCCGATGGTGAACAGGAGCGCGGAAAGGAACAGATAGTTCTCGGGATTCACCGGGTACCTTCCTCGTCGGCGGGGCGGGCGGTTCCGGTGGTGGCTCCGGTGTCGGCCGGCGAACCGACCGAGAGCACAGCCGCATCGGTGAGCGCCTGGGTCCGACGGTGGCGCAGGATGGTCGATACCGACAGCTCTTCGAACGATCCGTCCGGGAGCCGCGCCGGGACATCGACCGCGTTGTGCCGGGCGTAGACACCGGGGGTGGGCAGTGGTGTGGGCCGGTGCCCGGCGTCACGGAACCGCCGGCGCGACAGTTCACGCTGGCCGAGTTTCGGGCCGAAGTGCTCGCGATGGGCGAGCAGCATGGCGCCGATGGTGGCGGCGATGAGCAGCGCGCCGGTGAGTTCGAAGGCCCAGACGTAGCGCACGAAGATCAACTCGGCCAGGGCACCGATCACATCGCGGCCCGGGAAACCGTCGGCGGGGAATTCGATTCCGGAGTTGCGGACACCGTGCGCGATACCGGTGCACAGCAGTACACCGAATCCGATACCGACCACCGCCGCGGCGATTCGCTGCCCGCGCAAGTTCTCCCGCAGTGATTCCGCCGAATCGACGCCGACCAGCATGAGCACGAACAGGAAGAGCATCATCACCGCGCCCGTGTACACCACGATCTGCACCACTCCGAGGAACAGCGCGTCCTGGGCGATGTAGAACACCGCCAGCGTGATCATGGTCGCGGCGAGGCAGATCGCCGAATGAACCGCCTTGGTGGCGAACACCATTCCGAGGGCACCGAGTACCGCGAGCGGGGCCAGGATCCAGAACTGGACCGTTTCGCCGGTCCCGGCCCCGGTCAGCGGCGGTGCGGCGAGCAGAGCCGATTCGATCTCGATCATCGGGTGCCTCCCTGCGCGGTGTCGGCTGTCGGCCGGTCCGGTGCGGCCTCCACCCGGCCGAGGTAGTAGTCGTCCTCGGTGGTCCCGGGCTGCATCGCGTGCGGCGGGGCCTGCATCTCCGGGGCGAGCGGGGCGAGCAACCGGTCCTTCTCGTAGATGAGATCGGCCCGATTGTCGTCGGTGAGTTCGTATTCGTTGGTCATCGTCAGGGCCCGGGTCGGGCAGGCTTCGATGCACAGCCCGCAGCCGATACAGCGCAGGTAGTTGATCTGGTATACCCGGCCGTAGCGTTCACCGGGGGAGAAGCGCTCTTCGTCGGTGTTGTCGGCGCCCTCGACGTAGATGGCGTCGGCGGGACAGGCCCAGGCACAGAGTTCGCAACCGATACATTTCTCCAGGCCGTCGGGGTGCCGGTTGAGCTGGTGGCGGCCGTGGTACCGGGGTGCGGTGGGCACCTTCTCCTCGGGGTAGAACTCGGTGTTGGGCTTCTTGAACATGGTGAGTGCGGTGACCGCGAAGCCCGCCAGGGGTTCGAGAAGACCGGGAGAGGAGGTGATGGTCGAGGTCTGTTCCGGTAGCGGCGGAGTCGGGAATCCCAGGAAGACCTGAGTGCCTTCGGCCGCTCCGGGCGGCGCGTTCCCGGCCGGCAGGTCGTCCTCGGGACCGAACTCCGGTGCGCGGGCCGGAGCGTTGCCGGCCCGCAGGAACAGCCCGACCAGGAGGCCGGCGAGCAGCAGACCGCCGATCACGAGGATCGGGGTACGTACCGGATAGCCTTCCAGATCGAGGACACGTGCGGTGGCCACCACCATCACCCAGGCCAGTGAGGTCGGGATGAGCAGCTTCCAGCCGAGATTCATGAACTGGTCGTAGCGCAACCGGGGGAGGGTGCCGCGCAGCCAGATGAAGACGAACAGGAACATCCACATTTTGGCCGTGAACCACAGCAGCGGCCACCACCCCGAATTCGCACCTTCCCAGAGATCGATCGGGAACGGTGCCCGCCAGCCACCCAGGAACATGGTGGTGGCCAGCGCCGAAACGGTCGCCATGTTCACATATTCGGCGAGCATGAACATGGCGAACTTCAGCGAGGAGTACTCGGTGTGGAAACCACCGACGAGTTCGCCCTCGGCTTCGGGCAGATCGAACGGCGCCCGATTGGTCTCACCGACCATGGAGATGCAGTAGATGAGGAACGAGGGCAGCAGCAGGAACACATACCAGGTGGGCTGCTGCGCGGCGATGATGCCGGATGTCGCCATGGTGCCGCCGAGCAGGAACACCGCCGCGAAACAGAGGGCCATGGAGATCTCGTAGGAGATCACCTGCGCCGTGGAGCGCAGGCCACCGAGCAGCGGATAGGTGGAGCCGGACGCCCAGCCGGCCAGCACGATCCCGTAGACCCCGACGGAGGTGACCGCCAGGATGTACAGCACGCCGACGTGCAGGTCGGTGAGTTGCAGGGCGGTGCGGTGGCCGAAGACCGAGACCTCCGGGCCGAACGGAATCACGGCGAAGGCCAGTACGGCAGAGACCACCGAGATGATGGGCGCGAGAACGAAGATCGGTTTGTCCACGATCGCGGGGACGATATCTTCCTTGAACGCCATCTTCACACCGTCGGCGGCGCTCTGCAGCAGGCCCTTCGGGCCGACCCGGTCGGGTCCCACCCGCATCTGCATCCACGCGACGACCTTGCGTTCGATCAGTACGCCGAACAGGACGGTAAGCAGCAGGAATACGAAGATGGCGACGGCTTTCGCGGCGACCAGCCACAGTGGGTCGTACCCGAAGAGCGACAGATCAGTCATGGTCGGATGTCTCCGTCCGCTGGTCGGCGCGCCGCAAGGTGACGACATCGCCCGGTCGGGCGCCGAGATCGGTGTGGATCGAACAGCCGGGTGAGTTCATCGGCAACCACACCACCCGGTCCGGCATCTCGGTGACCGCCAGCGGCAGGGTGACCGCGCCGCGCGGGGTGGTGACGGTGATCGGATCGCCCTCGGCGACGCCTACTTCCGCGGCGGTGGCCGCCGATACCCTGACCACCGGTGGTCGCGCGATACCCGCGAGATTCGGTTCGCCGTCCTGCATCCGGCCCCGGTCCAGCAGCATCCGCCAGCTCGCCAGCACCGCCGTGCCGGGTTCCGGGCGGACGGGCCGCGCGGCCGGGTACACCGGTGCGGCGACCGTGGCACCGGTCCAGGCGCCCAGGCTGTCGAGTTCGGTCCGGGCGGCGGCGGTATCCGGGAGGCCGAGCGGCACACCCAGCTCTGCCGCCAGGCTGTGCAGTACCCGTAGATCGGACAGTGGTGCGGCGGTGCGGCGTACCGTGCTGTCGGTGAGTGCCGCGGCGAACGGGCGCGGGCGTCCCTCCCAGGTGCGGAAGGTACCGGATTTCTCCGTCGCCGTGGCGACCGGGAACACGACATCGGCGTAGGCGGTGACCTCGCTGTGCCGCTGTTCGAGGGAGATGACGAAATCGGCGGCGCGCAGGGTGTCGCGGGCAGCGGCCGGATCGGGCAGATCGGCGGGTTCGATACCGCCGATCACCAGGGTGCCCACGGTCGCCGTACCGTCGAGAATCGCACCGGTATCGCGCCCGGGCTTATCGGGGAGATCGGTGACGCCCCAGATCTCGCCGACCTGCCGCCGTGCTTCGGGGTCGGTCACCGGGCGGCCGCCGGGCAGCAGTCCCGGCAGCGCGCCGGCCTCCACCGCGCCGCGTTCGCCGGCCCGCCGGGGTATCCAGGCCAGGGCGGCGCCGGTATCGGCCGCGAGCCGGATGGCCGCGGACAGTGCGCCCGGTGCGGTCGCCAGCCGTTCGCCGACCAGGATCACCGCGCCGGGCTCACGCAGCAGCCGGGCCGGGCCGGTATCGGTGCCGGGTCCGGTCAACTCGGCGAGGATCCGGGCTTCGCTGCCGGGAACTGTGGGCAGGAGAGTCCCCGACATCCGTGCCAGGCCGCGTGAGGCGTAAGCGGCGAGCGAGAATATCGGGACGTTCCGGGTCCGGGCCGCCTTGCGCAGCCGCAGATAGACGATCGGCGATTCCTCTTCCGGTTCGAACCCCGCCAGTAATACGACCGGTGCTGTGACCAGGCTTGCGTAGGTGACGGCACCGATATGGCCGGCGACCCGGGCGCCCAGGAATTCCGCTTCCTCCGCCGAATGGGCGCGGGACCGGAAGTCGATATCGTTGGTGCCCAGTACCGTTCGCGCGAATTTGGCGTACGCGTACGCCTCCTCCTCGGTGACCCGGCCGCCGGTGAGTACCGCCGCGTTCCCCACCCCGGCGCGCAATCCTCGTGCGGCGGCCGCGAGCGCTTCGGACCACGAACACGGGGCCAGGGTCCCGTCGGCTCCGCGCAGCATCGGACCGGTGATCCGATCCCGCTCACCGGCATAGGCGAAGGCCCAGCGACCCTTGTCGCAGTTCCACTCCTCGTTGACCTCGGGATCGTCACCGGCGAGGCGTCGCAGCACCTTGCCACGACGGTGGTCGGTGCGCTGGGCACAGCCCGACGCGCAGTGCTCGCAGACATTCGGGCTGGAGACCAGATCGAACGGACGGGCCCGGAACCGGTAGCTGGTGCCGGTGAGCGCGCCGACCGGGCAGATCTGCACGGTGTTGCCGGAGAAGTAGGAGTCGAGCGGTTCGTGCTCGGCGGTCCCGACCTGTTGTAGCGCGCCGCGGTCCAGCAGTTCGATGAACGGGTCACCGGCGATCTGCTGGGAGAACCGGGTGCAGCGGGCACACAGCACACAGCGTTCGCGGTCCAGCAGGACCGCGGTGGACAGCGGGATCGGTTTCGGGTACTTGCGCTTCACCCCTTCGAAGCGGGTCTCCGCGCGGCCGGTGGACATGGCCTGGTTCTGCAACGGGCATTCACCACCCTTGTCGCAGACCGGGCAGTCCAGCGGGTGGTTGATCAACAGCAGTTCCATGACGCCCTGCTGCGCCTTCTCGGCGGCCGCGGAATCGAGCTGGGTATGCGCCACCATGCCCTCGGTGACCGTCATGGTGCACGAGGCGACGGGTTTGCGCTGCCCCTCTACCTCCACCAGACACTGCCGGCAGGCGCCGACCGGGTCGAGCAGCGGGTGATCGCAGAATCGCGGGATCTGGATACCGATCAATTCGGCGGCGCGGATGAGCAGTGTTCCGGCGGGCACGCTGACGGTGGTGCCGTCGATGGTGACGGTGACCAGGTCCGCCGGTTGCAGATCGGCGGAATCGGAACGAACGGTCGCTGTCATCGGATCCCCTCTCCGGCCGCGGAACCGGCCCATGCGGTGGCGCGGGCCGGATCGAAGGGGCAGCCGCCCTGTGTCATATGTGCCAGGTACTCGTCGCGGAAATACTTCAGTGACGACACGATGGGGCTGGCCGCGCCGTCGCCGAGCGCGCAGAACGACTTGCCGTTGATGTTGTCGGCGATATCGGCGAGTTTGTCGAGATCGGCCGGTGTGCCCCGACCGGATTCGAGGCGCGTGAGCAGTTGCACCAGCCAGTAGGTGCCTTCCCGGCACGGTGTGCATTTACCGCAGGATTCGTGGGCGTAGAACTCGGTCCAGCGCAGGACGGCACGCACCACGCAGGTGGTGTCGTCGAAGATCTGCAGGGCTTTGGTGCCCAGCATCGACCCGGCGGTCATGACATTCTCGTAATCCAGTGGCACATCGAGATGTTCGGCCGTGAACAGCGGGGTGGACGAACCACCCGGTGTCCAGAACTTCAGCGACCGTCCCGCGCGTACACCGCCGGCGTAGCCCAGCAGCTCCCGCAGGGTGACACCGAGCGGGGCCTCGTACTGCCCGGGCCGGGCGATGTGCCCGGACAGCGAATACAGCGTGAAGCCGGGGGATTTCTCGCTACCCATGGACCGGAACCACGCCGGTCCGTTTCGGATGATCGGCGGCACGCTGGCGATGGACTCGACATTGTTCACCACGGTGGGACTCGCGTAGAGGCCGGCGACCGCGGGGAACGGCGGGCGCAGCCGCGGCTGCCCGCGCCGCCCCTCCAGCGAATCCAGCAGTGCGGTTTCCTCACCGCAGATATAGGCGCCGGCGCCGGCGTGCACCGTGAGCTCGAGATCGTAACCGGAGCCGAGGATATCGCGGCCCAGCAGCCCGGCCGCATAGGCGTCCGCGACCGCGGCCTGTAGCCGCCGCAGCACCGGAACCACCTCACCGCGCAGATAGATGAAGGCGTGCTCGGCACGGATGGCGTAGGCGGCGATGATCACGCCCTCGATCAGCGAATGCGGTGCCGCGAGCATGAGCGGGATGTCCTTGCAGGTGCCCGGCTCGGACTCGTCGGCGTTGACCACCAGATAATGCGGTTTCATCGTGCCGTCGGGTTCTGGGGCCTGCGGGATGAATCCCCATTTCATACCGGTCGGGAACCCGGCGCCGCCGCGGCCGCGCAGCCCGGCGTCCTTCACGGTCGTGATGACCTGGTCGGGGGTCATGGCGAGTGCGATCGGCAGCGCCTCGTAGCCCTGGTGGGCCCGGTAGGTGTCCAGGGTCCAGGAATTCGGGAGGTTCCAGTATCTGCTGAGAACGGGGGTGAGGGTCATCGGGCACCGCTCTCGGGGCCGTCCGGGACCTCGGGGGCGCGCATACCCTGCTCACGCGCAGTGTGCAGGCCGGTGAGCGTCGGGGCGCCCGGATCGCCGTCGAGCACACCCGGCCGGGTGTCCGGGAAACCGGCCAGTACCCGCGCGGTTTCCCGGAAGGTGCACAGCGGCGCTCCGCGGGTGGGGGTGACCGTTCGCCCGTCACGCAGGGCGTCCACGAGCGCACGGGCCGATTCCGGGGTCTGGTTGTCGAAGAACTCCCAGTTCACCATGACCACGGGCGCGTAGTCGCAGGCCGCGTTGCATTCGATGTGCTCGAGGGTGACGGCGCCGTCGTCGGTGGTCTCGCCGTGCGCGATCCCCAGATGCTCGCGTAGTTCCGCGAGGATGGCATCGCCGCCGAGGACCGCGCACAGCGTATTGGTGCAGACGCCGACGTGATAATCGCCGGTGGGGGTGCGCCGGTACATGGAGTAGAAGGTGGCGACCGCGGTCACCTCGGCACCGGTCAGTCCGAGCAGGTCCGCGCAGAACTCGATCCCGGTGCTGCTGACGTACCCCTCCTCCGACTGCACCAGGTGCAGTAGCGGAAGCAGCGCCGAGCGGGGCTGCGGGTACCGCGCGATGATCTCCTTCGCGTCCGGTTCGAGGCGGGCGCGAACATCGTCCGGATAGGGCTGCGGGCGACTGCTCAGACGTAACAGGATCTCGGTCATCGCGCCTCCTTCGAAGGCTGTGCATATGGTCCGCGGCGGCGGCAGAGGTCTCGCATCAGCGGTCCACCCCGCCCATCACCGGATCGATACTGGCGACGGCCGCGATCACATCGGCCACCATGCCGCCCTCGCACATCGCCGCCACGGCTTGCAGATTGGTGAAGGAGGGGTCGCGATAGTGCACGCGATAGGGCCGGGTGCCGCCGTCGCTGACCATATGGACGCCGAGTTCGCCGCGGGGGGACTCCACCGCCGTGTACACCTGGCCCGGCGGGACTCGGATCCCCTCGGTGACCAGCTTGAAGTGGTGGATGAGCCCCTCCATCGAGGTACCCATGATCTTGCCGATATGTCGGGGGGAGTTGCCCAGGCCGTCGGGGCCCAGCTTCAGATCGGCCGGCCAGGCGATCTTCTTGTCCGCCACCATGACCGGACCCGGCCGCAATCGGTCCAGGCACTGTTCCGCGATCGCGAGGGACTGTTTCATCTCCTCGATCCGGATCAGGTAGCGGCCGTAGCAATCGCAGGTGTCGGTGGTGGGGACAGTGAATTCGTAGGTGTCGTAGCCGCAGTAGGGCATTGCTTTACGGAGATCGTGCGGCAGCCCGGTGGACCGCAGCACCGGACCTGTCACGCCGAGGGCGATACAACCCGTCAGATCGAGGTAGCCGATGTTCTGGGTGCGGGCCTTGAAGATCGGGTTGTGGGTGAGCAGATGTTCCATATCGCGCAGGCGTTTCGGCATCAGTGCCAGCAGGTCGCGGACCTTGGTCACCGCGTCGTCGGGCAGGTCCTGGGCGATACCGCCCGGCCGGACGAACGCGTGGTTCATCCGCAGTCCGGTGATGTTCTCGAAAACGTCGAGGATCAGTTCACGCTCCCGGAAACCGAACAGCATCGGCGTCAGGGCGCCCAGCTCCATACCCCCGGTGGCCAGTGCCACCAGATGGGACGAGATGCGATTGAGTTCCATGAGCAGTACGCGGATCACGGTGGCGCGCTCGGGGATATCGTCGGTGATACCCAGGAGCCGCTCGACGCCGAGGCAGAACGCGGTTTCGTTGAAGAACGGGGAAAGATAATCCATCCGGGTGACGAAGGTGGGGCCCTGTGCCCAGGCCCGGAATTCCAGGTTCTTCTCGATACCGGTGTGCAGATAGCCGATACCGCAGCGGGCCTCGATCACGGTCTCGCCCTCGATCTCGAGGATGAGCCGCAGCACCCCGTGGGTGGACGGATGCTGCGGCCCCATATTGACGACGATGCGTTCCTCACCCGCACCGCGCAGCGCGTCGGCGACTTCGTCCCAGTCCTGTCCGGCGACCGTCAGCACCTGTTCGGTCGACTTCGCGCCGGTCGGATCGGCCGGCGGGTGCCCGGTTCGGGAGTCGTCGTTGTCCGGCCCGCCGGAGACTCCGGGCCGGTAATCGGTCTCGCTCATCAGCTGTACGCCCTCCGCTCATCGGGCGGCGGAATCCGCGCGCCCTTGTACTCGACCGGTATCCCGCCGAGCGGGTAGTCCTTGCGCTGCGGATGGCCGCGCCAGTCGTCGGGCATGGTGATACGGGTCAGTGACGGGTGCCCGTCGAATCGGATACCGAAGAAGTCGTAGGTTTCCCGTTCGTGCCAGTCGCAGGTCGGGTACACGCGGTACAGCGACGGAATATGCGGATCGGTGTCCGGGGCGCCGACCTCGAGGCGGAGGCGGCGCCCGTGCGTGATCGAGTTCAGGTGGTACACCGCCCGCAGTTCGCGACCGGATTCGTCCGGGTAGTGCACCCCGCTGACACCGAGGCAGAGTTCGAAACGCAGCGCCGGATCGTCGCGCAGTACTCGCGCCACCTCCACCAGATGGTCGCGATCGATGTGGAGGGTGAGTTCGTCGCGGTCCACCACGACCCGCTCGACGGCGGCGTCGAACCCGGCGCCGACGGCGAGAGCCGCGCGCAGCAGATCGACCACGGTGTCGAAGTAGCCGCCGTAGGGCGGGGCGCTACCGCCCGGCAGCGCGACCTTGTGCACCAGGCGGCCGTAGCCGGAGGTGTCGCCGCTGCCGGAGATACCGAACATCCCCCGGCGTTCCCCGATGACCTCGTCGGTGGGGCCGATCGGCTGTTCGGGTTCCACGGCGCGGCTGTCGGTGGATTCGGAACGGTCGGCGCTCATCGCAGCAGGCCTTCCATCCGGATGGTCGGCGTGGCCGCCAGCGCCGCCTGTTCGGCGGCCCGGATCGCCTCGGTCCGGTTCACGCCCATCGGGGTCGCCTGGATCTTCTCGTGTAGCGCGAGGATGGCGTTGAGCAGCATCTCCGGGCGCGGCGGACATCCCGGTAGGTAGATGTCGACGGGCACCACGTGATCGACGCCCTGGACGATGGCGTAGTTGTTGAACATTCCGCCGGAGGACGCGCACACCCCCATCGCCAGTACCCATTTCGGCTCGGTCATCTGGTCGTAGACCTGACGCAGCACCGGTGCCATCTTCTGGCTGACCCGGCCGGCGACGATCATCAGATCGGCCTGCCGTGGGGAGGCGCGGAAGACTTCCATCCCGAAACGTGCCGAATCGAATCTGCCACCGCCGGTGGCCATCATCTCGATCGCGCAGCAGGCCAGGCCGAAGGTGGCCGGCCAGACCGACCCCTTGCGCATATATCCCGCCATGGCTTCGACCGTGCTGAGCACGAAACCACTGGGCAGTTTCTCTTCCAAACCCATGTCCGACTACTCCCTGGGTATCTGCCCGCGCCGGGGCGCGGTGCGGCTGATCGGAGGTTCGCGGCTCAGTCCCAGCTGAGGCCGCCACGCCGCCATTCGTAGGCGTAGGCGACCGAGACATTGACGATGAACAGAGCCATCGCGGCCAGGCCGAACACCCCGAGCGCATCGATATGGACCGCCCACGGGTAGAGGAACACGATCTCGATATCGAAGATGATGAACAGCATCGCGGTCAGGTAGTACTTCACCGGAAACCGCTGTCCGGTAATACTTCCCGTGCCTCCGGCCGTCGCGTGCGGTGTCGGTTCGATACCGCATTCGTAGGCCTGTAATTTGGCTCGGTTGTAGCGTTTGGGGCCGATCAGCCCGGCGATCAGGATCGAGATCACCGCGAACGCGGCGGCGACCGCGCCGAGGACCAGTATCGGCAGTTCGGTGTTCACGACTGCGCTTCCCCTCCTTGCGAACTGGAACCCCGCGGTGGTGCCACCGGGTTCCGCGAACGGGGTCGGGCGGTCGATGGGTCGGCCCGTCGCCGGATCGTCCCCGAATTCGTGAGTGGGCTGGGGGACCGATCTGTCGACGCGGGTCATATGTCATCTCCCGCGCTCATGTGAGCTACAGCACAGCCTACAACTGTCGCGGCAGGGCGAACGCGGATTCGTAGAGCCCTTTGATCGAATTCGCGACTGAGATTTATGAGCGAAAGAACGCAATCACGGATCAGGCCGCGGGGCGCCGGCGAAGCAGATCGACGACGATCTCGGTGAGTCGCAGCGGGTCGATCGGATGCGCTGCCACCGCTTCGGCCCGAGACCAGTTCGCCAGCCAGGCATCGTCGGCGCGCCCGGTGAGCACGATCAGCGGGGGGCAGTCACCGATCTCGTCCTTGAGCTGTTTGGCCAGGCCCATTCCGCCCACCGGGGCGGATTCGCCGTCCAGTACGGCCAGGTCGGCGGCGCCGGCGTCCATCCGTTCCAATACCACCGGCGCCGTGGCCACCTCGAGGTACTCGAGGGGCGGTAGGTCCGGGTGCGGGCGGCGCCCGAGAGCAAGGATCACCTGGCTCCGGGTGTCGGCGTCGTTGCTGTAGACCAGGACCCGCAGCGCGGCGGGAGGATTCGCATCGGCCACGTCCGCATGGTACGTCCGCGACCGCACGATCCGTGGCAGCTTGGCCGAGATCGGCCTGCGAGCGGTGGCAGCCGGTGGATGCCGGACATGTCCCGGTGGATGCAGACGGGGGCGGACGCCGGTGCGGATCCGGACGAACGCCGCGGCGTGCCTAAGCTGACCGCGTGACGGACGAACTGGTCGGAGAGCTCATCGATACGGTCGCCTGGGTCCTCGTCGAGAACGGGCGGATCCTGTGCGCGCGCCCGCGCGGCAAGGACGTGTTCTACATTCCGGGCGGGAAACGCGAAGCCGGTGAATCCGATGAGCAGACGTTGCTGCGCGAGATCACCGAGGAGCTGACCGTCGCCCTGGTCCCGGAGACGGTGGCACCGGTCGGTGTGTACGAGGCGGACGACGGCGCGGTGCGGGTCCGGATGAGCTGCTATCGCGCGGACTATCGCGGAACGCTGGCCGCCAGCAGCGAGATAGCCGAGCTCGACTGGTTCGGGTATGGTGACCGGCCCCTGGTGCCGCCGGTGGACCAGTTGCTGTTCGACGAACTCCACGCGGCCGGGCACCTCGCCCGCTGACCTCCGGCGGGCGGAGCCGGTACGGCTCCGCCGTGCCGGCCTACTTGGTCGTGAGGTTCTTCGGGCGGGTGGCCCGCTCGATGAGATGCTCGATCAGGCTGAGCAGCACATTCTTCGCCGAGACCCGGTCGCGTGCATCACACAGCATCACCGGGATGGACGGATCGAGATCGAGCGCGTCGCGGACCTCGTCGATCGTGTACCGCGGCGCGCCGTCGAAACAGTTCACCGCGATCAGGAAGGGCAGACCCCGCCGCTCGAAATAGTCGATGGCGGCGAAGGAATTACCCAGCCGCCGGGTATCGGCCAGCACCACCGCGCCCAGCGCTCCCCGGGCCAGTTCGTCCCACAGGAACCAGAAGCGATCCTGGCCGGGAGTACCGAACAGGTAGAGCACCAGATCTTTGTCGATGGTGATCCGGCCGAAGTCCAGCGCCACCGTGGTGGTGGTCTTGGACTCGACACCGGACAGATCATCGATCCCGGTGCTGAGTTCGGTGATCATCTCCTCGGTACGCAGCGGCGGGATCTCGCTGATCGAGGCCACCATGGTGGTCTTGCCGACGCCGAAACCACCGGCGATGAGGACCTTCACCGACGCGGCAAGCGCCGGCGCCCCGGGGTCCATCCGGGCAGGGTCAAATTTTTCGGATTCCATCCAGTACCGCTCGCAATATGTTGAAGTCGCCGGGACCGGACTCCATCTGCACGGGAGCCCGGAAGATCAGATGGCCGTCACCGATCAGATCTCCGACGAGAATCTTGGTCACCGCCAGCGGCAGTTTCAAGGCGGCTGCCACCTCCGCCACGGTTTGTGCTTCCGTGCACAGGTGCACGATATCGGTGTACTCGGGTTCGATCCGGCGCAACGACGGGGCACCACGAGCTTTGACCACGACAGTGAGCATATCCAGGTCGTGTCCCGCGCCCACAGTACGACCCTTGGTGATGGCGTACGGCCGCACCAGAGGTCCGGCGTCGTCGTCGAACCAGGGTTCCCGCTGCCCGGTCATGCCCGTATACCCGTCATCGCGTCTGTGTTGTTTCCGCGGTTACTGGGGTTCGGCCCCGGCCCCACCGCGGGAGCCGGTCGACAGATGGCTGCCGACCCGCTGAACGGTGAGGTTCATCTCGTAGGCCACCATGCCGAGATTGGCGTCTGCGGCGGCCTGTACGGCGATGCAGGCGTTGTCACCGGCCGAGGTGACGAACAGGACGGCGCGATCGAGTTCGATCACGGCCTGCCGTACCGCGCCACCTTCGAAGCGCGCGCCGGCGCTGCGCGCCAGCCCGTGCAGGGTGGACGACATCGCGGCGAAATGCTCCGCCTCGGTGCGATCCATTTTCGAGGAGTGGCCCAGCAGCATTCCGTCGGTGGACAGTACGACCGCGAGGCGGACCCCCGCGAGTCGCTCGACGAGATCGTCGAGCAGCCAGTTCAGGTCACCTTGTGTGGAAGTGGACACTTAGCCTTCCTGTTCATCCGGGGATGCGCCATCCGCCGCCGGGCTCCCGGCGCCGGATTCCGCGGCGGGCATCGGCTTACGGCCCTGTCGGGTGCCGATCTCGATCGCCGCCATCAGATCCCGGGCCTGCTCGGCCGAACGGGGCCGCGCCGTTGCGGCCTGAGGGGCGTCCGAAACTTCTGGTCGCGGTGCGACTTTAGCCTGCCTGCTACGGCGGGGTAAAGCTGGACGACCATCGGGCAGTACGGCCGGTTCGGTGGTCGTCTCGAGGGCTTCCGGCAGGGGCGCCGGGACAGTAACGGGCGCGGTATCCGCCGAGGCGGGTTCCGCGCCGGACTGCGCACCGGCGGGATCGGATTCCCGGGGCCGATCCGCCAGCAGTGTCGCGATGGCAGAGGTCTCGGGAAGCGGTTCCGTACGGTTCTCCGGCCCGCTCTCCGTACCCGAGGGCGCTGGCCGGAGGCCGGCCAGCGGGGTGGTCTCCTCGGCCGGATCGGTCAGCAGCGTACCGGGCACGATGACCACGGCCCGGACACCGCCGTACTCCGACTCCCACAACCGCACCGAGACACCGTGGCGGGCCGCCAGCTGCGCGACGACGAAGATACCCAGCCGCGAATCCTTCTGCAGGGACGCGACCTCGAAATTCGGCGGGTTCTCCAGGAGTTCGTTGAGCCGGTCGCGGTTTTCCTCGGGGATGCCCATGCCCTGATCGGTGATCTCGACGGCCACCCCCTTACCGATGACCGAACCGGTGACCTGGACTCGGGACTGCGGCGGCGAGAACGATGTGGCGTTGTCGACGAGTTCGGCGAGCAGGTGGATGAGGTCGCCGACCGCGTTGCCGGCGATCCGGAGTTCGGGGAGCCGGGCCAGCCGGACCCGAGTGTAGTCCTGGGTTTCCCCGACCGCGCTGCGGACCAGGTCGACCAGGGGTACCGGGGCGCGCCATTGCCGGCCGGGTTTCCCGCCGCCGAGGATGGTGAGGTTCTCGGCGTTGCGGCGTTCCCGGGTGGCCAGATGGTCGAGTTTGAACAGGATGTCCAGCATGGCCGGATCCTCTTCGCGCCGTTCGGCTTCGTCGAGTATCTCGAGCTGTTTGTGGACCACGATCTGGCTGCGGTGCGCGATGTTCAGGAAGATCGCCTTGACGCCCTCCTGGGTGCGCGTCTCGGTGATCGCGGCGTTCACCGCCACCGCGTGGGCGTGTTCGAAGGCGGTGGCCACCGCGCCGAGTTCGTCGCGGCCGAAGTCGAGTTCGGCCGCGGCCTCGGTTTCGTCGATATCCTCGCCGGCGCGCAGGCGTTCGAGCATATCGGGCAGCCGTTCGTCGGCCAGGGCCAGCGTATGGTCGCGCAACCGGACCAGCCGATGGATGAACCGGTTGGCCAGCACCAGGGAGACCCCGAACACCGCCGCGGAGACCACCAGTACCGCGAGACCGATCAGCAGCGACTGGTTGGTGGTCCGGGCCGCCGCGTCCAGCGAGATCTGCTGCATGAGCCGGTTCTGGTCGTCCCAGAGGTTCAGCATCTCCTGGTTTACGTGGTCGGCGGCCGCCTGCCAGGCCGTCAGCTGGCCGGGTGAGAGCCCGGCACCGGTGGCCGTGGGATCGGCGCCGGGGACACTGCGCGCGATCAGGGTGTTCTCCGTACGGTCCAGCAACCGCCACTCCGGGCTTTCGATCAGGGCGCGCAACCGTTCGCCGATCTCCGGATCGAGCTGGGTGGCCAGCAGTGCGGTCTCGACGTGGTAGAAGCCGGTCTGCTGGATGTATTCCTCGGGCAGTGCCACGGGGTTGCCGGTGCGCAGCGCGGCGCCGGCCAGGGCGTGGCTGCGGGAGGCCGCCTCCAGCGCGTGCATGATGCGGGAGACGAGGCTCAGCTGGCCGACCGCCTCCGGATTCTGTTCGAAGGTGTTCGAGAGCTGTGCGCCGGTGCTGAAGGCATCGAGGACGCGGACGTAGAAGGTGTAGGCGTCGCCGGTCGGCACCGCGCGGGCGTCGACGGCGCTGCGGATATTGCCGAGCTGCTGGGTGAGGGTGGTGAAGGAGCCGACGTCGTCGGTGATCTCCGCGGGTTGCAGCTCCCTGATCCGCTGGGCCCCTACGACCAGATCGCGCAGCGCCTGCTCGGTGTTGGGCCGGACAGCGGCGAGTGCCGCGGCCGCGCTGGGGTCACCGGCCAGATGCGCCAGGGTGAGCCGGCGTTCGTTCTGGACCACCTCGTACACATCGCGAGTGGGTCCCGAGACCTCGCGTAACGCCTCGGTCACCTGGCGGTTGTGCTGCCCCTGGTCGATCAGATAGCCCGTCGCACCCACACCGGCCACCAACAGGGTCAGACTCGGGATGAGTGCGATGGCCAGGATCCGGGCGCGGACACCGAGCCTCGCTCTGAACATCGCCACAAAGTAGCCGTCCACCGGGTTTCCCGCACATCGAATCCCATTGAACAGGACTCACTTTGACACCGAATCCGGCATATGCGGCGTGGCGGCGTTGTCATCGGCCGGTTCCTGCTGAGTAGATTTGTGCTCACCTCGCGGATACCGACAGGTAGGAGGCGTGATGCCCGTTCCGGATACCGAAGTCTTCGACAGGTTGCGCACCCTGGTCGCGATCGATGATGCCCGCACGCGCCCATCCCGGACGATCGAGGAGGTCTTCACCGGGCGGCCGCTGGGTTCGGTGCCGGTCGGCACGGCCGAGGACGTTGCCGCGGCCACTGCCCGCGCCAGGGCCGCGCAGATCCACTGGGCCGCGCGACCGCCCTCCGAACGAGCCCGGGTGCTGCACCGGTACCGGTCGCTGGTCGTGGCGCAGCGTGCGGCGCTGATGGATGTGATCCAGGCCGAAACGGGTAAGGCGCGCTGGGCGGCGCAGGAAGAGGTGATGGGGCTGATGTTCGCCGCGCGTTATTTCGCGCGAGTGGCCCCCGCACTGCTGGACGCACGCGTGGTCCCCGGTGCCTTTCCGGTGCTCAATCGTGCCTTCGTCGATATGCGGCCCAAAGGCGTCGTGGCGGTGATCTCGCCGTGGAATTATCCGCTGGTGCTGTCGCTGGGCGATGCGATTCCGGCGCTGCTGGCGGGTAACGCGGTGATCCTCAAACCGGACAGTCGCACCCCGTTCTCGGCGCTCGCGGGTGCTGAACTGCTCTATCGCGCCGGCTTGCCCCGGGATCTGCTCGCGGTCGTGACCGGTCCCGGGCCGGTGGTCGGCGAGGCGATGGTGGACTGCTGCGATTATCTGATGTTCACCGGCTCCTCGGATACCGGACGGGCACTGGCCCAGCGGTGCGGGGCGCGGCTGATCGGATTCTCCGCCGAACTGGGCGGGAAGAATCCGATGATCGTCACCGCGAACGCCGATATCGGCCGCGCCGCCCGGGCCGCGGTACGCGCGTGTTTCTCCAACGCCGGCCAGTTGTGCATCTCCATCGAACGCATCTACGTGGAGCGGGCGGTGGCGGCCGAGTTCACCGAGAAGTTCACCGCGGCGGTGGAATCCGCGAAACTCGGCGCCGCATACGACAACTCGGCGGATATCGGTTCACTCATCTCGGCGGCGCAATTGCGCACTGTCACCGACCACCTCGCCGACGCTGTCGGTAAGGGTGCCGAGGTGCGCACGGGTGGAAAACCGCGCCCGGATATCGGGCCGCTGTTCTTCGAACCGACGATACTCACCGGTGTGACCGACGAGATGGTCTGCGCGCGGGCGGAAACTTTCGGCCCGTTGGTTTCCATCTACTCCGTGGATACGGTCGCCGAGGCGGTGGCGGCGGCCGTCGACAGTGAATACGGGTTGAACGGAAGTGTCTGGGCGGGCAGCCTCGCCGAGGGCGAGCGGATCGCCCGGCAACTGAACACGGGCACGGTATGCGTGAACGAGGGCTATGCCCCGGCCTGGGGGACGACCGCCGCGCCCATGGGTGGAACCGGGATTTCCGGGGTGGGCCGGCGGCACGGTCCCGAGGGCCTGCTGAAATTCACCGAACCACAGACCGTGGTGTCGACGCGATTCCTGAATCTGGACCCACCGCCACCGATTCCGCGAGATCTGTGGCAGCGGGTGTTGATGACCATCGCCCGGTCGCTGCGGTTCCTGCCCGGCCGTTGAGGGGGTGCCTTTCAGTTGACGGCGCCGCGGCCGCCGCGTTTCCGGTTGTCGAGGGCGGCCGCCTCGGCGGCGCTGAGCCGTCGGGCGCGCAGCAGGAAGATCGCGGACTCCGCCGCGCCGGACCCGTCGCCGGATTCGTTGCCCGGTGCCGTTCCGGCGTCGGCGGGAACGTCCACGGTGAGATGTTCGCGCTCGAAGCGGGTGTAGACCTCCGCGCTCATCCACAGTTCGGTGTGCCAGGCCAGGCGGCCGAAGAGCATATCGCCCTCGGCGGCGCGGAAATCGCGGATCGGCAGCCAGTCCGGCTGCGGTTCGGCGGTGTCGCGGTGCGGAAGGTACAGCAGGATCGGCCCGTGCTGTTCGATCAACTCGCGTAACGCGTTGCGGGCCCGATCGGTGACCGCGACCCGGTCGCTGCGATACGCCATCAACAGCTCCGTGCGCGGCGGCACCGCGGTAGCGCTACCGAATAGATCCGATGAAACATATCGCTCCCTTGCACATCGTCTCCGGCCCCGAGTCGAACAGGGCCCGATGATTCCGGTCCGCCACTGCCCGATACGCCGGCTCGCTTCGGTCGGCACTTTTGCGAACACATTCTTGCGTATCGCGAGCGCGTGGGCGAGAGGGTGTCCATGGTTCGCCGAAAACGGCTGTGGTATAGGTCGGTGTGGCGAGCGGTATCGCGGGATGGTGTGGTAACGATGCCGCCGGTGGCGCCGACGGATTCTCGAAATCGCTGTGCTACAGCTTATTTCCGGATGAAGATACCGGCGACATCGGCTCGCTCGATCGGAGTGTCGGCATTGGCCTGAACACTGCACAACGCGTTGACCGCGGCAATGGACAGATCCACGTTCGTACCGGTCGGTTCCGCGCCCTGCTGCTCCTCGAGGAACTTGGTGATGGTGACGCGCTGCGTCTTCTGGTCCTGCCCGACGTACTCCCGGCACGGCGTATCGCCGCCCTTGTTCATCGCCCGCTCGATCTCGGTACAACCGGCCAGTGCGAGCACGGCGGCCGCGATCATCAGGCCGGCGCGGGCTTTCGTGGCGTTCATCGACAACAAATCCTCCTGGTCGGCGCGGGTCCGCAGCTGGCAGACCCGGGTCCGGTCCACTCTATTCCGGGCATACCCCGTTTTCCGGGCGGGTATCGGGCGGCGCCGGGCGCCGGCGTCCGGTAAGCAGGAGGGGTGAGCGCATCGACAGCTTTCCGTTTCGGCGTCAATATGGTGGTTCCGCAGTCGCGGGCGGAATGGGTCCGGAAATGCCGGCGGGCCGAGGAGCTGGGATACGACGTGATCGGGGTGGCCGACCATCTCGGCCTGGCCCCACCGTTCCCGGCTCTGGTCCTGGCGGCGGAGAACACCGAACGAGTACGGCTGAACACCTTCGTGCTCAATGCGGCCTTCTACAATCCGGTGCTGTTGGCGCGCGAGGTCGCCGGTACCGATCGGTTCGTGGAGGGCAGGCTGGAGCTGGGGCTCGGCGCGGGGTATGTGCGCGACGAATTCGAAACGGCAGGTATCGAATTCGGCACCGGCGGCACCCGGGTGACCCACCTCGAGGAGACACTGCGGACATTGCGGGAACTGTTCGCCGACCCGCGGTACCAGCCGCGTCCCGAACGGCCCGGCGGGCCGCCGCTGCTCATCGGTGGCTGGGGCGACCGGATGCTGACCCTGGCCGCGCGATATGCCGCCACGGTGGCCTTCACCGGGGCCGGGACCACGTCGGCCGGCGCCTTGCGGCTGGCCGGTCCGGCGGAGATCGAGGAGCGGGTCGCGTTCGTCCGGGCCGCGCTCGGACCACGAGCGCCGGAAGTCGAGTCGAATATCCTCGTGCAGGCGGTGGTGCCCGCGTCGGAGCGCGCGGCGTTCCTGGACAGGTACCGGGCGACGGTCGATCCCGAGGTGCTCGCGGTGGTGGACGAATTGCCCACTGTCCTGTTCGGCGGGCCCCGCGAGATCGCGGCGCGGATCCGGGAGAACCGCGAACGGTACGGTTTCGGCTATATCACCGTGCTGGAACCCGATCTGGAGGCCTTCGCGCCGGTCATCGCGCAGCTGCGGTGATCCGGGACAGTGGCGGTGCTCCGGGTCATCTCGGCGGAATATCCGCCGGCCCGGCTCCGGTATCGAGAAATCCGGTGATGCCGTCGAGAGCCGAATCGACCAGGGCGGTGGCCGTGGTGCCGAACAGGCTGCCGCGTTTGTCGAGCTGACCGTCGAGCCACAGTGACGCGAGACCGTGCCCGAGCGCCCAGAGGGTGACGGTGGTCGGCTCAGCGCGCTCGGGTGCCAGCTCGCCGGCGGCGACACAGGCCGCGACCGCGTCGGCCAGTACGCCGAACGCGGCTTCGCCCGCTGCGCGGGTGTCGGGATGTTTCTCCGGCTGGGAGAGCTCCGGGCGGAACATGAGCCGGAAGTAGCCGGGCTGGTCTCTGGCGAAGCGGATATAGCTGCGTTCGAGTGCGATCAGTGCGGCGGTGGGGGAGGCGGCCTTGGAGCAGGCGGCCGTGAGCTGCTCGGTGAGCAGCCGGAAACCCTGGGTGGCGAGGTCGGCCAGTAGCGCCGCGCGATCGGCGAAGTGGTGATAGGGGGCGCCGGAGCTCACGCCGGCCTCCCGGGCGACCCGGCGCAGGCTCACCGCCGCTATGCCCTCCGTTTCGATGAGCCGCAGGCAGGCGGCCAGCAGCGCATCGCGGAGAGCGCCGTGGTGGTAGGAGGTCCGGGTCACCTTCTGAGGGTAAGCGAGTCGCGATCGCCGGGCCGAAAGGGTCTGGACAGCGAATCTATGCAGTGCTTAGATTATCTGAGCACTGTTTAGATTTGCTACGACATCGGGACAGGTGGATATGAACACGCGGGTACTCGTGACCGGTGCGACGGGATTCGTCGCCGGGCATGTCATCGTCGAACTACTCGAACACGGATACGCGGTACGCGGCACGGTGCGCGGTGCGGCCGATACCGGCAAACGCGCGCATCTGGTCGAGTACGCCGCCCGGGTGGGCGGTGACCTCGAATTCGTCGCGGCCGATCTGAACGCCGACGAGGGCTGGGCCGAAGCGGTGGAAGGGTGTACGGAGGTGCTGCACGTGGCCTCGCCGTTCCCGTCTGCTCCGCCCGCCGACGACAGCGAACTGATCCGCACCGCGGTGGACGGAACGTTGCGGGTGTTGCGGGCGGCGGCGGCCGTGCCCGCGGTGCGGCGGGTGGTCCTCACCTCCTCCATCGCGGCGATCGCGCACGGTCACCACGACGACGCGGTGCGGACCGAGGCCGATTGGACCGTCGTCGAACGCAGTCCCGCCTATCAGCGCAGCAAGACGCTGGCCGAACGGGCCGCGTGGGAATTCGCCGGGTCGCTGCCCGCGGAGCGTGATCTCGAGCTGGTGGTGGTGAACCCGGGGATGGTCCTCGGGCCGCTGTTGTCGCCGGAGACGAGCACCTCGCACGAACCCGTGCGCCGACTGCTGGCGGGTGAGGTGCCGGGCCTGCCGAGGGTCGGCTGGTCGGTCGTGGACGTCCGGGATCTCGCGGTGGCGCACCGGCTGGCGCTGGAGACCGCCGATGCGGCCGGGAAGCGCTATATCTGCGCCGGCGAACACGTATGGATGCGGGATATGGCGCATACGCTGGCCGCCGAATACGGTCCGCGCGGGTTCCGGATCGCCACCCGTGGGCTGCCCAGCGTGCTGGTTCGCCTGGCCGCGGTGTTCGACCGCGGATTGCGGCTCACGGTCCCGGCCCTCGGGAAGGTCGAACGGGTCAGTGCCGCCCGGGCTCGCGAAGAGCTGGGGTGGACGATGCGGCCGGTGGCGGAGTCGATCCGCGATACCGCGGACAGTCTGCTGCGGCAGCGGATCGTGACCCCGCCGCGGTCGTCGGTGTCTGCGTCGGGTGAGCGACGCGTCCCCGCGGCCGGAATATGAGGTCCGGATGCTGATCGCGACAGTGCTGGTCGCTCTCGGAGCCCTGGGGCGCCGGTTCCGGAACGGCCGACGGCCCGGTGACGACCGGACGGAGCGGGTGCCCGGCCATCCGGTGGGTTTCCGGAGGTGGCGGGGCTTGGCGATGGGGATATCGGCCGCCGCCATCTCCTTCGGTGGTGTGGCGACTGTGGCGGTCGCCTGCTGCTGAGGCCGGGTGAGGTTGTGGGACCGTGGAATACGGGGGCGTCGCGGAATGTGTACAGGGTCCCCGGTTGCTCGCCGGAGGCCGGTGACAGCGCGGTGCGGGTGGGCTGTTATTTGGAGGCCGGATAAATATGTTTTGAATCACAAGCATCTGGGTACAGCGGGGTGTTCGTGTACCGAGGTCGCCGAAGTGTCATGTACTCTCAGTTACACGTAAAAGGTGTGTCTGTCATGAGTGGCGACGACCCCAGCACGAACAGACGAGGAACGCAATGACGCGGCATGTCGACGTACTGATCATCGGAGCCGGTCTGTCCGGTATCGATGTGGCCTGCCACCTGGAGAAAGAGAACACCGGCCGCAGCTACGCCATTCTGGAGCGCCGCACCGCGGTCGGCGGCACCTGGGATCTGTTCCGCTACCCGGGCATCCGTTCGGACTCCGATATGTATTCGTTCGGCTACGGCTTCCGGCCCTGGCGCGGCACCCGCATGCTCGCCGACGGTGCCGGTATCCGCCGCTATATCGGGGAGACCGCCGACGAATACGGGGTGACACCCAATATCCATTTCGGCCGCAAGGTCGTCTCGGCGAGCTGGTCCGACGCGGACAACCGGTGGACGGTCCGGGCGCTCGACGAGGCGACCGGCGACGAGGAGGTATGGACCGGCACCTTCCTGGTCGGCGCCACCGGCTACTACGACTACGACAGAGGCCACCGGCCGTCGTTCCCCGGTGAGGACGCGTTCACCGGCCGGATCGTGCATCCCCAGCACTGGCCCGAGGATCTGGACTACCGGGACAAGAAGGTGGTCGTGATCGGTAGCGGTGCCACCGCCATCACTCTGGTGCCCTCGATGGTCGGCGAGGCCGCGCACGTGACCATGCTGCAGCGTTCGCCCACCTATATCGCCTCCATACCCGGCGAGGACCCGGTGGCGCTGGGAATGACCAAGGTCGGTTCGCCCGCCGGGCTCACCTATCAGGTCGGGCGGGCTCGTAATATCGCGGTGCAGCAGGCCAGCTACCAGCTGTCGCGCCGACAGCCGAAGCTGGCCCGGCAGATGTTCCTGAAGTGGGTGCGGCTGGCGGTGGGGCCGGGCGTGGACATGCGCCATTTCACCCCCGAGTACGCACCGTGGGACCAGCGCCTCTGCGTTGTTCCCGACGGCGACCTGTTCAGAGCATTGCGCCGCGGCGACGCTTCGGTGGTCACCGACACCATCGATACGTTCACCGAGAACGGGATCCGGGTGTCCTCGGGGGAGGAGATCGAGGCCGATATCGTCGTCACCGCCACCGGGCTGAAGATTCAGATCCTGGGCGGTGTCGCCCTCGATATCGACGGTGAACCGGTGGTGACCCGGGACCGGGTCATGTACAAGGGGTCGCTGCTCGACGGGATTCCCAACGCGCTGATGGTCCTCGGGTACACCAACGCTTCCTGGACCCTCAAGGCCGATCTGGCCGCCGAGTACTTCAGCCGGGTACTCAACCGGATGCGGGACAAGGGATACACGCGGTTCGTGGTCCGCGCCCAGGACTCCGATCGCTCCGAGGTCTCGGTGATGGGCGGCGCGCTGAGTTCCGGCTATATCCAGCGCGGGGACGCGGTGATGCCGCGACAGGGCACCGGTGGCCCGTGGAAGGTGGTCAACAGCTACTTCCGGGACCGCGCGTATCTGCGCAAGAGCCCGATCGAAGACGGCATCCTGACCTTCACCGACCGCACCGGCACCGAAACCACCAGCTCCGGGCGCCGATCCCGTGGTGCGGTGGGCCGGCTACCGCTGATCGGGACCCGGTCCGCCTGACGCGCCGCGCGGCCGGAGCCGGTTTCACGATCTCGCAAGGGCTCCCGGCCGGGCGCTGTCCCGGCGCCGGCCGCGACTCGGCCGCGGGGTAGGAGGCGGTCCGGGCGGCACCGGCTCGCGGCTGGGTAGTTTGATCTCATGAGCGAGCGGTTGGTGATCGTCGGCGGTGACGCTACGGGGATGTCGGCGGCCGCCCAGGCGCGGCGTTTCCGGGATGCCTCGGAGCTCGAGATCGTGGTGTTCGAACGCGGGCACTTCACCTCCTACTCCGCCTGTGGGATCCCGTACTGGGTGGGTGGCCATGTGCGCGAGCGCGACGATCTCATCGCCCGCACACCCGCGGAACACCGGGCCCGCGGAATAGATGTCCGCCTGCGCAACGAGGTCGTGGAACTCGATGTGCCGGGTGGCCGCTTACGCAGCCGCGACGCGGCCACCGGTATCGAGACCTGGACGGACTACGACCACCTCGTTCTGGCGACCGGTGCGCGCCCGATCCGTCCCGCGCTGCCCGGTATCGATGCACCCGGAGTGCACGGGGTGCAGACCCTCGACGACGGCGAGGCATTGATCGCCGCGCTCGCGGCCGGGACCGGTCGCGAGGCCGTCGTGGTGGGAGCGGGCTATATCGGTGTGGAAATGGCCGAGGCGCTGATCCGGCGTGGATACCGGGTCACCGTCGTGCACAGCGGCACCGAGCCGATGTCGACGCTGGACCCGGATATGGGTGCCCTGGTGCGTACCGCCCTGCGCGGTCTGGATGTGACGGTGATCGGCGACAGCGAGGTCACCGGAATCCGTACCGGAGACGACGGGCATGCTCGCGCCGTGGTGGCCGCGGGGCGGGAGTACCCGGCGGATGTGGTGGTTCTGGGCATCGGGGTGGTTCCGGAGACGACACTCGCCGCTGCGGCCGGACTGCCACTCGGCGACCACGGCGGATTGCTGACCGATACGGCCATGCGAGTGCTCGGGCACGAGAACATCTGGGCGGGCGGGGACTGCGTGGAAGTGCTGGACCTGGTGTCCGGAATGCGCAGACATATCGCGCTCGGCACCCACGCGAACAAGCACGGCCAGATCATCGGCGCCAATATAGGTGGGGGTTACGCGACCTTCCCCGGCGTGGTCGGCACCGCGGTCAGCAAGGTCTGCGATCTCGAGGTGGCGCGAACGGGCCTGCGGGAGAAGGACGCCCGGGCCGCGGGCCTGCAATACGTCACGGCCACCATCGAATCCACCAGCCGGGCCGGATATCTCCCGGACGCGCCCCGGATGACGGTCAAGATGCTGGCCGAGCGGGTCACCGGCCGGCTGCTCGGGGTGCAGATCGTGGGTCGTGAGGGCGCGGGTAAGCGGGTCGATATCGCCGCGGTGGCACTGACGGCGCGAATGACGGTGGCGCAGATGACCACACTGGATCTGGGGTACGCGCCACCCTTCTCGCCGGTGTGGGATCCGGTGCTGGTGGCGGCGCGCAAAGCGGTGCGTGCGGTGGGGGAACGCGGGTGAACTCGCTCGCCGACATACCGCGTACTATCTTCGATCGTCAGCACGGAACGGGTCGAGCGAAGGGGGACGGTGTGCGGACCCGAGATATCCGGTATATCCGGATTCGCGAGCACCGGAAACTACTCATGAATATGGCGGCTGGATGAACCCTGACGCGAACGCCGGCGGCGCCGACCCGGCGGACATTCTCGACGCGGTGACCGAACCGGTCCCGCGGGTGCGGGAAACGATGGATACCCGCCGCCGCGCCGCGGCCACCGAGCCCACCGTGCCACGGCAATCGCTGGCGTCCGGTATCCACCGGGTCGCACTGCCCGACGACGAATTCGCCGAGGTGGTCTGCGTGAACTGCGGTACGCAGAGCCGGGGGCCACGATGTCCGACCTGCGAGCATCCGCATCGTGTCCAGGACCGGTTCGAGGCCGATCTCGGTATCGCGGGCCTGGTCACCGATCGCGGGATCCTGCATGCGCGCAACGAGGATGCTGTTGCCGCGGCGGTGGTCCCCGACGACAACGGGCAGCCGGAGACCATTGTGCTGGTGGTCTGCGATGGGGTCTCGTCCTCGCCGGATCCGCAGGCGGCCTCGGGGACGGCGGTGCGGACCGGGGTGGACGCCTGTCTGGCGGCGCTGGCCGGCGATCGCACCGCCGAGGAGGCGACCGCTGCGGGGATGGCGGCCGCGTCGGAGGCGGTCCGCAATCTCGTCGGCCCGGACGGCGACGCGCCGTCGTGCACCTACGTCTCCGCGATCGTGCGTACCGAGCCCGGGGGCCGGATATCGGTCACCGTGTCGAATATCGGCGACAGTCGCGCCTACTGGCTGGCGGCCGGTGATCCGGCCGCCGAGCAACCGGCCCGGCCCGGCCACCCCGGGCTGCTCGAAGGGGCGCAGAAGCTCACCGTGGACGACTCCTGGGCGCAGACGCTCGTCGAAGCGGGCGCCATGGACGAACGGGCCGCGATGGCCGATCCGCGGGCGCATACGCTCATGCGCTGGCTGGGCGCCGACGCCGGTCAGCAGCCCTGGTCCGCGGACAGTATCCGCACCTATTACGCGGACACTCCGGGTGTGCTGCTGCTGTGCACCGACGGGTTGTGGAACTATCTGCCCGGTCCGGCGGATCTGGCCCGGCGGGTGCTCGGTGTGCCGATCACCGAGGGCGCGCGGGCGCTCGTGGACTACGCGGTGGTCTGCGGTGGCAGCGATAACATCACGGTCGCGCTGACGCCTGTCGCCGGCGCCTGAGAACGCGATAACCGCCTCTGGCAAACTCCGGGCAATGGCTCGGAGGGGTGGGTCCGCCGTCGGTCCCCGGGTGGTCGGCGCGGCGGAGATCCGAACGTCCGTTGTGTTTGCAAAACTGCGAAGTCGGGTACAAGACGGGAAAGCCGGCGCGGACACCGAAGGCTGCGCCGGACTGAGCACATACGCACCTACCGCAAGGAGGTTCGTCATGAAGGGTGGCCTGTCCGCCGCTCCCGGAACAACCATGGTCACCACGAATCATGAGGTCATCCGCCAATGGGCCCAGCGGCGCGGTGCGAATCCGGCGACGACACCCGGCAGTGAGTACGACGGTGAGGTGGGGGTCCTGCGGTTGGACTTCCCGCACTACGGTGGCGCGGTCCTGCAGCCGATCAGCTGGGCCGACTGGTTCGCCACATTCGACGCCCGCAAACTGAACTTCCGATACCAGGAACTGCGCCCCGACGAGACGCCCAGCAATTTCTTCCGGCTGGAGCGGGTGGGCGATATCTGAACGTGAGGCATTTCACTCCGGGGGTTTACCCGGCAGGCCTTCTGGCTATTCGTATAACCGAAAGGTTGCTCGAGTAAGCTGAGTAGCGGGCTGTCGCGTCGGTACGGGGATGCGAAAACCCGCACCGCGGCACGCCACGTGCGTCTGCAAGGGATTGAATATTGAGCGCGAACCTGATGATCGTGGAAGACGACGACAGGGTCAGAGGCGCCCTGCGCCTCGCCATGGAGGACGAGGGCTACGACGTCGCCGAGGCCGAGGAGGCCGAAGCCGCGCTCACTCACCTGCGCACGATCGGTGTACCCGATGTGATGATCGTCGATCTGATGCTCGGCGGGATGGACGGGTTCACCTGCATCCGCGAGATCCGCCGTGACCACGACGTTCCGATCATCGTGGTGAGCGCCCGCGACGACACCCACGACGTGGTGGCCGCACTCGAGGCCGGCGCGGACGATTTCGTCACCAAGCCCTTCGAGATCAAAGAGATCACCGCCCGGATGCGGGCGCTGCGTCGGCGTGCGCGGTTGTCGGTGGAGCGGGATGCGCCCGTCGAGGTGGTGCTCGAGGCCGATTCCGATTCCCCCCTGGTGCTGTCCCCGGACGGAGGTTCGGTTCGGCGCGGCGACCAGGAGATCGGTCTCACCATCACCGAGTTCCGGCTGCTGTGCGAACTCGCGGAGGCGCCCGGCCGGGTCCTGAGCCGCGATGTCCTGCTCGAACGCGTCTGGGATCGGGGATTCTTCGGCGACGAACGAATCGTCGATGTGCATATGCGCAGGTTGCGCACCAAAATCGAGCGGGATCCGTCCGACCCGCGAATCGTGGTCACGGTCCGTGGCCTCGGTTACCGGCTGGACGTACAGCGCTAGGTCATGGGCAGCGCGATGAGCGCCACCCGCATCGGTCCCGATGCGGGTGGCCGGAGCCTGCGCAGCCGGGTGACGACCGCGTTCGCGGTGTCCTCCGGCCTGATCGCGCTGGCGCTCGTCCTGGGGGTGTTCGCCGTTCTCGGTGACCAGGGCCGGACTGTCGGCGATCGGATCCAGCACCGCCCGGTGCTGCTGCTGGGCTGCGCCATGGTCGCGGCACTGGCCGGTGCCGCCGTCGGTGTGTGGGTGAGCCGCCGGATGCTCAAACCGCTGCGCGACGTCGCCGCCGCGGCCGCGCTGATCGCCTCCGGCGAGCTGGACACCCGGCTGCCGCACAGCAACGACCAAGACCTGGCCAGCACGGTGGATTCGTTCAATCGGATGGCCGAATCGCTGCAACGGCGCATCGATCGGGAGCACCGGCTCTTCGGTGATGTCAGTCACGAACTACGCACCCCGCTGACCACGCTGACCACCGCTGTGGATGTACTGAATCGGTACCGCGAGGACATGCCGCCGCGATCGCAGCAAGCGCTCGATCTGGTGAGTGCCGAGGTCGACCACCTGCGCCGGTTGCTCGACGATCTTCTGGCGCTGGCCAGAGTGGAGGCCGGGATGCATCACGGTGACGCCGATCCGGTATCGGTGGGCGACCTGGTCGCGCATACCTTGCAGGACAGCCGTCGGCCGGCGGAACTGCTCGACGTCCGAGAGGACGTCACGGTTCGTGGGCGCAAGCTCGAGCTCGAGCGCGCTGTGGTCAACCTGCTGAAGAACGCCGATCGGCACGGCGGCGGCGCGGTCGCGGTGACGGTACGCCGCGACGGCGGTGACGCCGTCGTGGAGGTGGACGATGCGGGGCCGGGCGTCGCGCCGGCGGACCGCGAGCGCATATTCGAACGCTTCGCGACTTCGCGGTCCGGGCGTCGTTCCGCCACCGGCGGGACGGGTATCGGCCTGGCGCTGGTCGCCGAAACGGTGGCCACCCATCACGGCAGAGTGGAATGTGACGAACGTCCCGGTGGGGGAGCACGTTTCATCATCCGGCTTCCGGTTATTCAATAGGAGGGTCACTTAACAAGCCTGTAACACGATCGTAAAGAACTCGACCAGGTCACCTCAAAGTCAATTCGCAAGCCTGGAAAAGTACTGCACGCAGACATCGGAGTTGTATGCCTTTACAAACTGAGTCCACGCAGACCGCCGGCGGTGCCGGCACCGGCTCGACCGCCTCTTCCGCCGCGACCGATGCGGAGCCCGCCAGTACCGGCGCGACGCTGCGCGCCCCGCGGATCGCCGACGCCTCGCGACTGTGGCAGATCGCCGACGAGTCGCAGGTGCTGGACGTCAATTCGAGCTATGCCTACCTGCTGTGGTGCCGCGATTTCGCCACCACGTCGGTGGTCGTCGAGAGCGAAGGCCGAGTCGTCGGATTCGTGACCGGCTATGTGAGACCCGAAGCACCCGGCACCCTGTTCGTATGGCAGGTTGCCGTAGATGCCGACCAGCGTGGCCGTGGCCTGGGGGTCGCCATGCTGGACTGGCTGGTTTCCACTGTCACCGCGCCCGGCCACCCCGCCGGCGGCGCCGTCGAGGCGCTGGAGACCACCGTTTCCCCCGACAATCCTGCCTCGATCGCCATGTTCGCCTCGCTGGCTCGCCGCCGCGGTGCCGAAATGGTGCGCAGCGAACTGTTCGAACCGGATGTTTTTCCGGACAGCCACGCCGCCGAGGATCTTTACCACATTTCCCCGATCGCCCGTAAAACCGAAAGGGATCACTCATGATTGCCGCCGAAACGACGATCTTCGACGAAATCGAATCGAATGTCCGCGGCTACTGCCGTTCCTGGCCGACAATCTTCACGACCGCGCAGGGCGCCTGGCTGCGCGATGAGGCCGGGAAGGATTTTCTGGATTTCTTCGCCGGCGCGGGCGCGCTGAACTACGGCCACAACAATCCGATCCTGAAATCCGCGCTGATCGACTACATCGCCGGTGACGGCATCACCCACGGCCTGGATATGTCGACGGTCGCCAAGCGCAAACTGTTGGAAACCGTCCGCGACACGCTGTTGGCGCCGCGCGGTCTGGACTACAAGGTCCAGTTCCCCGGCCCGACCGGCGCCAACGCGGTCGAGGCGGCGCTCAAACTGGCGCGTAAGGTGACCGGTCGTCAGACCATCCTGAGCTTCACCAATGCGTTCCACGGGATGACCTTGGGGGCGCTTTCGGTGACCGGTAACGCCATGAAGCGCGCCGGCGCCGGTGTTCCGCTGAACCACGCCACCCCGATGCCCTACGACGGGTACTTCGACGGCACCACCACCGACTTCCTCTGGATGGAGCGGGTCCTCGACGATTCGTCGTCCGGCCTGGACCGTCCGGCCGCCGTCATCGTGGAAACCGTGCAGGGTGAGGGCGGGGTGAACCTGGCCCGCGACGAGTGGCTGCGGCATCTGGCCTCGCTGTGCTCGGCGCGCGGCATCCTGCTCATCGTCGACGATGTCCAGATGGGCTGCGGCCGCACCGGCCCGTTCTTTTCCTTCGAGTCGGCCGGTATCACCCCGGATATCGTGACCCTGTCCAAGTCGATCGGCGGCTACGGCCTGCCGATGGCGCTGGTACTGCTCAAGCCCGAGCACGATGTGTGGTCACCCGGTGAGCACAACGGCACCTTCCGCGGTAACAATCCGTCTTTCGTGACCGCGCAGGTGGCGCTCGAGCATTATTGGTCCGATGATGTACTGGAGAAGGCCACCCTTGCCAAGGGTAAGCGGGTGGCCACGGCACTCGGAGAGATCGCCGTGGCCGTTCCGGGAGTGTCCACTCGGGGCCGCGGCCTCGTGCACGGGCTGGTCTTCGAGGACGCTTCGCAGGCCGGGAAGGTATGCCAGGTCGCGTTCGACCGTGGACTGCTGACCGAGACCTCGGGCGCGTCCGACGAAGTCGTGAAACTGCTGCCGCCGCTCACCATCGCCGATGACGAACTCGATCAGGGTCTGCACATCCTGAGCGACGCCGTCGAAACCGTTTGCAGCTGAAAGGGAATCGTTCGATGATCGTGCGCACCACCGAAGAAATCACCGGCACCGACCGCGATGTGGGTGCCGAGGGCTGGCGCAGCAAGCGGATCGTGCTGGGTGGCGACAAGGTCGGTTTCTCCTTCCACGAGACCACCATCCAGCCCGAAACCACCCATGTCTTCCACTATCAGAATCATGTGGAAGCGGTCTGGCTGGTCGAGGGTGAGGGCACTCTCACCGACCTGACCGACAACCGCACCTACGAACTCGCCCCGGGCACCATGTACCTGCTCAACGGGCACGAGAAGCACGAGGTGCGGACACGGACACGGATGCGGATGCTGTGCGTGTTCAATCCTCCTGTCACGGGGCAGGAGGTGCACGACGAGAACGGCGTTTATCCGTTGATCGCCGTTCCGGCCGACTGAGAGGAAGGACGAACGACGTTGGTAGACAATCGGATCGATCGCTATCCGACCAGAACCGCCGAGCGCCTGCCGCTACAGGAGCGGCACGACGCTACTGTGTGGGGCCGGATCGGCAACGCGGAGCTGGCTGCGTTCGATACCGACGGTTTCGCGATAATGGATCGCTTGCTGGCGCCGGAGGAAGTGGCCGAGTACGCCACCGAGGTCGACCGGCTGGCAAGCGATCCGGATTTGCGTGGTGACGACCGGCTCATCGTGGAGAAATCGTCGCAGCAGGTGCGCTCGGTCTTCGAGGTGCACAAACTGAGTCCGGCGGTGGCGGAGCTGGTGCGGGAGTCCCGGGTTGTGGACCTGGCCCGGCAGGTACTGGGTTCGGATGTGTACATCCACCAGAGCCGGGTCAACTATCTGCCCGGATTCGGCACCGGTTTCTACTGGCACTCCGATTTCGAGACCTGGCACGCCGAAGACGGTATGCCCTCGCCTCGGGCGGTGAGCCTGTCCATCGCGTTGACCGACAACTACCCGTACAACGGCAGTCTGATGCTGATGCCGGGTTCGCACTGGACGTACGTGCCCTGTCAGGGCGTGACGCCGGCGGACAATTATCGGGAGTCGCTGCGTGAGCAGGAGACCGGAGTGCCGAGCAAGGCCGACATCACCGACCTGGCCCATAAGTACGGGATAGCCCAGTTCACCGGTGTGGCCGGTTCGGCGCTGCTGTTCGACTCGAACATCATGCACGCTTCGGGCAACAACATCACGCCGTTCCCGCGGTCGAATATCTTTCTGGTGTTCAACAGTGTGGAGAACGCCTTGGAGGAGCCGTTCGCCGCGCCGGCCCGGCGGCCGACCTATATCGCCGACCGCGATTTCACGCCGGTGTAGACGGGATACTCGCCGAGGGCGACGGGGACGAATCCAGGGGGTTCGTCCCCGTCGTCGTATCCGGAGGAATCATCCACCCGCCGGTCGCGTCTGGTGTAGTCGCCGGTAGAGGGTCAGCCACGCTTCCGGTGGGACCAGACCTACCGGGACATCGTTCGCTATTCCGGCGGCGGCGCAGGCCGAATCCACCGCGCGAGCGGTGTGGGCGCGGCGCAGCGAGGCGGCGAGTGACCCGCCCACCCCGGAAAACCCCAATTCGACCATTCGCCGGTACCGGCCGCGCGCGGCGGCGGGAATGAGCGGCGTGGGGCGGCGCGTGATGTGCAGAATCGCCCCGTCCACGCGCGGTACCGGGAAGAATTCCCGGCGGTCGATCCGGGTGCCCAGCGCGAGTGCCGATTCCGGCCAGTGCGTGACGGTCAGTTTCGTCCACCGTCCGTAGTCGCCGCTGTGTTTACGTGCGAATTCGTATTGAGTGAGCAGGGTAGCCGAGGTCAGCCGCGGCGCGGCCAGACACCAGCGCAGGATATCGGTGCTGACCGCGAACGGGATATTGGCGACGACCACGAACGGTTCGTCCGGTGCGGTGACGGTACGGAAATCCCGGTTCCGGACGAGGAGGCGGCGGTCGCCGGAGTATCGGACGGTGAGCCGGCGGGCGTAGTGCGGGTCTTTCTCGTAGGCCACCACGGCTGCGGCAGCCGGAACCAGGTGGCGGGTGAGCATACCGTCGCCGGGCCCGATCTCGAGCACGAGATCGTCGGCGCCGATACCGGAGGCCCGCACGATACTGCGGGCGATCCGGGGATCGGTGAGGAAGTTCTGGGAAAGCCGCTTGCGGGTCGCGGATACGCGGGTACGCGGGCCCGGGGCAGTGCGGGGCATGGGGATCCTCCGGGGGTGGGTCGAATCGAAAAGACGCTGATTCGCCCGGACCCGTGCCGGGGCAGGAGGTGGCGCGCGGGAGCGCCGGGTGATCGCCGTGGTACCGGTTCGATCGAACCGGTACCGAATCACGGCCGAGCGGTCCCGCGGTGGGGACGGCTCGGCCGGGTCAGCGGAGGGTGAGGTGCACCGGCAGAGTCCGAGCTGCCGTGCGCTGCCGGATGTAGTACGCGCCGACCGCGCACACCCCGTTGCACAAAGTTCCCATAGCGGCACACTGTAGGACGACCGCTTCGAGCCGTCCATCGATTTTCCGCTCGTGCGGGTGGAACGGAAACCGTTCGCGGCCGACCGGATACCCGATGCGCTCGTTCAGGCCGATCCGGCGGTCTGTGGGCACTGGAACTCGCGCGATTCGCCCGGCTCGTCGACGGGCACCCGGACAATCGAATCCGGTTCGAAGACAAGGTTTTCGGTCTCGGTCGCGGTGTCGGCTCCCTCATCTCCCGCCGTGCCGCCGGTCCGGTAGCTCGAGCTCAAGCGGCGGTAGTAGCTGCTCCTGAGAGCGAAACCGGTGAAGAGGAGCCCGAGAATGCCGAGCAGCACGAAGACCAGTGCCATACCGCGGGCTTCGCCGGTGCCGAACCAGCCGCCGATCCGGTGCGCACCCGCCCCGTCGGTCATGAACGGGATGAAGAAGAACTGGGTCAGCGGGCTCAGCAGGAACGCGGTGAGCGGTGACGCGGCCTGCTCGACGCTCTGGGCGAACCCGAACACCCGGCCCTGTCGCCGATAGGGCACCACCTTCTGCAGCACTGTCTGCTCGGCGGCCTCCGCGAACGGCATGAGCATCATGAACACGGCCATCCCGCCGATCAGCAACAGTGCGGAATCCCGCATCGGGAACAGCAGCATCACCGCCCACAGCGCGAGATTGATCAGCAGGATCAGCCGCACCGGATTCGAGGAGGTACCGGTGCGCGCCACCAGGAGCCCGCCGAGGATCATCACCCCGCTGAGGACGCCCCAGACGACACCCCAGACCTGTACCGACATCATCGACAACGCGTACGGGTCCATCAGCGCCATCAGGCCGCCGAACAGCAGATTGTTCAGCGCGGAGAAGACGATCAGCGGAACCATTCCGGGAATCGCGCGGATGACGCGGACGGTACCGCGCAGGTCGACGCGCTGGGGTTCGTCTGCGGCCGCGGCGCGGGCCAGCGATTCCGGCAGTGTCAGCCCCCGCAGATGCGCCACCGCGACCGCGAGTACGGCGACGGCCAGAACCAGTACGCCCAGCATGCCGTTCCACCCCACCAGCAGGGCGCTGGCGACCGAGGTGATCAGATGGGAGACGCCGGTCGTCGTGCCGACCAATCCGTTGGCGCGGTCGCGGACCCGTTCGTCGAACATGGCGGTCACCACGGTGGGCAGCGCGATCGTGCGCAGGCTCCCGGCGATCACCCCCGTCATCGCCAGGACGACGAACAGCCACAGCCGCACGCTCGCCGGATCGTGCCACACCTCGGTGGGCGTGATCGTGTAGTAGACCAGCGCGACCCCGTAGATCCCCAGCGAAACGAGTGCCGACATCTGCATGACACTCTTCTTGCGATGGTGGTCGACGATACTGCCGAACCACACCCCGGTGCCCGCCATGGCGAGCAGGAAGATTCCGGCGATCATTCCCGTGGCGAATACCGAACGGGTCTGCAGGTATACGAAGAACGTGATGCCGAACCAGACGGTGTAGTTGATGAACGAGACCAGGAGAACGTTCACCAGCAGCTGCGCGAAGGTCCGGACCGTGCGATCGGCGAAGTCGAGACGGTTCGCGCCTTCGGCGTCGGTGAGCCGTGTGGTTTCCATAGTCATGAACTCAACAACCTCGACATTGGTTCAGGTCAAGGGGTGACCTGCCGGAAGATTCACCATCTTCGACCGCCGAGGTCGGTGAAAATAATCGCCGTCCGCCGAATTACCGGATCGGCACTGCTCACCGCTCCGCAGTCGGCACCGGGAAGGAGTCCGTGATCTGAGCGGCATTGGCGATCACCTCTTCGGCGACGGCCTGGGTACGCCACATTCGGGCCTCGCGGATCTCACCGCGCTCTTCGAGCAGATCGGCGAGGCTCGCCATGGCGCGGATCTGCCGTCGTCCGGCCGCGACCCGCCACCATCGTTCGGCCGCGTCGAGTTCATCGTGCCGATAGTAGAGTTCGCCCAGATCGTAGGTGGCGCCGAGATGGCCCGCGTGCGCGGCCTCGGCCCAAAGCCGGGCAGCCTGCTCGTCGTCTCCGCTCGCGCGCCAGGCCGTGCCGAGGCCGTGCAGTCGGTCCGGGGTGTCGGCGGCGGGTTCGCTCCCGGTGTCCGTTATCGGGCCGAGTGAGCCGTCGGCGACGGTATCGGCTGTCGAAAGGCCACCGCTGCCGGTGTATTCGTCGTCGGCCCGGTATCGCGCGGCACGCGATGCAGTGAAATAGGCCGCGGGCAGCGGGAATACCGACGGGCCACTGTCTGCTACCGAATTCCGGGGCGGCTCCGGGCCGTAATCGGGAAGGTCTTCGCCGCCGATCACCGGTACGAGCCCGGTCTGGTCCGGAGCGGCGGCCCAGCTGAAGGACCCGGGCTCTGCCGGAGCACGGTCGGCGATATCGTCCAGGGTCCGGGTGTACCACTGTTCGGGCCCGGTGAGCAGCGTCGCCGGACCGGAGTCCTCGGGATCGGCCGGATCACCGGGCACCGGATCCTCGAAGAGGGACGAGTAGTCGAGGACCTCGTCGGTGTCCAGCGGGCCGACCAAGAGATCGGCGCCTTCGGTATGCCTGGACCGCAGGACAAGATCCGCGAGACTGCACGGATAACCCTCCGGCTCGACGCTGTCGGTCATCGCGATCCCGGCGAACTCCGGGACCGGCGCTGCGTATCGATCCGCTGCTCCGCGCGCGGTCGTGAATGCGCCCGGGGCCGGACGGGTGACGGCCGTACCGCCGGACCCCGGCCGGACGGCGGGAACCGAGACAGCCGGTACGACACCGGTGCCCGGGGTGAACAGCTGCGGATGCGGATCCAGGGGGGTGCTGCGGACCTCCACCACGAGATCGGCGAAATGCGGCGGCCCCTCGCCCATGCTGCACCACAGCACGGTGCGGCCGCTGTCGGTGCGTTCGACGACTATCCCGTAGTTCCCCGACCAGGATTGCGGTTCGCCGGCGGCGTTCGCCCAGACCGGCGTCAGTGCGAAGAGTGCGCCCGGGGCGGTCGCGGACAGGTCGAAGGTGATCCCGCGTTCGAGCGCGTCCCGCCAGATATCGACGCCGGTCAGCCGCCGCCGATCGATATCGATATATCCGTCGACCATGGAGAGGCCGATACCGACACCGGCCAGCCCGGCCGGGGGCGTGGCCGACAGCAGGGTGACCGTGAGTGCTGCCGCCGCGGTGGGCAATTGCTCGCTGTAGAGCGGATGGACCGCCGTACCCTCCCATTCGATCGGTTCGGCGCTGCGGTAGTGCTCGGCGAGGGTCGGATCGCCGGTGGACCGATCAGCCGTATTCCCGGCCGACTCGCCGTGTGTATCGCCGGTCAGCAACGGCGTGGCATCGAGGCGCAGCCGCCGGAGGTACCTCGGTAGTTGTCCGGCACGCGGTGCCGAAGCGGGCATATCAGCCTGCGATGGAACAACTCCGGTCGACGAAGATACCGGATCGAACATATCCTGCCCCGCCTTTCCCACCGCTCCCGTTGACCCCGCAGCAATGCGGTGGCTATACCGTACTAGCCGGATCCGTCGCGCGTGTGCCGATTCCGGGGGTGATAAAAGATCGACGATGCGCGCGATGCGGTCGTGGTCGGATCGGGCGAGAAACCGTGCTTCCGAACCGGTATCGCGGGAGGTCTCCGGCGCCACGGGGCACTGCATTTCCTGTCACCCGGGCCGGGTGAACGAGGTCGGTGCGGCGGCCGTCGCGGCGCAAGTGGTCGTTCGGCGGTGAACCCGCGCCGGGCCTTGTGCGAATTGCTTGCGGTGGAGGCGATGAGGGCGACCCCAGATTTATGTGTAACCGCCGGTTACACATAAATCTGGAACTGTCCCGGGTGTGGGGAATAGGCCGAGAACCGGCGGATATGCTCACCATACACGACCCGGCGCCGGCACGCCCGGCTGCACCGCGTTCCCGCTGCGCGGGCCGGGAACGCTCGTCCGATGGTCATCGGGGCGTCATCCGGGCGCCACGGGGCGGCCAGCCGGGTGCGGGATCCATGGAACATGGACACCACGCGCAGGCGTTTCCTGACCGCCGGCACCGCGGCGGCTGTGCTGTTCGCCGGCACCTCCGCGGCGGGCGGTGCGCGGTTCGGCCGCCGCGACTACCGGGTGATCCGTTCACCCTGGGCATTGCCTCGGGGGATCCCACACCGGACGGAATAGTGCTGTGGACCCGGCCGGCGCCCGATCCCGGCGCGCCGGACGGGTCGGGCGGGATGCATCGCGAACCGGTGACCGTCGACTACGAGGTCGCACACGACGAACGGTTCCGCCGGGTGGTCCACCGCGGCTCGGTGGTCGCCGATCGCGCGCTGGGTCATTCGGTGCACCCCGAGATCGGCGGTCTGGAACCGGCGCGCTGGTATTTCTACCGCTTCCGGGCCGGCTACGCGATCTCCCCGGTCGGCCGCACCCGGACGGCACCGGCGCCCGGCGATCCGGCCCGCCGCTTGCGCTTCGCTTTCGCGTCCTGCCAGGCCTGGAACGACGGGCACTACGCGGCCTACGACCATATGGCCCGGGAGAGTCTGGACCTGGTCGTGCACTTGGGCGACTACCTCTACGAATATCCGATCGTACGGAGCCGGCGTGGCACCGCGATCGAACCGGGGTTGCGGCACGAACCCCGCGATCTGCACGGCTACCGAATGCACTACGCGTGGTACAAATCCGACCCGGCACTGCGGCGCGCGCACGCCGCCTTTCCGTGGCTGGTCACCATGGACGATCACGAACTGGCAGACGACTGGGCGGGCGATACCGCGGGGCCGGGGTGGATCGCGATATCGTGGCACCGGTTTTCCGGGCGCGCCGGGCGGCGGCGTTCCAGGCGATGTACGAACATCAGCCGTTGCGCCTGGCGCAGTTGCCGTCCGGGCCACGGATCCGGCTGCATCGCCGCTACCGATTCGGCGAACTGGCCGAGATCACCATGCTCGACACTCGTCAGTTCCGTCGCGGCGCTTCGATTCTCGGTGCATCCCAGCGCGAGTGGCTTATCGACGGATTCGCGCGATCACCCGCGCGCTGGCAGATCCTCGGGAATCAGGTGGTGCTCGGCCGGACCGATCGTGATACCGGGCCGGGCTCGGAACTCTCCGGCGATGCCTGGGACGGCTATCCCGCCGAGCGAGCCGACGTACTCGCCGCGGCCGCGCGTTCGGTACGCAATCTGGTGGTGATCACCGGCGACCGGCACGAGAACTGTGCCGCCGATCTGCGCGCCGATCCGGCCGATCCACGCACACCGGTGGTGGCGGCGGAATTCACCGGCACCTCGATCACCAGCGGCGGCGACGGAATCGACACCGGTGGGCGGGGCGTCGACCTGCTGGCGGCCAACCCTGATCTGAAATTCTTCAACGCGCAGCGCGGGTACGCCCGGGTCGATATCGACGAAAGAGTCCGGCGTACCGATTTCCGGGTGCTGCCCTGTGTGAGCCGCCCGGGTGCGCCGATCTCGACGCGTGCGTCGTATGTGGTCGAAGACGCGGTCCGGGGTTACGCCGGGATCGCGACGATCGGCCGGACCAGGTCTTCGCCGCGCCCCCGCCGCCACCGGTACGCCGGCGGCGGCCGAGCAGAAGGATGCGCGGTGACTCGTGCGTCCCGGGTCAGAGGACAGCCATACCGGGGGTCGGCGGGAAGGTGACCGGAAGCGTTTCCAGGGCGCGCTGGAAGGGGTTCGGCCGCCAGACCGGTTCGTCGAGGCCGAACTCGGGGCGCAGATCAGGAAGAGCGTCCAGCAATTGGTCGACGGCCTCCGCGGCGAGCAGATAGGTGATCGACCGCGCCTGAGCCGGACACGCGTGCGGGCCCGCGCCCCAGGCCAGGTTCGTCTCGTGATGCGGATTGTGTCCGGGGGTTCGCTCGGGATCCTCGTGACAGGCCGCGGGTCCGACCAGCACCGGCTGATCGGCCGGGAGCCAGACATCCTCGATCAGTACCGGCAGCGGTGGATAGACGATGCTGTGGTGCGCCAGGGGTGGATCGGTCGCCAGCACCTCTTCCAGCGCCTCCCGGGTCGGCGGTGCGAAACCGACCTGGTTGGTCGTGAACCGCGGGTCGGTGAGCACCAGCAGCAGGGTGTTCGCGATGAGGTCGCGCGCCGGTTCGATGCCCGCCCGGTAGACGGCGAGCAACTGATCGACGACCTCCTCGTCGGTCAGTTCTGCGGAATCGCCGATGAGCCTCGAGGTGAGGTCGTCGCCGGGTTCGGCACGTTTGGCGGCCACGAGTTCGGCGAGCGCGGTCTCGGCGGCGTCGGTGGACTCCCCGTCGTCGCCCATATCGAAAACGACGGTCAGTGCCGTGGTCAGCCGGTCGGTCAGCGTGGGCGGGCATCCGGCCAGCTCGCCGAGCACCCGGAACACCAGCGGTGTGACGTACCGGTCGATCAGGTCGGCTGCGCCGTCCGCGCAGAATTCGTTGATCAGGGCGACCGCGGTCCGGGAGATCATCGACCGCAGCGAGTTGAGATCGGCGCCGGACAGGGCCCCGACCGTCGCGGACCGATAGCGCTCGTGCTCGGAGTCGTCGGTACGCAGCACATTCGGGCGGTAGCGCATCATTGCGACGATGGGCAGACCGGCCGGTGCTTTCTGCTGCCAGCCGCGTGGATCGGCCGGGAAGTGAGTCGGATCCTCGAGGATGCGCACGGCGGTGCGGTAGCCGAGAACCAGCGTCGCGGGTACACCGGGTGCTAGATCCACGGGCGCCAGCGCACCGAACCTGTCACGCATCAGCTGATAGAAACTATGCGGATCGGCGGCGAATTCCGCGGTGTAGATCGGTATCCGGGAACCACTGGACTCGGCGGCGGCATGCCGACCGCGTCTGTTCACCTGCTGGAGCCGGATAGGCCCTGTCACTCGAAGTACCCCCTGAGGTCGTGTGCCCGCTCCACCGGACGTGACTGTTCATCGGGCCGGGGAGGATTGCCTGCTCGAAGGTGCTCGGCCGGCGCACCTTTCGTACTGGCGAGAGATGATACCCAGGCCGCGCCGCGTGGCGCCTACGAACCGCCGGGCATTTCGCGACGGTGCCGCCGACCGTTCCGAACCGTTCCGATCGGCTCTCGGCTGCTGCCCCGGGTCTCGTCGGTCGCGCGGGAGCCGGGGCCGAATCCGGCGCCCCGGCCGCGGATTCCGCGCCACCGGGCGGACGCCTTCAGAGTTCGCGGGCGGGTGGCCGGTCGGTGGCGCGGAGTTCGATGGCGACCAGCAGCTCCACCAGGTCGGTGATACTGCGGATATTGCGACCGGTGAGCTGCTGGATCCGCCGTACCCGGTACTTGGCGGTGTTGTGGTGGATCCGCAGGGCGTCGGCTGCCGCCCGCAGGTTCAGATCGGCGGCGGCGAAGGCGCGGATCGTATCCGCCAGGACCGCGCCTTTGGCCCGGTCGTCGGTGAGTGTCCGGTCGATTCGCGGATCGACCAGGTTGCGTGCGGTCTCGTCGGAATTCAGGACCAGATACCGGAACGGGCTCAGCTCCGGCAGTGCCAGCACGCCGCCGTCCTCGGGTAGCAGACCGAGCGCCGTACGTGACTCCTGCCAGGCGCGGGGCAGATATTCGATCCCGGCGCCGACGTTGCCGATACCGACAGCGGTCGTGATGCCCTCGCGGGCCAGCCGATGATGAGTGCGCCGGAGCCGAGTGCACAGTTCCTCGACAGTTCCGGAATGTCCGAGACCGGCTACGGCTACGATCTCGGGGTCGCGGGCGCCCGGGTCGCGGACGACCGCCAGCGTGCGATGTCCGTTGACAGCGGTGCGGGCCAAGGCTGCGGAGACCAGCTGCGCGGCTTCGGTTTCGGTGGACTCGCCGGTGGACCGGCCCCGGATACCGCGCACTGTCACGGTGACGACCAGGAGACGTTCGGGGTCGGTGACACCGATGCCGTGGGCGGCCGCTGCGGCCGGGAGCGGGCCGCGATCGGGCAGTGTGCCGCCGAGCAGGCATTCCAGCAGGTCGCGATCGTCGCGGCCGGCCTCCGGCGACTGGTGCTGCTGATACTCCAGGTAGGCGTGGGTGGCCTGGGCGCTGACCAGGTCGCAGTAGCGGGTCAGCGGCAGCACCATCGACAGCGTCGCCTCCCGCGCGGCGGGGGAGTCACCGGCGTGGGCCACCAGTGATTTCCAGAAGGACTGCTGCCCGAGCCGGAACGCGGTGATGTAGTCGGTCAGCGGCAGCCCGGACCTGGCCCGGCGCACCGCGGCGCGGCGGGTGTGCGCGAGATCCGCTGCGGTGACGCGACGTTTGTCCAGGTGCGCGCCGAGTCCGGTGCGGCACAGGCGGGCGACCTGTTCGTGTACATCGGCGCGGAATTCGCCGTCTCGGCCGGTGTATCCGGGGATCTGCGCGAAGATCGCGCTGCTTCCTCGGTCGGCGATCTCGTCGGTGTGTTCGTAGATACTGCCGACGATCCGGGTGCGCTCGGCCCGCACCCGTTCGGGAAGTGGGTTTCCGAGCGTCTGTGATCCGGCTGACATAGTCGGATGGTCCACGGTGATATCGCGAAAGTCAACATACGCGGCAATTTGTATCAAATTATCCGCTGCTCGCTTGTCCCCGACGGACAATTCCGATTCCGATAATTGGGACGCAAAGGCTGATGTGTTCCATTCCTGGCGCTCTTACGCTGGCCTGACCCATAGCTGGCCTGCCCGACTGTGCTCTGCCCCAAAGGAATTCGCCCACGATCGACTCACCGGAGGCACCGTGCTCGACATATCCGGCCTGACCGTCCGATTCGGCGGTATCACCGCCCTCGACGACATCGAATTCACGGTGGACACCGGGGAGATGCTGGGGCTGATCGGACCCAACGGCGCCGGCAAGACCACCTTGTTCAACTGTCTGACCAGGCGTTGTGCGCCCACCGCGGGCACCGTGAACTACCTCGGGGCCGATCTGCTGACAGTACGCGCCGATCTGATGGCCCGGCTCGGGATAGCCCGGACCTTCCAGAATCTCGGACTGTTCACCCGTATGTCTGTGCGGGACAACGTGCTCGTGGGTGCCCACCACCGGGCCCGTGCCGGATTCCTCGGCGCGGGGCTGTCCCTCCCGACGGTCCGGTCCGAGGAACGGCGGCTGCGCGACCAGGTCGACGGCCTGCTCGAACGCCTGGAATTGCGGGAGATCGCCGAACATCCCGCGGCCGGGCTGCCCTTCGGCACGCTCAAGCGCATCGAGCTCGCCCGGGCGCTGGCTGCCGGGCCGCGTCTGTTGTTGCTGGACGAACCGGTCAACGGACTCAGCCACGGCGAAGTCGGCGCGTTCGCCGAACTGCTCGCGGGCCTACGGGTGGATTTCGACCTCACCGTGCTGGTGGTCGAACACCATATGGGTTTCGTGATGGGGATCTGTGATCGCGTCGTCTGCCTGGAATTCGGGCGGGTCATCGCCGACGGAGCCCCCGAAGCCGTCCAACGCGACCCTGCCGTGATCGAGGCATACCTGGGAACCGCCGCATGAGCGCCGATCCGTTCCTCACGGTCACCGATCTCACTGCCGGGTACGGCGCGGCCGAGGTATTGCACGGTATCGGCCTGGTGGTCGGCGTGGGGGAGATATGCGCCGTACTGGGACCGAACGGCGCGGGCAAGACGACTCTGCTGCGCGCCTTGAGTGGAATGATCCCGGTACGCGGATCAGTGGTCCTCGCAGGTACCGCGGTGGCGGGCCGGGCACCCGAGAAGCTGGCCCGGCTGGGAGTGGCGCACGTCCCGGAGGGCCGCGGCACCTTCGCACCGCTGACCGTCGAGGAGAACCTCCGGCTGGGCGCCTACGCACGGCGTGACCGCCGTGGAATCGATGCCGATCTGCACCGGATCTGCGGCTACTTCCCGATCCTGCGCGAGAAGCTGCGCGATCCGGCGGGCGGGTTGTCCGGCGGACAGCAACAGATGCTGGCGCTCGGCCGCGCGCTCATGTCCAGACCCCGGCTGTTGCTCCTGGACGAACCGTCACTGGGACTCGCGCCGCTGGTCACCAGGGAACTCTTCCGCATCGTCGAGACCGTGAACCAAGTGGAACACACCACGGTGATCGTCGTCGAGCAGAACGCTCAGTTGGCTCTGCGCGCCGCGCATCGGGCCCACGTACTGGAAAGCGGGCGGATCGTCCTGTCCGGCACCGCCGCCGAGATCGCCGCCGACGACCAGGTGGCGCAGTCCTACCTCGGATACCGGGTGGGACCGTGACCGGATTCGCCCAGCAGATCATCGAAGGCCTCAGTGCCGGTGCTCTCTACGCCGGGATGGCACTCGCCCTCGTCCTCGTCTACCGGTTCACCGGAATCGTCAACTTCGCCCAGGGTGAGCTGGCCATGTTCTCGGCGTTCCTGGCCTGGCAGCTGGTCGCGATCGGGATGCCGTTCTGGGCGGCGCTGCCGGTCACCGTCGCCGTCTCCTTCGCCGGCGGGATGCTCATCGAGCGGATCGTCGTCCGGCCGGTGGAGGGAGCTCCGGAACTCACTCTCGTGATCGTCACCGTCGGTCTCTTCTTCTTCGTCAATGCCGCCGCGGGATGGATCTGGTCGTATCAGCTGAAGTCGTTTCCCGACCCGTTTCCGGACGGGGCCCTGCGGGTGGGCGGTGTCACCGCTGGGTACGGCAGCCTCGGAATCCTCGCCGTCGTCGCGGCCGTGCTGGCCGTGCTGTATCTCCTGTTCCGCCATACCGGTATCGGACTGGCGATGCGGGCGGTGGCCGCGAATCCGCAGTCGGCGCGGCTGGTGGGTATCGGAGTCGGCACCGTCCTCGCGCTCGGCTGGGGTCTGGCGGCCGCGGTGGGCGCGGTCTCCGGTGTGCTGTCGGCGCCGCTGCTGTTCCTGGAGCCCAACATGATGGGCGGTGTCCTCATCTACGCCTTCGCGGCCGCCACGCTCGGCGGGTTCGACAGCCCCGGCGGCGCCGTGGCGGGCGGCTTGATCGTCGGTGTCGCGGAAACCCTGGCCGGTGCCTACCTCGACGTGGTCGGTACCGAACTCAAGATCGGCGTCCCGTTGGTGATCATCCTCGGCGTGCTGTTGCTGCGCCCCCGGGGCCTGTTCGGCACCGCGGTGGTGGAAAGGGTATGAGCGATATGGGAATCCGGAACTCGCTGCCGGAGCACACCGCGGCCACTCCAGCACCGGACCCCCGGGGTGTCCGCCGGGCCCGGAAGATCGGCGCATCGTGGCCGGCCGCGGCGGGCCTGCTGGTGGCCGCCTGCTGGGCGCCGTTCGAACTCTCCCCGTTCCACACCTTCCAGCTGTCGCTGGCCATGGTCTACGCGGTCGCGCTGCTCGGCCTGAACCTGCTGGTGGGGCATACCGGGCAGATATCGCTGGGGCACGGGGCGTTCTTCGCGGTCGGCGCCTACACCGCGGCGGTCATGATGGACCGCTGGGACACCCCCTATCCGCTGACGCTGCCCGCCGCGGCGGCGGTGACGTTCGTGCTCGGTATCGGGTTCGGTATCCCGGCACTGCGGTTACGGGGGCTGTACCTGGCACTCGTCACGCTGGCGATCGCGATTTTCCTGGTACCGCTGCTCAAACGGTTCGAATCGGTGACCGGGGGGTCCATGGGCCTCACGCTGGACAAACCACGACCCCCGGACTGGACCGGGCTGGCCGAGGACCAGTGGCTGTACTTCCTGGCACTGGTGGTCACCGTGCTGAGCTACCTCCTGGTCGCCGGGCTGTTGCGATCCCGGGTGGGCCGGGCCCTGCACGCCCTGCGGGACAACGAGATCGCGGCCGAGGTCATGGGCGTGCGACCGGCCTTCTACAAGACGATGGCCTTCGCCTGGGGCGCTGCGTTCGCCGGAATCGCCGGCTGCGTCCACATCTGGCTGATCGGCTATGTCGCACCGGATTCGTTCACCCCGACCCTGTCCATCACGCTGCTCGCGGGACTGGTGGTCGGCGGTTTGGGCGGACAGTGGGGGCCGCTGCTGGGTGGCCTGTTCGTCATGTATGTCCCGAGCTTCGCCCAGGACGTCAACCAGGCCGCGCCCGGAATGATCTTCGGACTTCTGATCATCGCGGTCATGTACCTCGCGCCGAATGGATTGGCCGGACTCGCCGGCCGGGCGGCGCACTGGCTCGGACACCGAGCGGGGAAAGGAAGAACCCATGCGCACTAGAGCGATACGGGCGGTGGCCACCGCGGCCGCGGTGCTGTTCGCGGTCGCCGGTTGCGGCGATCGCGAGGAGACCGGCGCTGCCGTCGCCACCGGCGACTGCCAGGGCCAGCAGACCACCGGCCTCACCGAGACCGGGATGAAGCTGGGCGGGGTGTTCCCGTTGTCCGGCCCCGCCTCGGCCTACGCCGAACTTCCCGTGGGTATGCGAGCGTACTTCGACTACGTGAACGCAGAACAGGGCGGAATCGACGGTCGCAAGGTCGAATACCTCCTGCGCGACGACGGATATCAGCCGCCGAAGACCGTGGAGGAGACCCGGCGCCTGGTCGAACAGGACCAGGTGTTCGCGCTCCTGTCCACCCTCGGTACCCCGACCTCGGCCGCGGTGTGGGACTACCTGAACCAGCGTGAGGTTCCGCAGATCTTCGTCGCGGGCGGCGCCACCCAGTGGGGAGTGGGCGACGCGCATCCGTGGACCATCGGATGGCAGCCGAGCTACCGATCCGAGGGGCAGGTGTTCGCCCGCTACGTGAAGGAACGCAAACCGGACGCGACGGTCGCCGTGCTCTACCAGAACGACGATTTCGGCAAGGATCTGCTCGCCAGTTTCACGGAGGAAACCGCAGGCAGCGGGGTTCGGGTGGTCGCCGAACAGAGCTACGAGGTCACCGATCCCACGGTGGACCCGCAGCTGCGCAACCTGGCCGGTTCGAAAGCCGATGTGCTGCTGAACTTCGCCACTCCGAAGTTCGCCGCGCAGACCCTGGCGGCCGACGCGCGCAACCCCGAATGGAATCCGCTGCACATCCTCACCCAGGTCTCCAGCACTATGAGCGTGCTCACCCCGGTCGGCTTGCCCAATGTGCAGAACGTCGTCAGCTCGGTGTTCGTGAAGGATCCGGCCGATCCGCAGTGGGCGGAGGATCCCGGAATGAAGTTGTACCGGGACAAATTGGCCCGGTACGCGCCCGGTGCCGACCCCACCGACGGATACACGCTGGTGGGCTGGGCGATGGCGCAGAGTTTCCACAAGACGTTCGACGCGGCGTCCTGTAAGACCCGCGAAGGACTGCGCGACGCCATGCGTTCGCTCGACGATATCGCGATCGACCTGCTGCTGCCCGGGATCACCCTGCGCACCGGTGCCGGTGACGGATTCCCCATGGAGGCCATGCGGATCCAGCGATTCGAAGGGGACCGCTGGGTGCTCGCCGGTGACCTCGTCGACACCGCCGGCCGGTGATTCGCCCCTTTCCCAGTTGTCCGCGGCGCGATCCGGCGCCGGCGGCCCGCCTCGACACCAGTGATGAGGACACACACCATGAAACTCCGAACCAGCGTAGCGACGGCCGCGATAGCGGTGGCCTCCCTCGGCGCGGCGGCCGCCCCGGTCCATGCGCACCCCGCGCCCGCACCCCGCGAACTCACCTACGAGATCACCCGGGAAGGAGATACCGCGGTGGTCGAGACGAACGGCAGCTGGCAGGTGGCGGGTGACCAGCTCATCCTGAAGGCTGTCGACGACACTCCGTTGACCACGGTGCCGCTGACCTACCGCAAGGACGACCTCGCGTTCCCCATTGCAGCGCGTATCCAGGGCGGTACCGCGGTGCTGACCCCGCAGCGGGCCGGCGGGGTGCCGGTGGCGCCGGTGCACGCGCCGGTCGTCACCCCGGAACAGGCGGGGAAGGAGATCGCCGAACAGTTCACGCCGCGGGATATGCAGGCGCTGGGCGTGTTCACCCAGCGCGCGACCATGAGCGCGGCCATCGCGGGCGCGATCGGCGCCGTACTCGGTGGCAGTATCGGCTGTGTGCTGGGCGCCGCGACCGGTGCGCTCGTATCCAGTCCGATCGCGCTGCTGCTGGTGCCGTTCGTCGGCGCGACGATCGGCGGCTGTGTGGCGGGCGCTGCGACACTGGGTGCTGCGGGCGGCATCATCGGCGCCTTCCTGATCGGTGGCCCGGTCGCGGTTTTCGCTGCCTTCCAGTACTTCTCGACCATTCTGTCGCCGTGCCCGCCCGAACACCCGGCCTGCCGGCCGACCACGCCGTAGATCCGCGGCCCGCATTTCCCGGCCCGTTCCGGAATCCGGAACGGGCCGGTTGCTGTTGCGGATCGCTCGGGCGGTGGGCCGGGCCCGCCCACTGTGCGAGCGCCGGTTCGTACCGTTCCGCCCGGGCCGACCCGATGGAATTGATATTCTCCGAATTCGGTAAGGATATTTTCGGAGCGTGGTATGGCGACATATGTGCTGGTACACGGTGGTGGGCCGACCGTGCGCACGACCGGGTGGGCAAACTCGTCTACCTGGACGCCGCGACCCCGGCCAACGGGCAGTCGCTGCGCGATGTGGCCGGTCCGATCATCGAAGCGGTCCGGCCGCTGGGCCGGGTCGTCGACGGTGTGGAACTCGTCCTGGCGCCCGACGAGAATTCCGGAATGCTCTACGGCATCACCGACCCGGCCGATATCGCCTGGATGGCCACGCGATTGAGCGAGCATCCGTGGCGGTGCTCCGAAGACGCGCTCGACCTGCGGGAAGAGGAAAAGCTCTGGGCCATACCGCAATTCCACATCATCTGTACCTCCACGCTGGCGACCCGCGACCCGGACCTGATCGCCCGGGCCCGCGCGCAGGGCCGGCTGTGGGATATCGACACCGGCCACGACCTGATGATCACCGAACCGGAAGCGACGGCCGCCGCGCTCGGCCGGGTGGCGGCCGCCTGATTCCCGCGGCGGGAGACCGTAGGGTGCGGTGGTATGTCGACCGAATTCGATATCTGCGCGGAGATCGCGGGCGGCCTCGCCGGCCGGGCCGGAGCCTGGGAGTTCGTCGCGGACTTCGCGGCCTGCTGGGTTTCGCCGTTGTCGGAGTCGGACGGATGCAGCGGTGCCGAGCTCGCGGCCGCCGAGGAGCGGTTGGGTCTGCGGTTTCCCGCGGCGGTACGCGAGGCGTACAGCTTGTTCGGGCACCGGCCCGATCTGACCGGCAATCAGGACGAGTTGCTTGCACCGGACCGCCTCGACCTGGACGAGGCGGCACAGATGCTGATATTCCGGACGGAGGCACAGGGCGTATGGGAGTGGGGCGTCGCCCTGGCGGATCCGGCACAGGCCGATCCACCGGTGGCGGTGCGGCTGTCGGAAGAGGACGACGGGCACTGGTCGGTGTGGCTCGATCGTTTCTCGGTGGCCTGTGTGGAAACCGTGCTGTCGGAGGCTCTCTTCGCGGCGCCGCACATCAGCGAACCGCTCGACGCGGATGGGCTCGACCTGGTGGATCGGATCTACCCGCGGTTGCCCGTCCCGGAATACCGCTTGTTCGCCGATGATCCCGGTTTCCGCTGGTTCGCGGGCCCTGATGTGGTGCTGCGGGTGGATCCGGCAGATTGCCTGCTGGCCCGGGCGCGCACGCCCGAGGCCTTCGATCTGCTTCGCCGCACGGTTCCCGAGGCATGGATCTCGACCGCGGATTTCGCCTGCCCGGCGTGGTGATGCGCCGTCGGGCCGCCCGTATCCGGGACACGAATGGCATGCTGTCCCGTATGGCCGATATTCGCCTCGATATTTCCGACTCCGTCGCCACCATCACGCTGGACCGCCCGGACAAACTCAATGCCTTCACGACCGCGATGGGTGACGAGCTGATCGAGGCGTTCGACACCACCGACCGGGACGACGCGGTGCGGGCCGTGGTGATCACCGGCGCCGGCCGGGCCTTCTGCGCCGGCGCCGATCTGTCCGCCGGTGCGGAGACCTTCGTTGCGTCGGGGGACGCGGCGACCGAGGAGTTCCGCGACGGCGGTGGGGAAGTCGTGCTGCGGATGTTCGAATCCCGCAAACCTGTGATCGCCGCGATCAACGGCCCCGCTGTCGGTGTGGGTATCACCATGACGCTGGCCGCCGATTTCCGGTTGGCGGTCGACAACGCCCGGATCGGCTTCGTGTTCAACCGCCGCGGGATCGTTCCGGAATCCTGCTCGAGCTGGTTCCTACCGCGACTGGTCTCCGTGCAGAAGGCGCTGGACTGGGTGTATTCGGGGCGGATCGTCGATGCGGCCGAAGCGCACGAGGCCGGATTGTTCTATGGGCTGTATCAGGCCGACACCCTGCTGGACGAAACCTACGCGCTGGCGCGCCGGATCACCGAGCATTCCGCACCGGTGTCGGTGGCGCTGTCGCGGCAGATGTTGTGGCGCGGGCTGGGTGCCGATCATCCGATGGTCGCGCACCGGGTCGAATCGCGGCGCATCCTCAGCCGAGGTGCCAGCGCCGATGCGCGAGAAGGCGTGTCGTCGTTCCTGGAGAAGCGGCCCGCGCGCTACCCCGACAGTGTGGCGCGCGATCTGCCGGAGATCTTCGGCGCGGATCTGCCGGTACCGCAGTCCCGGCGCTGATCCGGAATCCCTGCTGGGAGTGTACTTTCGGTGACAGATACCTTGGCAAAGGTGAGTTCGCAAAAGTGCGCGGGCACAAAGGCGCGGGTCTAGGATCTGTGGCACAACGAGTTTCGGAGGTGCTGCATGCCAGACGAAGTCCTGGCGCCCAATATCGAGCTTTTCTCCCGCAACGGTTTCGCCGGCCCCAACACGACGATTGCGCGCGCCCAGTACCGGCCCCGTTTTCTACACGCCCGTGGTGAATATGTGCCGCGCCGCTTCCACACCTGGGACCTACCGGCCGGTGTGTTCGCGGAGCCGAAGGCGCTTCCGGTCCCGATCCTCGAGGGCGAAGGCATCAGTTTCGAACTGAGCCGGCGTTCGGCCGCCATGACCTTCGGCTACGTCAACGTCTGGGCCGACGAGTTGCACTACATCGTCGCCGGGCGTGGTGAACTCGATACCGAGGTGGGCACGCTCGAGGTGCGGGCCGGGGATATCGTCCTGATCCCGCGCGCGGTGACCTACCGGTGGGGTGAGATCGCCGAGGAGATCAGCGAGTTCATCGTGGTCACGGCCAGCGAACTGCATCTCGATCCCGAGGGCGCGCCCGGAACCTTCAACCCCGACCTGCATCTGGACCGCCCCGTACCGCACGGCCGCCCGGGCCTGCCGACGGAAGACGAATACGAGGTGGTCGTGCGCACCGGCGACACCTTCACCTCGTATTTCTACGATGTCGATCCGATTCCGTGTCTCGATGTCCTCGGCGCCCCGCTCGTTCTCCGGTTCAACCTCGAGCATGTGCAGGGCCTCGCTGTCGCGGAGGGCGGACTCGCTCCGGCCCGGCTCATGAGCAGTACCTCGGGTCACGATTTCGTCTTCGGCACCGGCAGTCGGCGCAGTACCCGCCCGCCGGTGCACCACAACGCCGATTTCGACGAGGTCATCTGTTACGCCATGGGCCCGTCGGCGTGGGGTTCGGTCGATACGCCGGGCACCGTCACCTGGACACCCAAAGGCCTGCTGCATCAGGGGCCCGAAGAGGATGTGCGGCCCGGGTACCGGGCGTTCCTGGTGGAAACCCGGTCGACCCTCACCATGACCCCGGCCGGCCGCGATATCGCGCATCTGATGGAAACCGATCAGTACGGCGTCCATCCGGCCGAGGGGCAGACGGCCGCGGCGGCCCGCTGAGCGTCGTGGTGTTCCGGCCGGTTCGATGAAGGGACCGGCCGGAACGTCAGGCCAGTCGATCGAGCCAGCGCACCAGCGCGGCTGTTCCGTCGCGGAACCCGGCCGACCGGGGCCGGTTGAGGAAGCCGTGGCGGGTTCCCGGCACGATCAGATGCTCGGTCTCGATTCCGGCCTCGGCGAGTTCGCCCGCGAATTCGGTGCTCGACGCGCTCAACGAGTCGTACGCGGCGTCGAGCAGCAGCACCGGCGGCAACCCGGTCAGCTTGCCGCCGCCGGGGAACACATCCGGGTCACGCAGCAGTTCCTCCGAACCCACATAGTTGAGGTTCATCCTGCGGATGACCTGCGGAGTGAAGGTGCCGAGCCGGCGCCGTCCCTGTAACCGCTCGCGCACCGGCGGTGGCAGCCGGGGGAGTTCGGCGTGCAGGGTCGCGTACGCGAGGATCAGCCCGGCCGGTCCGGGGCCGCTCGTAGCGCGCAGCCGCAGCGCCGCCGACGCGGCGAGGCAGGCGCCCGCGCTGGCGCCGCCCAGGACGACGCGGGGTTCGTGGGCCAGGAGGTCGGCGACTGCGGTGAGCACATCGTCGAGCGGCGCCGGATAGCGGTTGTCCGACGGCCGGTATTTCGGCGGGCCCCAGGCGCGGAACCGGGGGATCAGCGCGTAATCGACGGTGTGCACCCGGCGCCCGGTCGCGGCGATCCGCAGTGCCACCGCATGTGATTCGAGTTGATCGAGCCCGCCCGATACGAACGCGCCGCCGTGCAGCCACAGCAGTGCCGGTGCGGTCGGATCCGATGTAGCGGGCAGGTATTCGCGAATCGGCACCCGGCCCCGGACGCCGGGAAGGTACCTGTCACGGATTTGCGGTTCGTCGCCCATCCACCGTCCTCGATCCGAGCTCGTACCCCTTCGGACGAGTCCGCGCCGGGGTCTGGGTGCTGCGTTCGCCGTCGGTTCGCGGTGCGGGGACGGCCCCGGCGATGGTATCGCCGGGGCTTCGTGCACCCGGAGGCGCCCGGTGCGCTCAGCTCTTCCCGAATGCCTCCGCTCGGAGGAGGTCCAGGATGCCGGGGTTGTCGGTGGTGGTGACCACACCGACGGCGGTACGGAGGTAGCGGCCGCTCTCCGCGAGGCTCAGCAGACAGGCCGCGAGATCGGTCCGCGAGGTGAACCGGCCCTCGGCCCGTTCCGGGGCGATCGTGTAGTCGGTGCGATGTGGCAGATCGAAGAGTCCGCTGGGCCGGACGATCGTCCAGTCGAGATCGGAGGCGCTGAGCAGGCCCTCCATCGCACGCATGTCCTGGTAGAGGGTTTTCCCGAGGACTCCGGTGATGAACGGTTGCAGCACCCGGTTGAACAGGAACCCGGCCTCCGCGTACGGATGGGGATCGACCGCGCTCGACGACACCACGGCGATCCGGCGCACCTCGTGCCGCCGCATGGCGGCGACGATATTGGCCACACCGGCCGAATAGGTCGTGATGGGCTTTCTGGTGAACGGCACGCCGAGTGCCGAGAGAACGGCATCGGCCCCGGCGACCGCTCGATCGACGGCGGCCGGGTCGTACACATCCCCACCCACCGTGGTGAGCCGTTCGTGGGTCACCGGGAAATCGCCGGGGCGGCGGGTGAGGGCCACGATATCGTGGCCGGCCGCGAGGGCCTGGCCGGTGAGCAGCCGTCCGGTGGGACCGTTGGCGCCGAAGATGACGATTCGCATGATTGCTTCCTTTCGGGTGTACGGGATGTCGCGCCGGTTCAGTGGGCGCGGATGTCAGTGGGCGCGGATGCGGGAGCGCGGCGGAAGTAGCAGGAGGCCGAAGGCGACCATCGCCGCGGCGGTGCGGACCGTATGGGCGGTCTGCCAGCGGTCGCGGACTGCGGACCAGTCGGCCGGTATCCCGTATTCGAGCCACGTCGCCTGCTGGGCGTTGACGGGCAGATTGACTGTGACGCTGACGATCGCGACCGCTGCCAGCAGCGCCACGGCGACCGCGATCGGTAGCCAGGTTCGGTGGGACCGGTACGCCGCCACCGCGAGCGCCGCGCCGAGGCCCAGCGCCGGGAGGAGAGTGACGCTCGCGAGGACATCCAGACGGTCCAGTTCCACGGATCGGACCAGGGTGTAGCCGGCGGCGTCGGCCGTCCGGAGCGAGGACTCGAGGACGAGTACCCCGAGCAGGAAACCGGCGAACGAACCGGCGAAAAGGCGAGCGGTGAACCGCAGGGCGGCGATCCGCCGGGTATCGCCGGTCGGGGTGGGTGGTGCTTCCAGGTGAGTGGTCATGGGTTTCTCCTGAAGCCATATAGTATGAGAACCATATAATATGGAAATGATGATAGATGCAAGAGTTGCCGTGAACTGGCTGCACAGGGCCCCCGTACTATCGGAGATCCAGATCATGTGGAGGGGTAGATGACCGAAGCCGATCCGGGCGTGACCCGGCAGCGCAGACAACTGATCGCCGGGGTCAAGGGTTCGTTGCGTGAACTGCGGGTCGCGCTCGCCCTGCTGAACCACCGGGTGGGGACGCGGGTGGAACTCAAGGATGTCGATCTCGACTGCCTGGACATCCTCGGCAGGCAAGGTCCGCTGAGTCCGAGCGGGCTGGCGCGGCTGGCGGGCCTGCACCCCGCGACCATCACCGGAATACTCGATCGGCTCGAACGCGGCGGCTGGATCGTCCGGGAACGGGCTGCCGGCGATCGGCGCGCGGTGAACGTCCGCATCGTTGCCGGGCGCAATGCCGAGATCTTCCGGCAGTACGCCGGTATGAACGCGCTCATGGACGAGCTCTGCGCCGGTTACACCGACGCCGAACTCGAATTGATCGCCGACTTCCTGCATCGTTCCGGTGCGGCCGGACAACAGGCCACTGCCCGCCTCACCTCGGAATAAGCCTTTCCCACCGGGCGAACCCTCCCGCCCACCGGCCGGTGGGTGCCTCAACTCACAGCTGCGCGCGGAAACCTCCCCAGCGGCCGTCTGTTACACCAGAGCGTGACTTCCACCGCAACCACCACGGCGAGCGCGGCTCCCGTCGCGCCCGCCCGCACCAGCTGGCACCTTCCGGCGATGCTGGCCCTCGCGCTCGGCGGTTTCGGTATCGGCACCACAGAATTCGTCACGATGGGGCTACTGCCCGATATCGCGGGCGCGTTCTCGGTATCCGAGCCGTCCGCCGGGCACGCGGTATCCGCCTACGCGCTCGGGGTGGTGGTCGGTGCGCCGGTGATCGCCGCGGCGTGCGCGTCGGTGGCGCGTAAACGGTTGCTGGTCGCGCTGATGGCCGCGTTCGCGATCGGCAACCTCGCCTCGGCGTTCGCCCCGAACTTCGGCACGATGATCGCCGCGCGTTTCGTCTCCGGGCTGCCGCACGGCGCGTACTTCGGTGTCGCCTCGCTGGCGGCCGCGTCGCTGGCGCCGGCCGGGCAACGTGCCAAGGCGGTCGCGGCGGTGATGCTGGGCCTGAGCACTGCCAATGTCATCGGGGTACCGGCCGCGACCTGGCTCGGGCAGCACTTCGGCTGGCGTAGTGCGTTCGTGGTCGTCGCCGTCATCGGCGCGGCCACGGTGCTGGCCCTGCTGCGCTTCGTTCCGCCGCTGACCGCGATCGTGACCACCGATCCGCTCACCGAACTCGGCGCGCTGCGCCGGCCGCAGGTGCTGCTCACCCTGGCGGTGGGTGCCATCGGCTTCGGCGGCATGTTCGCCGTCTACACCTATGTGAGTACCACTCTCACCGATGTCGCGGGTATGGGTGTGGGCCTGGTGCCGGTGGTGCTCATGCTCTTCGGCGTGGGCATGGTGCTCGGCAACATCGGTGGCGGGATCCTCGCCGATCGCGGCGTCGATCGGTCGATCTTCGTCGCGATGGGCGCCATGACGGTCGTGCTCATCGCCTTCGTGGCCGCGGCCCACAACCCGATCACCGCCGGAATCGGCGTACTACTGGTCGGCGCCACGGGTGCCGCGCTGGCCCCCGGCCTGCAGACCCGGCTGATGGATGTGGCGGCCGACGCCCAGACCCTGGCTGCGGCGCTCAACCATGCCGCCCTGAACATCGCCAATGCCGCCGGTGCCTGGCTGGGTGGCCTGGTGATCGCGGCCGGTTACGGCTACACCGCCCCCGCACTGGTCGGCGCCGGTCTGGCGGCCGCGGGTGTGCTGCTGTTCGCCGTGACCGTCCGGACCGCCCGCCGCTCCTGACCGTGGACCGAGCCCGCCGACCCGCCCGGGTCCGGGGGCTCGTGCCGCCGGGCGCTGCCCGGCGATCTTTCCGACACCCCCGGCAAACACTCCGGTTGATCCGGAGACCGGTCGCGATGATGCATCATCGACGATGAGCGTCGGCTGATGATCTGCGGTGTTACTCGGTAGCAGGGCGAGCGGAGAGGTCGTGGTGATGACCCAGCAGCAGGTGCCGGAGCGGGCGGCGAAGGTCACCGTCCTCACGCTCACCGCCATGGTCGTCGGGTCGATGGTCGGGGCCGGAGTCTTCTCGCTGCCCCGGCGCTTCGCGCAGGAGACCGGTGTCGGCGGCGCACTGATCGCGTGGGCCATCGCCGGCGCGGGGATGCTGATGCTGGCGCTGGTGTTCCAGCGGCTCGCGGTGCGCAAACCCGATCTGGACGCCGGTGTGTACGCCTACGCCAAAGCCGGGTTCGGCGAGTTCATCGGCTTCTACTCCGCGGCCGGCTACTGGGCCAGCGCCTGCGTGGGGAACGTGACCTACTGGGTGCTGATCATGTCCACGCTCGGCCAGTGGATCCCCGCGCTGGGCTCCGGCGATACGCTCATCGCGGTCGTCGCGTCCTCGATCGGACTGTGGTCGTTCTTCCTGCTCATCCGGCGCGGAACCGAAGAGGCCGCGGCGATCAACCGGATCGTCACCGCCGCCAAACTGGTGCCGATCATCGTTTTCGTACTGCTCGCCGCCTTCCTGCTCGATCCGCGGATCTTCGCCGGCAACTTCCGTGGCGCCGACTACGCGGGTTCGCTGTTCGATCAGGTCAGCGGCACGATGCTGGTCACGGTGTTCGTGTTCCTCGGTGTCGAGGGCGCCAGCGTGTACTCCCGCCACGCCCAGCGGCGCGAGGACGTCGGCCGGGCGACACTGCTCGGTTTCCTGAGCGTGCTGGCCATTTTCGCCTCGGTGACGGTGGTGTCCTACGGCATCATGCCGATGGCCGAGATCGCCGAACTGCGGCAGCCGTCGATGGCCGGAGTGCTGGAGGTGGCGGTCGGTTCCTGGGGGACCGCGTTCGTCGGCGCGGGACTGATCATCTCGGTGCTGGGCGCGTATCTGGCCTGGGCGCTCATGGCCGCCGAAGTGCTCTTCGTCGCGGCGAAGGACGCCGATATGCCGCGCTTCCTGGCGCGCGTCACCGACCGCGACGTCCCCGTCGACGCGTTGCTGCTGAGCACTGCGCTCTCCCAGACAGTGTTGGTGATCACCTTGTTCTCCGAGGACGCCTTCGATTTCGCTCTCGATCTCACCGCCTCGCTCACCCTGATCCCGTTCCTGCTGGCCGCCGGGTACGCGCTGAAGCTCTGCCGCACGCGCGAAACCTATACCGGCGAACGTGCCGCCATCCGGCGCGGCGATCTGATCATCGCCGTGCTCGCCACGCTCTACACCGTCTTCCTGCTGTACGCGGCCGGGTTGCGGTTCGTCCTGGTATCGCTCATCTTCTACGCGCCGGTGACCTTCCTTTTCGTGCTGGCGCGCCGTGAACAGGGCCGCCGGGTATTCACTCCCGCCGAAGCCGTCCTCTTCGCACTGGTCGCGATCGGCGGAGTGCTCGGCGTCGTCGCACTGGCGGCGGGATGGATCGATCTGTGACCGCTGTACCGGATCCGGTACCTCGAACCAGCCGACGGAAGGTAGCGCAATGACCGCGAACACCGAACCATCCCGGTACGGCGTCCATTCCGAGGTCGGCCGGTTGCGCCGGGTGCTCGTCTGCTCGCCGGGACTGGCCCATGAACGCCTCACCCCGACCAACTCCGACGAACTGCTCTTCGACGATGTCATGTGGGTGGAGGCGGCGCAGCGCGACCATCTCGACTTCGTGAACAAACTGACCAACCGCGGTGTCGAGGTGGTCGAACTGCACGATCTGCTGGCCGAGACCATGGGCGATCCGGTCGCCCGGAGCTGGCTGCTCGATCGCAAGATCATCGCGAACCGGGTCGGCCTCGGCCTGGTCGAGAACACCCGGGACTACCTGGAAACCCTGCCTGCTCGCGAACTCGCGCGCTTCCTCATCGGCGGGTTGGCCATCGCGGACCTGCCCGCCGACTTCCGCACCGGATATGCGGCGCTGGCCCGCGAGTCGCTGGGCAATCCGGAGTACCTGCTGCCACCCCTGCCCAACACCCTCTACACCCGGGACACCACCTGCTGGATCTACGGCGGGCTCACCCTCAATCCGCTGTTCTGGCCGGCCCGGCACGACGAAACACTGCTGATGAAGGCGATCTACCGGTTCCATCCCGACTACGCCGGTTCGACCGTGTGGTGGGGCGATCCCGAAAAAGATTGGGGCCAAGCCTCTCTCGAAGGTGGTGACGTGATGCCGGTCGGTAACCGCACGGTTCTGGTCGGTATGAGTGAACGTAGCTCCCGGCAGGCGATCACCCAGCTGGCGAAGGCCTTGTTCGAGGCGCAGGTGGCCGACCAGGTGATCGTGGCCGGTATGCCGAAACTCCGGGCAGCGATGCACCTGGACACGGTCTTCACCTTCGCCGACCGCGATCTGGTGACTGTCCACCCGGGCATCGTCGACGGTATCCATCCGTTCACCCTGCGGCCGTCGGACCGGACACCGGGTGTCGAGATCATCGACGAACGGGGCACCGCCTTCGTCGACGTGGTCGCGCGCGCACTCGGTTTCCCCGCACTGCGGGTGGTCGAGACGGCGGGCGACTTCTATGCTTCCGAACGGCAGCAGTGGGATTCGGGAAACAATGCCGTAGCGCTGGAACCGGGTGTGGTGTTCACCTACGACCGCAATACCCAGACCAATGCCGCGCTGCGCCGGGCCGGAGTGGAGGTGATCACCATCGTCGGTGCCGAACTCGGACGCGGGCGCGGTGGCGGCCACTGTATGACCTGCCCTATCGTCCGCGATCCGATCGACTGAACCGAGCGGCTCCCGCCTACGGCGCGATTCGCAGCATCCGGCCCACCGTGGCCTGCCAGTACGAACGGTCGGGACCGATTGTTCCGGTGAGCTGCAAGGGCTCGTCCAGCGGTGCGGCGCCCACCTCCCGGCGTGCCCGTGGCTCGCCGCTCCCGAAATCGACCGCGGTGTAGTAGACCGGGCCCACCTGCTGGATACCGCCGCCGGGCGGGAGCGGCCCGTAGGAGAGCCCGTAGATCAGTCCGTCTGCTCGGGACAGCCGGGGCAGCGATGCCATCCGGTCGGTGGTCTCCCACACTCGCCGGCATCCGGACTCCGAGACGTCGATGCGGGTCATTCCGCCGGTGAACGCCGCATTCGGTGGATCGCTGGGACCCGATGTCGCCTGCGGGGGATAGCCGAACCCGTAGGTACTGGGAATCACCAGCGAATTCCCCCAGGCCATCGGGGAATTCTCGGTGCCCTGACCGGAAGCCTCGAAGGCCGGTGTCCGGCATACCTGGGATCCGTCGTCGGCGCGGTAGACGATCAGCTGCGGTCGCGGCGCATCGTCCACGATTGCCACCCAGTCGTCACCACCCGGCCCGAAATAGGTGGGCGTGGTACCGGACCCGGGACCGAGCTGTCCGGGTTTACGAACTGTTCCCGCCTCGTAGGCCCGGCGCCAGACCACCTCCGGCGTACCGGAATCGGTGGCGCGCATCTCGTAGAGGGCGCGGGTGGTCAGCACCGAGGTGCCGGCCGGGCGCACACTCAGCCCGTTGGTGAGTTTCTCGCCGTCGGGTAGCCGGGTCGAGGCGATACGACCGGTGGAGTCGACGGTGCCGATCACGCCGCCGGTGGTGGCGAACCAGATCCGGCCCTGATAGTCGGGTGCCACACCGGTGATCGCATCGCCCGCCGGGATACTGCCGGCGATATCGATCCGCTCGTCGACGAACAACTCCCAGCGGCCGTCCGGTGTCCGCCGGTGCGCGACCTTGTCGATCGCACCTGCCCCGTCGGCGACGACCACCCGGTCGCCGCCGTCGAGGTATCCGTACACACCGCCCAGCAGCCCGCCCTTCGTCAGCTGAACCGAGGCGAGCGGGGTGGCGGACACCGGATCGAACAGTTGCACCGTCGGGACGGCTACCTGCGGCGGGGTGATCCCGACGAATCCGGTGCACAGTGCCAGCGGCATACCGTCGGAGGCCACGAAAGTGGCGCTGCACGCCCCACCCGGAACCGAGGATGCGACGAGCCGGCCCGCCGGGCCGGGACCGGCGAGCCCGGTGCTGTCGGTGGAGGCGAGGTCGCCGTGGATCAGCGAGGTACCGGCGGGCCCGAGATCGGGTTCCGGCCGGTCCGCGGCCGCGCCCCCGGCGGCGCCCACCACCATCAGTACGGCTGCCGCCGCCGGGAGAGCCCGGCGCAGGATTGCGCTGTACGAAGACCGCATCGATCACTTCTCTCGATCTTCCGGACCGGCCGGATCTGCTCGGTGCGAGAGGATCCGGACCGTCCGCTACGGGGCGGGGCTCCTCACCCGGGCAGCATAACGGGACCACCTGAGCACGCGGGAGAACGGCGGCCACGGAGTGGGAGGGCCGCCTCGGGCCGGTACTCGGCGCGGGACCGGTGCGGATCTCTTCTCGGTACCGCGGAGCGAGGCAGGCCGCTTCTTCTTCCCGGTGAAATCGTCGAGGGCGAACGACGGGCAAATTTTCGGGTATACCGCCGGAACAGCTGCATTTTCGTCCGCACCGGTACAGGAGGAGAGACGTGGACCCTGCGGTATTGCTCGCGGCGGGTTGGGTGGTGGCGGTGTTCGGCTCGGTCCGGATGCGCCGGGAACCACGCCGGTTGTCCACCGGATTCTTCCTCTTGGCGGCCGTCTCGCTGGTGGTGGCCGGCGTCGCGACGGTGGCCGCGCGACTCGCCGATCCGGCTGTGCCGGAATCGGGTTCGGTACTGCTCGGCGCACTGGTGCTGCCGGGTATCGTCGTCGCCGGACTCGGTCTGCTCACCAACGGGATCACCGTCACCCGGCGCGAGGGGCTGCGACCGATCACCATGACCCCGCTGCTGGTGGGGTCCGGCCTCGTGGTGTTGCCCGTCGCCGCGGCGGTCGCCCTGTGGCGCGGTCCCGCGGTACCGCACTGGTTGATACTGGTCGCCGCCACGGCGACCGCTGTCGGTGTGTACCTACTGGCCCATCTGCTCGCGTTCGCCGGGCAGGCGGTCGTCTACGGCGAACTCGCGACCGAGACGGGTGCGGACGCCGTCGTAGTTCTCGGCTGCGGCCTGAACCGCAACCACGTAACCCCCTTGCTCGCGGCCCGCCTGGACCGGGCGTTGCGGGTGTACCGGGCCGAAATTGCGGCCGGCCGCGCACCGGTCGTGGTCACTTCCGGCGGGAAGGGCAGTGACGAAGCACTGAGCGAAGCCGATGCGATGGCGAACTACCTGGTGGCCGCGGGGCTCGCCGAAACTGCGATCGTTCGCGAACGATGCTCGCGTAATACCGAGGAGAACCTCCGCAACACCGTGGACCTGCTCCGCAGCCGCGGACTCGACCTCTCCGAAGCCCGGATAACCGTGGTCACCAGTAATTTCCACGTGCTGCGCGCCGCGGCGCTCACCCGCCGCCTCGGCGTGGACGCACAGGTGATCGGCGCCCGCACCGCCCGCTATTTCATCCCCGCGGCCTTCCTGCGTGAGTTCGTGGCCGTCCTCGCCACCCACTACCGCCGTACCCACCTGGCGGTCGCCGCGGCGACGGTGGTCGCGCTCACCGCCGCCGCCGTCGACGCCTACCTGTCCACCTGAGCCGGTTCCCGCCGTGCCGGCGGCGACGCGCGGCTACCGACCGCGTCCGGGCGTATGCCGGGATTCAGCTCAGCGAGCGTTCGACTTCGGCCGGCGTGACCGCGGTTTCGTGCACCGTCAGCCACCGGTACCTGTTCTGCTCCGGGTCGGCACGCAGGACCGCGGTCGTGCGCCGGTAGTCGGTATCCGCGCCGTCGCGGTGCGTTTCCACGAAGCGCACCACGGTGGTATCGACGGTGGTGCACAGTATTTCGATCTCCGATACCTCGATTCTCAGACCGGGGCGGGTGTTGCGGGCGCGGTGCAGACCCGCGAGCAGTTCGGTTCTGCGCAGTACCGCGCCCGATACCGTCACCATGGAGAAGTCGCCGAGGTGGGCGGCGGCGAACCCGTCCAGCACCTGGGGAGACGCCGGCGTACCGAGCCAGGTGGCCAGCAGTGAGTGGACCTGTTCGACCTCGGGCAGCGCATCGATCGGGTGTTCGTCGCCGGGTAGCCCACTCGATTCGGTCATTCTCCGCACAGTACCGGCCCGCGGCGATCCCGCCCGGCAGCCCGGGCCCCGGCTTCAAGGGGTCGCCTCAGCCGGTGTGCGAAGCCGTCGTGAGCGGTGAGTTCGGCAGAGAGCGCCCAGAGCCGGGCGGCCGCGTCGGGATCGGTTGCCCACGGTTTCACACCGCCGCGGAGCATATCGTCGTCGACGGCCGGTTCGGCGATATCGCAGTCCTGGCAGTAGGCGCCGCCGTACCCGTCCAGCAGTGGTGAGGTCGCGGCCCATACCGCCGTGGCCGCGCCCTGTGCGGGGGTTTTGAAGCCGGCCGCGGGGTCGCCGTGTTCGGTGAGCCAGCCCTGGGCCAACTGTTCGGTGCGGGGGATATGCCGCTGCAGCGGCGTGAGGATACTGCCCGGATGCACCGCGAAGGCGCGAACGCCATCGGAGGTACCGAGTTCGTTCAGGTGCACGGCGAACAGCGCGTTGGCGGTTTTGGATTGTCCGTAGGCCGCGAGATGGTCGTAATCGCGCCGGAAATGCGGGTCGTCCCAGCGGATGCCGGAGAGGAAATGTCCAGCGGAGGATACCGAGACCACCCGTGCGCCGTCCGGAGCGAGAGCCGGACGCAGCCGGTTGACGAGTGCGAAGTGGCCGAGGTGATTGATGGCGAAATGGGCTTCCCAGCCGGGATCGATACGTTCGGCCGGATAGGCCATCACCCCGGCGTTGCAGAGGACGATGTCGAGGACCGTATCTGTTTCCAGGAACCGGTCGGCGAATACCCGGATCGCGGCCGGGGAAGCCAGGTCGAGTTCCAGTACCCGGATCCGCGGGTGGTCGGGTAGCGCGGCGACGGCGGCCGCCGGCCGGCGCGCGGGCACGATGACGTCGGCGCCGGCCCGGGCGAGTGCGGTGGTTGCCTCCCGGCCCAGACCGGAGTATCCGCCGGTGACGAGGGCGGTACGGCCGTCGAGGTCGAGGCCCGCCAGGACGTCGTCCGCGGTGCTGCGGGGACCGAAGCCGGAGCCGATCTTGCGTTGTGTGGTAGCCATGGGTGGAACGCTAGGATCTAGAGTGCGATCTAGGTCAAGCTGTGCGGGTGGTGTATGAGCGAGTTGTCCATCGGGGACGTGGCGGAGGCGACCGGTCTCGGCGTCCACGCGTTGCGCTTCTTCGAACGGGAGGGGCTGTTCCTGCGAGCGATTCCGCGGACGGCCGGCGGGCGCCGCGTCTACGGCGCCGCCGATGTGGAATGGCTGCTGCTGTGTAAACGGCTCCGGGATTCCGGGATGCCGATCGCCACCGTGCAGCGGTTCGCCGCACTGGTCCGATCCGGTCCCGGCAACGAGGCGCAGCGGCTGGCGCTGCTCGAAGAGCACCAACGGGCGGTCGAGGACAAGATCGCCGATCTGGCCGCGAGCCTCGACATCATTCGCGACAAGGTCGGTGTCTACCGTGGGCATCTGGCCGCCGGTACCGCTACCGGGCTCTGGTCGCCTACGCCGCCGGAGTAGTTCTTCACCGTTCAGCCCAGCAGTTTGCCCAGCAATGAGGCCAGTTGTTCGCGTTCGGCGGCGGTGAGCGTGGCGAAGGTACGCTCGAGGAAGTCCGGGATGTGTTTCTCCGCCTTCGTGAGTGCGCGGCGCCCGGCGGTGGTGAGGGTGACCGCGTAGGCGCGCCGGTCGGCGGGATCACGTTCGCGCCGGACGTATCCGGACTGTTCCAGCTCGTCGGCGATGCCGACCATGACACTGCGATCGATCCGCAATTCCGTGCTGAGCTCCTGCTGCGAGCGCGGTCCGACGGCCGCCAGCATTTTCAGCACCAGATGCTGGCCGACCCCGAGCCCGTGTTCCCGGGCTGCCGCCTCCGCCGCGCGGGCCACCGCCGCCGAGGCGCGGCACAGCGCGATATCCGGCCGTTCGGCGGCCAGTTTCGGGAAGTACGCGGTCGGGTCGGGGTCGGGCGTCCTGGCGGGCATGACCGTCAGGCTAGCACAATCATCTGTCGCGAGATCATTTGACAGCAGATCATCTGGGGCCGTACGGTCGAAAACAGTCTTGTTGAAGATGATTTGTGGGCAGATGGAACCGGCTGCGAGTCCGGCTCCGTCCACTCGCACCGGAGTAGGAGACCGCCCGATGTCGCTGAACCTGTCCGCGGAGGACGTCCTGTCCACCACCCGTGCGGTGCGCAAACGCCTCGATTTCACCCGGCCCGTGCCCCGCCACCTGATCGAGGAATGCGTCGACCTGGCGACCCAGGCGCCCACCGGCCGGAACCGGCAGCGTTGGCATTTCCTGGTCGTCACCGATACGGCACAGCGGGCCGAGGTCGCGGCCGTATTCCGCGCGGCGGTCCGGACCGGCGGCGCCGCCCCGGTCAGCCGCCGGGATCTACGCCGGATGAACGCCCACCCCGGATCGCTCCGGCGGATCGGCGAAGGATTCCAGCACCTCTACGACAACATCCACCGGGTACCGGCCTTCGTGATCCCGGCCGTCGAGGGCCGCACCGATCAGGCGAGCGTACTGGAGCAATCCATGACCTGGGGTTCCATCCTGCCGGCCGTCTGGAGCTTCATGCTCGCCGCCCGCGACCGCGGACTCGGGACGGTCTGGACGACGGCGCAGGGTCCACTCGAACGCGAGCTCGCCGCCGTTCTGGGCGTTCCGTACGACGAGGTGATGCTCGCGGCCCTCATCCCGCTGGCCTTCACCCTGGGTACCGAATTCCGCCCCGCCCCGCGTATCGGCCGGGAGCAGGTGCTGCACTGGAATCGGTGGTGAGCGCCGGTCCGTGGTGAATCGCGGGATACCGGCGTGCGGGGCCGTCCGGGCCGGGCGTGATCCGGACGGGGCCTGTGTATATCCCGCGCCGCGACGATGGTGGCGGTCGCCGGGTGGTGTCAGACGGCGATCCGCCGCTCGGCCGCGGTATCGGCCGCGGCCAGACCGAAGACGAGGGCCGGTGCTATACCGCCCGCGTAGGCATCGTAGTAGAGACCGCCGATATCGGATCCCGCCGCGTACAGGCCTTCGATCGGACCACCCGTGGTGGCGAGTACCCGGGCGGCGGCATCGATCCGGATGCCGTGGAACGGGAAGGTCAGCGCGGGGCAGGTTTCGATGATGTAGTACGGGCCGCGGTCCAGCGGTCGCGCGTCGTGGGTGCGGGTGGGGAGCACCCCGGCCCCGGCGGCGTTGACCGCCCTGATCTGTGCAGCGATCGCCGAGCCGTCGTAACCCCACTCCGCCGGGAGGTAGGCGAGATCGTCCAGCGAATCGGCGGTGCCGCAGCGGCCGTTGCGCCGCTGGGTGAGATCGAACTTGTCCACCGCGACGGCGCCTTCGACATAGCTGCCGAGAACCCATTCGCGATACACCCGCTCGTCGGCGACCAGCAGCCCGCGTGCCTGCGGCTGTTCGAGCAGCCGCATAGCGGTGAGATGGTCGCCGAGGGTTTCATCGGTGAAGCGCTCGTTGTCCAGGTTGAACAACAGCGCGTGTTCGCTGTAGTACAGCGACAGCGCGACGAAATCGGCGGGATCGCGGAACGGAACACCGGTGGGCACCAGGTGCCCGTAGAAACCGGAGTGCGGGGTACCGGTGGCGGCGCCGGCCTGTTCGGCCAGGCGCAGTCCGTCGCCGGCACTGGCCGGATTGGATCGCAATTGCATCTCCGGCGCCCGCGGATGGATGTACTCGGCGGTGAGGGCGCCGTCGGCTTGGAAGCCGCCGGTAGCCAGAATGACTGCCGTACTACGGATTTCGATCTCCGTTCGGTCGGGCAGACGTACCCGCGCACCCGCGACGGTCGTATCGCGGGTCAGTAGTTCGACGGTGTCGGTGCCGGTGAAAAGCTCCGCTACGGCGGTGATCCGGCGCCGGCATTCATCGATGTACTGATTGGTGTCGAACTGGTGGCCGATCCCGTATCTCAGGATGGGAACCGGATCGCCGCAGCGCACCCCGAGGGCGCGGATCCACGCGACCGCGGCGGCGAATCCGTCGACGAGTGCGTAGCGCAGTGCGGGATCACCGTGCGGGTTCACCTCGTCCATCACCGCGCGAGTGGGCGCGGTCCACGCGTAGCCGGCGTATCTCGCGGAGCCGCCCACCGTCTCGGCCTTCTCCACCACCACGACCGACCGGCCGCGGTCGATTGCGCGGGCCGCGGCGGTGAGACCGGCCATCCCCGCGCCGATCACCAGGACATCTGTCTCGATTGTTCGCATCGTCGTTTCCTCATCGCTCGAATCGCGGGTCGTCCCCGCGGTGGATCCGGAAGGCCGACTCACACGGTGAACCGGCCGCCGTTGCTCAGCAGGACCGCGCCGATCACATTGGCGGCACCCGGTGAGGCGAGATACAGGATGTTGTCGGCCAATTCGGTGGCGGACGCGTAGCCGCGCGGGGCCCCTCGGGCCATGGCGGCCCGCAGATGTGCCGGGGTCCGGGCGGCCATCCCGGTATCGACCGGGCCCGGCGCCACCGTGTTGACCCGGATTCCGAAATGCGCGACCTCTTTGGCAACGGCCTGACTCAGCGCGTGCACACCGGCCTTCGAGGCCGCGTAGTGCGGATACCCGGTCAACGTGTCGAACGCCGACGACGAACCCACGGTGACGATCGCACCGCCACCGGTTTCCTTCATAGCGCGGACGGCCGCGCGCAGTACATAGAAGGTGCCGTCCAGATTCACCGCGAGGATCCGGCGCCACTGCTCGTCGTCGAGATGGGTCAGGACATCAGCGGGCCGGTTCTGCTCGGCCGCCTCGTGGATCCGCTGTTTGCTGACCGGATCGTCGATACCGGCCGCGTGTACCACCACATCCACCCGGCCGTGGTCGGTGCGCGCGGTGGCGAACGCGCTGTCCACCTGGGCGGGGTCGGATACATCGAGTCCCACCGCGGTCGCGCCGGCGATCTCGGCCGCGACGCGCGCCGCGGCCCGCCGGTCGATATCGCACAGGTACACCGCCCGTGCGCCGCGGTGGGCGAGCAACCGCGCGGTGGCGGCACCGATTCCGGAACCGGCTCCGGTCACCAGCGCGACTTTGTCGCCGAACTGTGCGGCGGTCATATTCTGCTCACTGGTCGAGCGTTCGGCGTCTGTCACCGGAAGATGCCCTCCCAGTCGTTGCGGTAGCGTTCGGCTCCCGCGCCGATCGTGACCTCGAGGTTCTGCTCCGGTACGTCCTGCGCGAGGGCCAAAGCGCCGTCGATACCCGGGAGGGCGGAACCGTAGCCCGGTGAGGTCGCCTGCTGGCCGGGCCGGCTCACCATGAAATCGGCGAGCACCTGGGCCGCGTTGGGATGCGGCGCCGAACCCAGCGCGAGCCCGTACCACCGGGCACCCCATACGTGCGCTCCCTCGGTCCAGCCGACCGGTGCCCCGGCCGCCCGTTCGGGCAGCATCGGATTGCACATGAGCGCGGCCACGATCTCGCCGGCGGCCAACGCCTGTCCCAGCGGCTGCGTGCTGGGATAGATGCGGGGGCTGTTCTGTGCGAGCCGGCGCAGGAAATCGCGGCCGCCGTAGTTCCTCTCGATATGGTCGTAGTAGTCGATATAGGTCGGCGAGGTGGCCGGGGTGACGATGCCGACCTTGCCTTTCAGTGCCGGGTCGAGCAGATCCTGGGCGGTCCGGATGCCCCGGGGGTATGCGGCGGTGTTCCAGCCGAATCCCAGGACCACCGCGCCTTCGAGGAAGAACTTCGCACCGGCGATACTGTCCGTGCGTCGGTACTCGGGTGCGTCGAACGACGGCCCGGCCACTTCCACTGCCAGATCGGTGCCCTCGGCCTTCTGCATCCAGGAGACATCGGTGATCACCGCGATATCGCCCGATCCTCTGCCGGTTCGCGATTCGGCGTCGACCCGGGAGAGCAGGTCCGCGTCCACGCCGCGGACCACGGTGAGATCGATCTGCGGATAGGCGGTTTCGAACGCTGCCTCGAGCGCGGCGAGTGCCGGTTGTGCCTGGGTGGAGTAGATCGTCACCGCGCCTTCGGCATTCGCCGCGGCGACGATTTCGTCCCAGGTCCCGGCGACGGGCCGCGACACCTGGCCGGTGCTACCGCAGCCCGCCAGGGCCAGCGCGATCATTCCGAGTGTCGCTGTCGTTCGCACAATGCGCGCTCGACGGGATTTTCGCATGGGTACCTCATCATTTCGATTCGCCGCCGAATTCGATCGGCAGCGGGGGTTTCGGTGCTCCCGGTGGTCCACCGGGGCGCGGCCGGAGCGGGTCCGGTGAGACTCACCCGGTCCGGGCGGGGACACCGGCGGTGCGGCCGGCGACGGTCGCCGCGGCCGCGTAACCCTCGGCCACGGCGTGCGAGACCCGGCGTGGTACCACCGCGTCGCCGATCACTTGCACCCGGGCGTGGGGCAGTTCGCGCTGGAACGGCCCCGGTCCGGTGGCCCGGCGTTCGCCTGCGACGACGACGCGATCGCAGGTGAGCCGAGCGGTATCGCCGGAGAGCAGATTCCGGTATGCCACCACGGTCGCCGACTCTTCGTGTGCTACGTCCGAGAGCGCGGCTTCGACAACGAAGTCCACCGGAGCACCGAGCAGCCGCTTACGCAACTGGACCCGGCTCTCGGCGGGAATACCGGCCGCGACCGCCGGCCCCGGCACCAGCACAGTGACGCGGCCGGCCCCGCCCGCGAGCGCCGCCTCCACGACCCCGAGGGCCGGCCAGTAGCCGAATCCGTCGTCCACGACCACCACTCGGTCGCCTGGCCAGATCTGCCAGGGGTCGATCAAGGCCGCGGTGGTCGTCGCGGTGCCGGGAGTCGCGATCTCGGTCGCGCCGGTCGCCACGATCACCTCGTCGAAGTCGGTGAGGTCCGCCGGGCGGGCCCGGTATCCCAGTTCCAGCGTGACTCCGGCGAGGTTGTCCTGGTAGTACCGCAGCAGCGCCGACCAGCCGGTGCGATTCGGGGCCTGGGCGGCGGTGCGCAACTGTCCGCCCAGCCGGCGACTCGCCTCGAAAAGGGTGATATCGCGGGTGGGCGCCAACCGGAACGCGGCCTCCAGCCCGGCCGGTCCGGCGCCGACGATCGCGACCCGTGCCGCGCGATCGGGTGCCCGGCCGAATCGCAACGGCCGGGCCGGGCGGGCCGAGTGGCCCGGTGGCGCCAGCACCGGGTTCACCGAGCAGAGCAGCACCGGGGTGAACGACCGGCAGTCCTCGTTACAGGAGACGCACGGACGGATCCGGGAGTCCTCGCCGCGCAGCAGTTTCACCGCGAAATCCGGATCGGCGATGAACGGTCGCGCCATCCCGACCAGATCCGCGCCCGCCGCCAGCGCCGCCTCGATATCGGCCCGGGTCCGGAATGCCTGGGAGACCAGCAGCGGCCGATCGGTCGCGGCGCGTAACCGGTGTAGGACCGGTAGCAGCGGGGGAGCGGCGGTCGCCATATCGCGGACATAGGTGGTGCGCACCCCCACCGTCACGTTGATGTAGTCGAACATGCCCAGCAGTGGCAGTAGTTCGCAGAGGCCGTCGGTGTTCAGACCTGCTTCCTCGGCGCCGTCGATCGAAAGACGAACGCCGAGGACCAGTTCGGGACAGGCTGTGGTGATCGCGGTGTGCAGCCGGTGCAGTACCCCGGCCCGCCCGGCCGTCGTGGCCGCGTCCGGGCGGGTGTTCGATCCGGCCGAGAGGAACTGGGCCAGCAGGTATCCGTGGGCCGCGTGCAGTTCCACCCCGGCGAATCCCGCCTCGGCAGCATGCCGGGAACTGAGCACGAACGCGGCGACGATATCGTCGATATCGGCGTCGGAGAGCACGCGTGCCCGGACGGGTTCGCGAGGTGAGCGGATATCCGAAGGCGCTACCGGGTGCTCCCATATCTCGGCGCCGAGTGTTTCGCGCCCCAGGTGGACCAGCTGGCAGACCGGGACTGCGCCTTCTGCGGCGATCGCGCGCGCCCGGCGGCCCAATCCCGGCAGGCCGGCCGGATCGGAGGCGTCGGTGATATTGCCGGTCCGGTTCCCCGAGTCCGGGCTCACCACGGTGCCGCCGGCGATCACCACGGCGGCGCCGCCCGCTGCGCATCTACGCCAGTAGTCGTCGTCCCCGGGCTGGGCCGCGCCCGCGCTGACCACCCCGGATCCGTGCGCGGTGGCGACGAGACGGTTGCGCACGGTCAGCGGGCCGATCCGCAGCGGGGACGATATGAGAGGCGAGATCACCGTTCCTCCTTGAACTGGATTCACTTCATATTATTGCCACACAGTGATTGACACCACAATGGGTTTGGCATAGTTTCAAACTGACATCAGTTCAGTTCTGCGGGATGTGGGTATTCGCACCATGAAGTTGTTGTTCAAGGCCACGGCGGCCGCGGCAGCCCTCGCTGTCACCTCGGTTCTGGCGGCGTGCGGGGCGAGCCCCGGCTCCACCGGGCCCGTCACCGGCACCTGGTCCGACGTCGAGGCGGCCGCCGAAAAAGAGGGCAGCGTACTGCTCTATTCGAGTCAGAAGCCCGCCAATCTCGAACGGCTCGAGACCGCGTTCGAAAAGAGGTATCCGCGGATAGATCTGGAGTTCGTCCGGGGCACCGACGCGGATATCAACCCGCGGGTGGAAACCGAGAACCGCACCGGGCGCGGCACGGCGGATGTGCATATGCTCACCGACGCGACGTGGATCAGCAATGCGGCCCGATCGGGCACCTACTCCACCGAACTGGTCGGCCCCGATCTGCGGGCACCCGAATACCAGCCGGAGGCGAGTCTGCTCGAGAACCGGTTCGCACTCAGCAGCGCGGCCGTATTCGCACTCGGCTGGAACACCGGCGCCGTGCCCGGCGGCCTGCGCACCCCGCAGGATCTCCTCGATCCGAAATTCCGCGGCAAGATCGGCATCGTCAATCCCACCGGTATCGCGTCCTATGTCGATCTCTATCGCTTCTACGCCCGGACCTACGGGGACGATTACTGGGATCGGCTCGCCGAGTTGAAACCGCGTATCTATCCGAGCGCGCTGGGCATCGCCCAGGCGCTCACTTCCGGTGAGATCGTGGCCACTCCGTCGGTGCAACCGCTGGTCACCGAAGTGGCGGCCGGGGCACCGGTCGACTGGGCGCTGCCGCCGCAGCCCTGGGGCACACCCTGGTACAGCCATGCCCTCAGCGTCGCGCCGCATCCGAACGCGGCGCAGGTCCTGGTCGATTTCCTGGCCACCCGGGAAGGGCAGACCGCCCTGAACGACGGCTACGCCGCGGCCCTGCCGGATATCCCGGGCGCGGTGGTGCAGGCCCAGGAGATCGCCGCGCCGGATACCGCCGATCTCACCCCGGACAAGGTCACCCAGTACTCCCAGGAATGGGCGCGGCGCTTCCAGAGCTGATCCGGCTCAGATTCACACCGACCGACAAGGACAGGCATGGACAACAGGGCCGAGCCCCTGCACGGTACCCACGTGCTGGTCACCGGGGCATCCGGAGGGATCGGTGGGGCCACCGCCGAACTGTTCGCCGCCGAGGGAGCGACGGTCTACCTCACCGACATCGACGATCTAGCCGGCCGGAAACGGGCACTGACACTCGGACCCCGCGCGCACTATCGCCACCTCGACGTCACCGACGAAACCGATTGGCAGGCCGCGGTCACCGCGATGGAGCGGGCCGGCCACCGGATGAATGTGCTGGTGAACTCGGCCGGGACCGCGTTCAAGGCGCCCCTGGCGCAGACGACGCTCACCCAGTTCCGCCGCATGATCGACCAGCACCTGGTCGGTACCTTCCTCGGGCTGCGAGCCGCCGCGGCGGCCATGACCGACGGCGGCGCCATCGTGACGGTGTCGTCGTTACGCGGTGTGCTCGCGACCGCCGAACTCGGTGCCTACGGCGCCGCGAAATCCGGTGTGCGCGCACTGACCAGAGTCGCCGCACTGGAACTGGCCGAACAGGGTATCCGGGTCAATTCGGTCTGCCCGGGCAGTATCACCACCGAGATCACCTCGGCGCCCGGCTTCGCCGCCGACGATATGGAGAGCTACGTCCGCAGTATTCCGATGCGGCGCCGCGGCTCACCCGAAGAAGTCGCGGCGGTGATCGCCTTCCTGGCAGCCGCGGACAGCAGCTATGTCACCGGAATCGACCTCTTGGTCGACGGCGGAACCGCCGCCGGTGTCCGTACCCCGAAACTCTCGACTCAGAAGGCATGAGATGACGTCGACATTCACCGTTTCCGGCCTCACCAAGACCTACGGCACCAATATCGTCGTCGACGGGCTCGATCTCACCATCGAAGAAGGTGAGTTCCTGGTGCTGCTCGGGCCGAGCGGCTGCGGTAAGACCACGACGCTGCGCTGTCTGGCCGGGCTGGAGGACCCACAGGGCGGCTCGATCGCATTCAAGGATCGCCCGGTATTCGATGCCGCCGCTCGGGTGAACGTGCCCGCACACAAACGCAATATCGGCATGGTGTTCCAGTCGTATGCGCTGTGGCCGCATATGACCGTGCGCGACAACATCCGGTATCCACTGAAGGTCCGCAAGATGAAAGAGGCCGTCACGGACGGGGCGGTGGAGAAGGCCGCCGAGATGGTCGACTGCGGCGCACTGCTCGATCGCTATCCCGCGCAGCTGAGCGGCGGGCAGCAGCAACGGGTGGCCGTCGCGCGTGGTCTGGTCGCCCGCCCCGATCTGGTGCTCTTCGACGAACCGCTCAGCAACCTGGACGCACGCCTGCGCGATCAGGTGCGGTCCCAGATCCATCAGCTGCACCAGCGGCTCGGGTTCACCGCGGTGTTCGTCACGCACGACCAGGCCGAGGCCTTCGCCCTCGGTGACCGGCTGGCGATCATGAAATCCGGGAAGATCGAACAATACGACGAGCCCGAGCGGGTGTTCGAGAACCCGGTATCGGACTACGTGGCCGCCTTCATCGGAATGAGCAACCGGTTGACGCTGCGCCGAGGTCACGACGGATGGGCCACAGCGGCCGGGGATTCCATCGATCTGACGCATGCGGTGGTCCGCGATTCGGCGGATGAACACGGCACCGCGGTGGCCCGGTTGCGGCCCGACGATGTACTGCTGCACGCCACGACCGATGACGTGCCGCTGGGCAATGTGGCCCTGCACGCCGAGCTCGTGACCTACGAATACGGCGGCCGGTACTTCGACGTCACGGTCGAAACCGGGGGTGACCGGCTCATCCTGCGGGTTCCGGCGGCCCAGCACAGTGCGGCGCTGCGGGGGAGCAGCCCGGGTGCGCCGTTGGTGGTGAGTTTCTCGCCCGCCGCGCTCCGCGTATTCGCGGCGCCGGGCGGCAGCCCGGCCGCGGCGCCGGAGCCGGTGGCCGTGAGCGCCGGAGGACACGCCTGATGGCCACCGTGACCGCGATCGCTCCCCGGTCGTTCGCCGTTCCCGCGCGCTGGCGCTCGCGCCTGGGCTATGCCGCTCTGCTGGCGGTGCTCGGCTATCTGGTGGTGCTACCGATGATCCGGCTGCAATCACTGGCCTTCGCCGACGGTGCGCGCGGCTATCGGTCCCAATACACCCGCTTCGATATCGGCGAGACCGTCCGGACCACCGTGGCGCTGGCGCTGGGATCACTGGTGATCGCAATGGTGCTCGGCACTCTGCTCGCCTTCGCCGCGAGCCGGCTGCCGGACCGGCTCGGGTTCCTGCGGATCATTCCGATTCTGCCGATCGTGATGCCCGCGGTCGCCAATATCGTGGGCTGGGCGTTCCTGCTGTCGCCGGGACCGGGATACCTGAATGTGCTGCTGCGGAAATTGCCGTGGTGGAGCGGTTCGGACACCGGCCCGATCGATGTCTATACCGTGCCGTGGATCATCATCCTCACCGGTTTCGGCCTGACCTCGTTCGTGTATCTGTTCGTCAGCGCCGGTATGCAGAACATCAGCGCCGAACATCTGGAGGCCGCGCAGATCAGCGGCTCGTCGACGGTCGGTGTGTTCTTCCGGGTGGTCCTGCCGTTGCTGCGTCCGTCCCTCATCTACGGCGGCGGGATCGCGCTACTGCTGGGCCTGGGGCAGTTCACCGGACCACTGCTGCTGGGACAGAACTACGGTGTGAAGGTCCTGACCACGGAAATGTATCGCCGAGTCTCGGAATCCCCGTCGGACTTCGCCGCGGCCGCGGCCGCCGGATCACCGCTGGTGATCTTCGGGCTCGCCCTGGTACTGATCCAGAAAGGCCTGCTGGGCAACCAGTCCCGGTTCGTCACCCACGGCGGAAAGGCATTCGCCCCGCCCGCCGGACGGTCGTTGTGGGCCACCGCGACCATAGTCGTCTACGCGCTGTTCGCCCTGATCATCCCGCTGCTCGGCCTGGTGATCGTCTCCCTGACACCCTACTGGTCGGGTGCACTGTCGTGGGATCTGCTCACCCTGGACAACTTCCGCACACTGGCCGCGGACAACGCGATCGTGGGTTCGGTGGTCACCAGCGTGTCGACCGCCCTGGCCGCGGTGCTCATCTGTGTGCCGCTCGGCTACCTGATGGCCGGCCTGCTGGTGCGCGGCCGGCAGTTCAAGATCCTCGCGCTGCTCGCCGATCTGATGACCGCACTGCCGCTGGGCATTCCGGCCGTCATCTTCGGTGTCGGATTCCTGCTGACCTACACCGAACCGCCGTTGATCCTCTACGGAACCAAGACGGTGATCATTCTGGTCTACATCGTGCTGATGCTGCCCTACGCGACCAGAATGCAGATGACGGCGATGCTCTCCCTGGGCAACACCTACAGTGAGGCCTCGGCTACCAGCGGCGCTTCACCGCTGGTGACGAATCTGCGCATCATGTTGCCGCTGATGCGGCCGACCGTGCTCAGCGCGGTCGCCCTGATGTTCATTCTGCTGACCCACGAATTCGCGGCATCGCTACTGGTCCGGGCCTCGACCACGCAGGTGATGGGGACGTTGCTGTTCGACCTGTGGCAGAACGGGTCCTATCCGCTGGTGGCTGCGATGGCACTGCTGATGACGGCGGTCACCACCGCCGGTGTCGCGATCGCGATGCTGATCGGCGGGCGGAACGTGTTGAACAAACTATGAGGCGAGCCCGCTGCGCGGGTACCGGAACAGAAAGGGCCGCAATGCCGACGGGAGAGTCCCGACTCCGGAACAAGGTCGTACTGGTCACGGGGGCGACGGGCGGGATCGGTGTCGAGATCGTGCGCCGACTCGCCGCCGAAGATGCCGCGGTGGTGGTGACCGATCTCGGCGAGTCCGCCTGCGCGGAGCTCGTCACCGGGCTGGAACGGCCCGACCGGCATCTGACCCGCCCGCTGGATATCGCTCGCGAAGACGAATGGCGGGAAACCGTTGCCGCGGTGCAGGATCGCTACGGCCGACTGGATGCCCTGGTGAACAACGGTGCCATCGGCAGCCTGGCCACCGTGGTCGACGAGGACCTCGACCGCTACAACCGGGTGATCGAGGTGAGTCAGACCGGAACCTGGCTGGGGATGAAACACGCGGGTGCCCTGATCGAGGGCAGCGGGGGCGGTTCGATCGTCAACCTCTGCTCGATCCTGGGGACCGTCGGCGGCCTCGGTAACAGCCTCGCCTACGCGGCGGCCAAGGGCGCGGTGCGCACGATGACCAAGAACGCCGCGCTGCACTGGGCCACCAAGGGTATCCGGGTGAATTCGATCCATCCGGGATTCATCGAGACCGAGCAGCTGCTCGAACGGTACGAGGGCACCGAGCGGCACCGAAGAATGCTGGCCGGTACCCCGATGGGCCGTCTGGGGAACGCGGCCGAGGTCGCGGCGGCGGTGGCCTTTTTGGCCGGGGACGACTCGACTTTCGTCACCGGCACGGAACTGTATGTGGACGGCGGCTGGACCTGCGTGTGACGGCGCCCCGGACATCTTCGCTGGATGAGGGCGAAGATGTCCGGTTCGCGTCGCGTCGTCAGGTGGGTGCAGCCGGCGACACGGTCATCCCGACGCCGGACCCGCGAAATCGGACGGCCGGAGGGTGACGAATTCATCGCCGATCACGACCAGCGAGGAAAGGGTGACCCGGAGAGCGCTGTGCCGGTCGGCCTCGGGCATTGCCCGCGCCTGTGCGCGCACTCCGGCCACGGCGGTCCGCAGCTGGTTTCCGTAGGTGTCCTGAACCGTTCGGGCCCGGGTGGCCAGTCGCGATGTGGCTCGACAGAACAATTCCGCTGGTTCTCTTTCCCGACGAAATCCGGAAGATCGAAGGTCGCTGTCCGACGGCTCATCGTCTGGGCGTGACAAGCAACCCGGTGTCCCAGTGATGAATAGGTGAGCGAAAGATGTTGTTGCAGAACAGAATCGCTGCCCCGGCTGAGGGGTGTCCGCCGGACCGGACTGCGGCCGAGGGTCAGGGTCTGTCCAGGAAGGCGTACGGTGAGCCCCAATACGAATCGAATTCCGGATTGTGCCGGCCGACTTCGGTGACCAGAGTTTCGGCCCCCAGCCAGGACTCCCCGGTGTCTTCGTCGCGCCCGAAGAACATCGTGCTCCGAGGCATATGGATATTCCTGTCCATCTCGCCATCGGTGATGAGGTGCCTTGCTGCCAAGTCGCCGATGGAGCCGTACATCCTGGACGGGCTGCACGAAAGCGGCAGGAGCACGCCCATATCGTTGCCTTCCGCGGCTCTCAGGAGATGTGGGTTGACGGCGACCGATTCGCCATAGGATTCGCCGTCGAGGAACATCGTCCGGAGCGAGTTGTTCGTTCGAACCTGCACAGTGAAGGCGTGCGGATTGGCGTGCGATATCACGTACAGGGGCGGGATGCCGGTGCGGCGGACTTCCTTCGCCCAGGGTGCTTCCTGCGTCCAGGGTGCTTCCTTGCGACCGCCGTATGCCCAGATCGGATCACCGCCGGTCTGCGACGCGGGAACGCGCTCGTAGATCAACCGGTAGGAGAGGTCGCTGGTCCTGTTCCGCATCTGTGCCCAGGGTACGAAGTCCTCGATATCGGTGGGCTGGGACGGAAACAACACTCCGATTGGCCTGCCGTCGGCGTCGTGCAACGGGACACTCACGATATCTGCCGGATCGATCTCCACATCCCGGCCGTTGTCGTAGTCGGTGCCGGTGATCGGCCACCGGTTGCGGGCTGTGGTTACTGTTTCCGGCCGGTCGCCCGGTATTCTGATCCGCCCGGCGGCGCGGTCGTCGATATGGGACAGGTGATCGGCCCCTTGTACACCTCTGCTGGCGATACCTGTTGTGCGGCGGCGGATGTCGCGCGTCGCCGCGGTGGTCACCGAGATCAGGCGCTCGCCGGCGTCCTCTATGAGGGAGACAGCCGACATCCGGGAACTCCTTGCAGAGTGAACTCGGAGAGCAGATTAACCGATTCATTCGGTGTGAGTCCGGGCCGTCTTGCCGTCCTGGGGGATACCACAAACGCGGTGGCCTACAATCGGTCGCATCTGTTCACACCCGGTGGTGGTCCGGTGCGCCGCCGCGGACCGGAATGTACACCGCCGGAAGGGAAAGGCCGTCCACCGTGGAGTCGATATTCCGGACTGTCGAACGTGGAGATCGGCTGGTGCTTCTCGACCCCGGTTGGAAACCGGAAGATCCCGAGCAGAATCCCCCCGACTCGATGGTGATGGGTGGCTGGGCATTGGACGGCTCGGGCGGTATGGGCCCGTTCGAACCCAACCCCGGTTACCGGCCTGCCGACGCCACGACTCCGACAGATCCCGTCGACAGGATTCTGCGGCTCGTTGCCGGCGGTGCGGATATGAGCACGCGCATCGTGCCCACCCTGTGCGATTCCGTGGTTCAGATCGGCTGCGACGACCGTGGTGATCCGCTGGTCGGTCCCGCGCCCGACGGTGTCCTGTGTGTTCCGGTCGTGACGGCCGAGGCGCATAAGAAACAATCGGCGGGGGTCAGGTGGATTCCGGTCAGGGGAAGTGATCTGGCGGATGTGGTGCCGCCCGATATCGATATCCTGATCAACCCGGCCGGACCCGTTCCGTTCCGGCTCTCCACCGAGAGCCTGCGTCGCGCTCGGTAGCTACCCGCGATCCTTCGTGCTGGGTTCGTGTGGACACCGGGCATCCCGTACGGCGCGGGGCCGGCCTCCGGCGGACGGGTCAGCGTCTCCCGGTGAAGATGTTCACCCCGTCGGAGTCGTCGACGGCGAGTTCCTCCCGTGCCACCAGGACATCCAGGTGGGCCAGGGTTTCGCAGGCCGCGATCATCTGATCGAATATGCCCAGGGCCGCGAACGGGCGGTTCCGCCGAGTCCAGGGCAATGCCTGGGCTACTTCGAGCCCGGTGCACGGTGCGAGGTCGGCGAGGGCGGCTCGGATCTGGGCGAACCGTGTGTCGTGGTGCTCGACCAGCTCCCGGGCCCGCCGACCGACGCTGCCGCCGTCGGGGCCGTGGGCCGGCAGCATTATCTGGTCGTCGTCGTCGCGCAACAATTCCAATGAGCGCAGGAAATTGCCCAGCGGCAGTTCCCAGGTGCCCAGTTCGAATCCGATCGATGGAGTGATCGTGGGCAACAGGTGATCTCCGGTGAACAGCAGGCCCCGGGCCGGGTCGCGGAACACCAGATGTCCCTTGGTATGGCCGGGGGTGGCGATGGCTTCCAGTTCGTAACCGCCGAGGGTCAGTGGCCCCGGATCGATCCAACGATCCGGGGCCGCCCAGTCCGCGGTGTCGAAAGGTTCGTCGCTACATTCGGCATGGGCACGTGCCGCGATACCGGCCGCGCCCGCGCGACGGAGTTCCCGCAGCGAGCTCTCCGGAACATTGCTGCCCAGCTCTCGGATCTCGCGCAGGCCGGCGGATTCCGCCGCGCCGAGGTGTACCCGGCAGCCGTGCCGGCGGCGTAGCTCCACCGCGAAGGTGTAGTGGTCGCGGTGGATATGGGTGACGAGCACGTCGTGGATTTCGTCGGGGGAGCGCCCGATGCGGGCGAGTCCGCCGGACAGTTCGTCGTAGGTGTGCCGTCGATGCCATCCGCCGTCGATGAGGACGAGTCCTTCGTCTGTGTCGAGGGCGTACACATTGACCGCTCGTAAACCGTCCTGGGGCAACTGCAGTGGAATGCGATGGACACCCTCGGCGACCGGGTAGCAGCCGGGCTCGGCCCAGTGCGTGGTCATCGGTTACCGGCCGCGGGCACCATGGTGCGTTCCTCGCCGTACCAGATCATCCGGCGGCCGCGCATCGCGCCGACATGGCGGACGGCCGCTTTCCATTCCGGGCTGGCGAGTGCGGTGTCGAGTGCCGCCCTGGATTCGAAGCTCAGTACCGACATACCGTCCCAGCCCGCCGATCGTTCATCGGGGGTGTCCAGCAGTTCGGTGTGTTGCCAGCGCAGCAGCCCGGGCAGCGGGTAGGTCACCTCCGCGTGTTCGCCGCGCCACCATTCGATGAACTGCTCATGAGTCCAATCGCTGGGGCGTGACGCCAGGACGATGAGGTTGTACATCCGGGGATCCTAACTGAATTCTGTTTGGTTGACCAGCGCGTGCGAAGCCGCGCACCGGGGGCGGGTGGAGTCAGGCGCGCACCATGCGCACCGCGGTCTCGGTGACGGTCTCGGTGATCTCGGCCAGGGTGAGCGCGCCGTCCGGGCGGTACCAGCGCCAGACGCTGATCACCACCGCCAGCACCAGCCTGCCCTGAATACGTGGATCGGCGTCGGTGAAATCACCGGTTTCGATACCGCGCGCAATGAGATCGGTCCAGTTCTGTTCGATCTCCTGGACCAGTTCGCGCGAACGAAGCCGTTCGGCTTCCTCTTTCTCGGATTGGCGCGGCGCCGCCAGCAGGTCCATATGGTTCTGCAGGATCCGCCGCTGCAGCGCGTCGGTGGGTTCGGCGCGCAATGCCCCGGATACGGCGGCGCGCAGTGCCTTTTCCGGGTTTTCCGCACCTTCGGTGGCGGCCACGAAACGGTCGACGGAATCGGCCAATTCCAGGCGCATGATCGTCAGCAGGCAGTGCGCTTTGGATTCGAAATAGTGGTAGAGCGCCGTCTGGCCGATTCCGACCTCGTCCGCGATCGACGCCCATTTCGTATGCTCGTAACCGATTCGTCCGAATTGCTCTATTGCCGCGGCCAGGATGCTGCTCCGCTTGGATCGCGGGCTTTCCCGCCGAGCTCCGGTATCAACGGTCATGAGTGAAGTGCCCCCAGGATTCGACTGTGTGGATGCTTCAACTCTACCCCACCTGATATGAACTCGAGTCAGCTGCGGCCAGCTGCTCGGCGAGACGGACCGCGTCCGGGCGGGACAATTTCCCGACCCGATTCTGCGGGAGGTCGGCGACGGTGAACAAGTATTCGGGCCATTTGAATTTGGGGAAATCCGCGGCCGCGAGCTGTGCGGTCACCACCGGCAGTGTCAGCTCTCCGGTATCGGCGACCACCAGCGCCGCGGCGCGTTCACCGAGCAGTTCGTCGGGTACCGGGACGACGCATACCTGCACCACCCCGGGTAGCGCGGCGATCGCGGCCTCGATCTCGTTGATATCGATATTGCGTCCACCCCGGATGATGATCTGCTTCTGGCGGCCCATCACCCGGATGGAACCGTCGGGGGCGACCTCGACCAGATCGCCGGTGGGCAGGAACCCGTCGTCGGTGAGGCCGGGCGGAACCGGGACACCGCCGCGGGCGTAACCGACGAACAGCGAAGGGCCTTTCACCTGCGCGTCGCCGATCTCCCCGGCCGGGAGCGCGGCACCGTTCGCGTCGACCGCGCGCACAACCGTGCCGGGGAACGGGCGCCCGTCGCGGCCCAGCCGGATCTCCGGTGGATCATCGCGTCGCGGCGTGGTGTGCCCCAGACATTCCGACATTCCGAACACGCGCAGGAAGGTGGTGCCGAGTTTCTCCTCGGCTTCGGCGAGCGCCCGCTGGTTCATCGGTCCGCCGCCCACTGTCATCGCCCGCAGGGCCGACAATCGCCCGGCGCTGCCCTCCACCACGGAGAGCTGCAGGGCCATCGTCGGTACCAGCATGGTCCATGCCACCCGGTGGTCGGCCATCGTGTCCAGCGCCGCAGCCGGGGACCAGCGGCCGACAGTGACCATGGTGGCGCCGAGGAAGGCCGGCAGATACATACCGAAACAGAATGCGGCCACCGAGGACAGTGGCACGAACGCCCCCACCGATTCGCCCGGGCGCAGGCCGACGGCCTCGATGGTGCTACGGCACGCGTAGCGGATGGCGTCCTCGGATTGGACTACGCATTTGGGCCGGCCGGTGGAACCGGAGGTCATCGCGATGGCGCTGCCGCCGTGCCAGCGGCGGATCGGCCCGAAAGGCGTGCCGCGGGCCAGCAGCAGATGATCACCGAAGGCGGGGACGCGGTGCGACCAGACCTCTTCCGGTACTTCCCAGCGGCGCAGCGACTCGGGTTCGCCGATCACCAGATCGGGTTCGATGTCCTCGACTGCCAGCCGGAATTCCGATTCGGTGGCGTGCGGGCTGAACACCGCGACCACCCCGCCGCGCAGTCCGACCGCGAGCGCCGCGGCGAGGGTCCGCCAGGTGTTGTCGGCCTGGATCAGCACCGTGGGCGCGCGATCGTCCACGGCCGCTATTCGCCCGGCCAGCGCGTTCGCCGTCGCCGTGATCTCACCGAGGGTGTGCTGTCCGAGCTCGTCGATCACCGCGATCTCCGCCGGTGTCCGCCGCGCCCGTTCGAGCATCTCCTTCGCCAGTACTCTCATCGCCTGTTCCTCGTGCCGCAGTGCTCTCTGTTTACTCGTCGCCGCGCCACCGCGGGGCGGAATGCGCTCGTCATACCGGTGGCACCAGCACAGCGCGACCGGTGATATCACCCGCGCGCAGCCTGCGGTAGACCTCGACCGCTTCGGTGAGCGGAAATGTCTGTGCCGTGACGTGCAGGACGCCGCGGCGGGCCAGCTCCACCACCGCCGCCAGATCCGATCGTGGCCCCCAGAAAGGTGCCGTGACACCCCAGCCCATGGCCAACCCCACGTCCTTGCCGACGACCAGCCGGCCGCCCGCACTGCCGACCACCACCAGGCGCCCGCCCGGCGCGAGTGCGGGGCCGGCCTGGCCGACGGTATCGGGTGCACCCGCGAAATCCAGGATCAGATCCGCGCCGGACTCGGCCGCCGCGGAACAGATATCGGGGAACACCGCGTCCGCGCCGAGCCGGCGCGCCTGAGCGCGTGCCTCCGGCCGGTTGTCGACCGCGACGATGCGGCCCGCGCCGAATTCGCGCAGGATCTGCACGGCGAGATGACCGAGCCCGCCGATCCCGACCACCAGACATACGCTGCCGGGATCGATCAGATCGCGCTGCTCGCGTATCGCGTGGTAGGCGGTGAGCCCCGCATCCGCGAGCGGAGCGCAGACCACCGGGTCCAGCCCCGGAGCCCGCACCAGATATCTGGCCGCGGGCACGATCATCGCCTCCGCCAGCCCACCCGGATGACCGAGTCCGTTACCGATCGGCACGCCGCTGCCCCCCGGGCGCAGGCGCAGACAGTAGTTCTCCCGCCCCCGTGCGCAGTTGCGGCACGCGCCGCAGCTCCAGATGCCGTGGACCACCACGTTCTCCCCGATCCAGCCGCGGTCGGCGGACGGTCCCGCGTCGATGACGGTGCCCGCCACCTCGTGACCGAGGGTCAGCGGAAGCGGATAGTCGAAACTGCCGGCGGCGGAATCCATCACATGCAGGTCGGAGCGGCACAGACCGGCCGCCTCGACCCGCAGCAGCAGTTCCTCGCCCTTGGGCCGGGGGGTCGGGATCTCGCGCAGTGCGGGTTCCGATCCCCAGGAGGTGAGCTGGACGGCGAGCATCAGCGGGCCGTCCAGCCGCCGTCGACCACGACGGTCTGCCCGGTCATATACGACGACGCGTCCGAGGCGAGGAACAGCACCGCGCCGTCGACCTCCCCGCTGCGGCCGCCCCGGCCGAGCACGGTGTTGCGCCGGACCCAGCCCGCCGACTTCTCGTTGCTGAACAATCCGTCGGTCATCTCCGTATCGAACCAGCCCGGGACCACGGCGTTCACCCGGATACCGCGCCGGCCCCATTGCCCGGCGAGCTCGCGGGTCAGGCCCAGGGTCCCGGCCTTGGACGCGGCGTAGCTCGCGCCGCCGATCGGAGCGGTGGAGACCAGGCCGATCACCGAGGAGATATTGATGTAGGAAGCGTGGGCACCCGCGGGCAACCGCGTCGCCGCGTAGGTGGCGAGATGGAACCCGGCGAGCAGATTCAAATCCAGGATCGCGCGGAACTCCGTATCGGTTTCCTGTTCGGCGTTCGGCGGACCGGGCCGCCCCGCATTGTTGACCAGTACGTCCAGGCGCCCGGACTCCGCATAGCAGCGGTCCACCAGGGCGGCGCGGTCCGCGTCGCGGGTCACATCGCAGCTCACCGGCACGATCCGGGGATCGGTGCGGGCCAGCTCCTGTAACCGGTCGACCCGGCGGGCGGCCGCGTATACGGTGGCGCCCGCCCCGGCCAGCGTGCGGGCGAAGCCCAGACCCAGTCCCGACGAGGCGCCGGTGACCACCGCGACCCGCCCGCTCAGTCCGAACAGGCTCTCCAGCGTTCCGGTATCCGATCCGGTCGTCCGCGCCTCCATCAGTACACCGCGGTCCGGCCGCCGTCGACCGGGATCAACGCCCCGGTCGTGTACCCGGCGGCATCGCCGGCCAGGTGCACCACCAACCCCGCGATCTCCTCCGGCCGCCCCAACCTGCCCGCGGGCAGCCGGTCGACGATCTTGCCGACGAACTCGGCGTCCCAGTGCTCGGCCATATCGGTCGCGAAACCTCCGGGCAGGACACAGTTCACTCGCACCGTCGGGGCGTATTCCTGGGCGAAGGCCATGGTCAGCGCGTTGAGTCCGTTCTTGGCCGCGGCGTACATCGCCTCCGGCGGGCTGGGCCGGACCGCGCCGATACTGGAAATGTTGACGATCGATCCACCACCCGCGGCAGCCATTCTGGCCCCGGCCACCGCCATCAGCCGGAAGGGTCCTTTGAGATTGACTTCCAGGGTCTTGTCCCACAGTCCCTCGGTCACCGACGCGAGATTCTCGGCGAGTGGGGCGATTCCGGCATTGTTGACCAGGATGTCGAGTCCGCCGAATTCGGTGACGATCCGGTCGACCGCGGGTTCGATACTGTCCCAGCGGCCGACGTGCAGTTCCAGGGGATGGACGGTGCCGGGCCCGGTGCCGAGTGCGGCGACCGCCGCTTCACAGGCCGCGAGTTTGCGGCTGGAGACGATCACGGTGGCGCCGGCCTCGCGCAGTCCACGGGCGATCGCCAGCCCGAGGCCGCGGCTCGCCCCGGTCACCAGTGCGACCTTTCCGGTCAGATCCGTTGTGCTCATCGGTATTTCTTCACTTCCAGACGGGCGATGGTGCGCAGATGTACTTCGTTCGGGCCGTCGGCGATCTGCAATGCTCGGGTGATCGCGTGCATCCGAGCCAGCACGGTGTCGTTGCTGACCCCCGCCGCGCCGAAGGTCTGTACCGCCCGGTCGACCACGGTGTGTGCGACCTCCATGGCGGCCACCTTGATCGCGGCGACCTCCGAACGCGCCGCCGCATTGCCCGCGGTATCCATCAGCCAGGACGATTTCAGGACCAGCAGCCGGATCTGGTCGATCTCGATCCGGCTGCGCGCGATCCACTCCCGCACCACCCCCCGGTCGGCGAGCGGGCCACCGAACGCGGTGCGCTCCAGCGATCGGCGGCACATCAGTTCCAGTGCGCGTTCGGCCATGCCGACGGCCCGCATCGCGTAGTGCATCCGGCCCGGGCCCAACCGGCCCTGTGCGATCGCGAAACCGTCGCCTTCGGCGCCGAGCATATTCGCCGCGGGTACCCGGACATCGGTGAACTGCACCTCGCCGTGTCCGAGCCGGTCGTGGAATCCGAACATCGGCAGATCCCGGAGAATTTCGATTCCGGGCGCGTCCGCGGGCACCAGGATCATGCTCTGCCGCCGGTAGGCCGGCGCCGTCGGATCGGATTTGCCCATGAAGACGATGAGCTCGCAGTCCGGGTCCAGAATTCCGGAGATATACCATTTGCGGCCGTTGAGGACGTATTCGTCCCCGTCGCGGCGGATGGTCGAGGTGATATTGGTGGCGTCGGAACTGGCGACGGCGGGTTCGGTCATCGCGAATGCCGACCGGATCTCGCAATCCAGCAGTGGCCGCAACCATCGCGTCTTCTGCTCTTCGGTGCCGAACATGGCCAGGATTTCCATATTGCCGGTATCGGGTGCCGAACAGTTGATCGCCTCGTTGCCGATGATCGACCGGCCCACCATTTCGGCGAGCGGGGCGTACTCGAGATTGGTGAGTCCGGCGCCCAAACCGTCGTGGGTCATGAAAAGGTTCCACAGTCCGGCGTCTCTGGCCCGGGCCTGCAATTCCCGCATGATCGGCGGTTGCTCGTGCGGATTGTCCGCGGCGGCGATCTGCGCGTCGTAGATCGGCTCCGCCGGATAGATGTGATCGTTCATGAAATGCCCGAGTCTGCCGAGCAGGTCTCGGGTGCGGGCGGAATAGGAGAAATCCACGGTGCGGCTCCTGAACTGGGGACCTCAACCGGCGAGCAGCGCGGTTCCGGTCTCGATGAGGCGGTCGATGGTGGCGGGCAGTTTTTCCTGGTCCGGGTCGTGGTGCCGGCCCTCCCGGTGCCGCCGCAGGTTGTGCCCCATGATGGCGGCCATCTTGAGTCGGCCGAGGGCATCGAACCAGGTGAGCTCGGGTAACGCGGGGCCGCCGGAGCGGTAGCGGTCCACCAGTTCGGCGGCACTCGGCAAGCCGGGCACGATGCGGCCGACCTCGGGAAAGTTGGTGCCGTCGGCGAAGACCAGGAACCAGCCCAGTTCGACGCGTGGGTCCCCGGCGCTCCAGATCTCCCAATCGATCAGTGCTACCGGCTCGGTACCGGCGGCGATGATATTGCCGAGCCGATAGTCGCCGTGTACCAGAGTGGGGGTCAGCGGTTCCGGGATCCGGCGGCCGAGCAGCTCGAGCAGCCGGTCGCCACCGCCGACCAGTTCCGGTGGCACCGCGCCGAGCGTGCGGGCCCAGCGGGCGAGCTCGTCGGCCGGGGTGAGTGCCGCCTCGATGCCGGGGACCGTATCGAGGGCGACCGCGTGCAGGCGGGGCAGTACATCCGCTGCGCGACGCATGCGGGCGGCGGCGATATCCGGTGCGACCGCCGGATCGTCCAATACCGGTTCCAGCGACTCCCCGGCGACGAATTCCATTGCGAACCAGGCGGTTTCGCTGTCGTCCACCACGACGATACGTGGCACCGGTACTTCGGTCGGTGCCAGTGCGCGCATGATCCGGGCCTGGCGCAGCATATCGTGGCGGCCGATCGGTTCGCGGCCTTCGGGCACCGCTTTCACGACGTAGGTTCCACCGGTGGTCAGCGCGCGGTAGGTGAGTCCGGAATGGCCGCCGGGCAGCGGCTCGAATCCGGTGAGCCCGGCTCCGGTCTCGGCGGACAACCGTTCACGGACACGGGCTTCCAGCGTCATGGGCGCGGCTCCTTTGGCAGGCCGAGCACCCGCTCGGCGATGATGTTGTGCTGGATCTCGTCGGTGCCGCCCGCGATCCGGTAACCGGGTGCGCCGAGGATGTGCTCGGTCCAGGCGAAGGTTCCCCAGCGTCCCGAATCGGCGACGAGATCGCGGCCGAGCAGCAGTCGCACGACCTCGGAAGTCCGCGCCATGGTGTCGGTGGCCAGGAGCTTCCCCACCGATGCCTCCGGTCCGGGATCGCGCCCCGCGACCACGGCCGCCGCGACCCGCATACCCGCGACTCGCTGGACATAGCTGCGGGTGACCAGATCGGCGACCCGGTCGCGTTCGGTCTCCGACAGCGGCCGGCCCAGGTTGCGGGCCAGTGCCACCGCTCGGTCGGCATTGGCCAGACCGAGCGTCGCGCCGTCGAGGCGTTCGGCGGCGAGTACGGTCAGCGCCACCGGCCATCCTTTGCCTTCCGGTCCGAGGCGCAGCCCGTCGTCGAGCACGACACCGTCGAGGTAGACCTCGTTGAACGAGGATCCGCCGGTCATCTGGCGGATCGGCCGGACGGTCACGCCCGGCGAGTCCATCGGGATCAGGAAGACGGTGAGTCCCGCGTGTTTGGCCGCGGCGGAATCGGTTCGGCAGACCGCCACCCCCAGATCGGCGACGCGGGCACCGGAGGTCCACACCTTGTGACCGTCGAGTGTCCAGGTGCCGTCGGTATTGCGGGCGGCCCGGGTCCGGACCGCCGCCAGATCGGAACCCGCCTCGGTTTCGGAGAAGAGCTGGCAGGCGATCAGATCGGTCCGCAACATGGCCCGCACGTATCGCTCACGCTGGTCGGGGGTGCCCCACTGTTCGATGGTGGGAGCGACCAATTGCTGGGTCACCGAGAACATTTCGGTGCGGCGGGGTATCTCGAACTCGGCTTCGGCCCGGCGGAAGGCGAGCACATAGGACATCGGCAGGCCGTGTCCGCCGTATTCGGCCGGCCAGTCGAGCGCGCCCCAACCTGCGTCGTACTTGGCGCGTTCGTAGTCGCGGATGATGTCGGTGTGCCGACGTTCTTCCGCGGCTGTCCAGTTCTCGAATACGGCTACCGAATCGTCACCGTGACCCCACGCGGATTCGGCGCGGGGCGCGGCGATCCCGCGCAACCACGCCCGGGCGGAATCGGTGAACTCCGTGAGATCCGGCAGTGTCCGTGTACTCATGTGCTACCTCGACCTCAGACCGAAAGAACAGTGCAGGCGCTGATTCCGGGTGCGCCGTAGACGTGGGTGAAACCGGTGCGCGGACCTCCGGGGACCTGCCGCTCGCCGGCCGCACCGCGTAATTGGGTGACGATCTCGTGGACCTGTCGCAGTCCCGAGGCGCCGATGGGTTCGCCGTTGGCGATGCAGCCGCCGTCGGTGTTGATCGGCAGCCACCCGTCGATCTCGGTGGCGCCCGCGGCGATCATCTCCTCCTGCGCCCCGTGCACGCAGAACCCACATTCGGCCATATGCATGACCTCCGCGCCGCTCTCGGTGTCCTGGAGCTGAACGACGTCGATGTCGGTCGGGCCGATCCCGGCCTGTTCGAACGCCGCCGCGGCCGCGTCGGCGCTCACACTCGTGGGTTCCCCACTGCCCTGGACCGCGGGGCTGAACACCTCGAACGATCCGAAGCGGCGGGTGCGATGACTGATCGCCCGCAACCGGACCGGGCGGCCACCGAGGCGGCGCGCGGCGGTCGCGCTCGCGACGACTACGGCCGCGCCGCCTTCGCCGGGGGAGCAGAACATGAACTTGGTGAGCGGGTCGTTCACCATCTCGGCCGCGGCTATCTGCTCCACCGGCACCGGTTCGCGCCGCCAGGCATTGGGATTCCGGCTGCCGTTGCGGTAGGCCTTCGCGGCGACCCGGGCCAGGGTTTCCGCGGAGATATTGTGTTCGCGCATATAGCGGCCGATCTTGGCGCCGAAGAACTGGGTGGTCACCATGAGCCCGGCCGATCCGTAACCCTCGGGCAGCCCCCAGTCGGCGGGGTCCGGATCGAAGGCGCCGCGCGGATGTTTGTCGAAGCCGACCGCCAGTGCGATCTCGGCAGCTCCGGAACGTACCGCGTTGACCGCCGCGAACAGGGCGCTACCGCCGGTGGCGCAGCCGTTCTTGACATTGGTGAACGGGATGCCGGTGAAACCGAGTTCGGCCACCAGCGTGTCGGCGGAGCCGGAACCGTCGCTACCACCGAAGGCGACCTGGATATCGGGCCAGGTCAATCCGGCGTCGGCCATCGCGGCCGTGATCGCCGCCACCGCCATCTGCCGGCCGCTGACGCCCGGTTGCCGGCCGAAGCGCGACAGCCCGCTGCCGATGATCGAAACCTGTTCTGTCATCGGTCCTCGCTCTGCCGTGCGGATGTGGTGGCGAACCGGGGGACCGGCGTGACCGCGATCAGCCGCACCGGTGCCCGGTCGAGGCCGGTGAAATCCTCGCCGCAGTCGATGATCGCCTCGACCTTGATGCCCTCGGGGAGTTCGACATAGCCCACTGCGTATGGGCTGAAGCCGTCGGCGGGAACGACATACGGTGGCGATTTCGGCGGGAACCGCTGGACAGTATGGGCCCAGACCACCCCCTCGCCGCTCAGCGGCAGCGGGTCCGCTGTCGGCCGGGAGCAGCGCGCGCAGATCGCGCTCGCCGGGTACCCGACCGTGCCGCACACCCGGCATCTGCTGCCTTCCAGCACAGGACTCGCCTGCTCACCCATCTCGTTCCTTCCGAAAGCTCGCCACCTGCCGACGATTCAGCGGCCGACCCATTTGGGTTCGCGCTTCTCCAGGAACGCGTTGACGCCCTCGCGCGCGTCCTCGGACTGCAGGGCGTTACCGACCGCGAGATGTTCCATCACCATCAGCGACTGGATATCAGCATCCAGGCCGCGGTCGATGGTCATCTTGGTGAGCTTCATCGCGAACGGGCTCTTGTCGACGATCGGCGCGATGAAATCGGCTACCAGGGCGTCGAGTTCGGCGGCCGGAGCGGAGGCATTGATGAGATCGAACTCCTCGGCCTCCTTACCCGAGAGCAGTTTGCCGGTGAGCATCAGCTCCTTGGTCTTGCGGATACCGATCATCCGGGGCAGCCGGTAGATCGGGCCCGCACCACCGAACAGCGCCCGCCGGATATGGAAATCGCCTATCTTGGCGTCGTCGGCCGCGACGGCGAAATCGCAGGAGATCATCAGTTCGAAACCGCCCGCGGTGACGTATCCCTCCAGCACCGCGACCGAGGGGGTGTTCATCGAGTAGAGGCGATCGCACACCTTCGCCGAGAGCACCGCGACATCCATCGCATTGGTCTTGCCGACGTAGTTCTCCCGGAGTTCGTCGAGGTCGAAGCCGGAGCAGAAGGTGTTCGCCCGGCCGCGCAGCACCAGGACCTTGAGGTCGGGGTCGTTGTCGACCTCCACGATGATCTCGTCGAGCCGGTGCAGCAGCTCCACGGTGACCGCGTTCTTCTTGTGCGGGCGGTTGAGCCAGACGCGGGCGATCTCGCCGTCTTTCTCCAGGACGATGTGGTCGGTGTCAACCATCTCAGGCCTCTTTCACTATCGGTTATTGAACTGGATTCACTTCAGTTGTACTCGACGACGCGGATCGCGTCAATGCGGATTTCCGCACGGGTTTTCCGTCCGTCACACGCCGATCAGGTCGGCGATGCGCGCGCGATGAGTGCGCGAATCACCGTGCGCTGCTTCGTTTCCGAGTGCACGACGAAGATAGGAGTGCACGGGATGCTCCCAGGTGAAGCCGACGCCGCCGTGCAGCTGGACCGCTTCGGACGCGGCCAGCACGGTCGCCTCGGTACATACGGCGCCGGCCACCGCGATGGCCAGGCGCGCCGACCCGGGGTCCTCGGCATGGAGCCCGGCGGCGTATCGGGACGCCGATCTCGCGCGCTCCGACAGGACGAGCAGATCGGCGAGCCGGTGTTTGACCGCCTGGAAGGATCCGATCGGGCGGCCGAACTGATATCGCGTACCGGCGTAGTCGACGGTCAGCTCCAGGAGGTGATCGACGATTCCGGTGTTCTCGCAGGCTGTGGCCAGTACGGCGAGATCGTGCACGCGGGCGGCTGCCGCCGGGGTCGATTCGGGGGTGGTCAGCGCCACGGCCGGGCAGTCCCGCACGATCAGATCCGCCTGGCGCCGGGTGGGGTCGAGGGCTTGGCGTGGTCTGCGCTCGGTGGCGGGCCCGGGTCGCAGGGCGAAGAGCCGGCGGCCGCCAGGAGTTTGCGCCGAGGCCACGACGATATCGGCGGTCGCTCCGCCCGGAACATGCGTGATCTTTCCGTCGATGTGCCAGCCGTCCCCATCCGGGCGGGCGTGGAGCTCGTCGGTGCCGGTGGAGAGCGTGCTCACCGTGGCGAGTGATCGGCCGGCGAGAACATCGGGGAGGATGTCGGCGGTACCGGATGGAGCGGTCAGCAATGCCTGTGTGCCGAGTACCGCCGAGTGCAGGACGGGTTCGCAGACCAGCGCGCGACCACATTCCTCGAGCACGATCGCCAGTTCGGCGGTGCTGTATCCGAGCCCGCCGAATTCCTCCGGAACCGCGAGGGTGGTCACCGACATCTCGTCGACGAGCCGGGTCCACAGCTGTTCGGAGTATCCGGTGACGGATTGCGCGACCGCGCGGACCTGCTCGATCCCGCTGTGCTTCGCGAGCAGTGCCCGCAGTGTTTCGCGCAGCTGTTCCTGTTCCGGTCCGGGGGTGAGGGCTGCCGGTTCCGCCTCCGGCCACGGGGCTTCGACGGATGCTGAGGTGGAGGACATGATTCTCCGGTTGACTTGAGTTCAATTCGGTTTATTGAGCGTAGCGGTTCGTGCCCTCGACAAGAAGTGCTTTGCTGAACTAAGTTCATTTCATGAGTTACGTGATCGAGGACTATTACGCCACGGTCGACAGCGGCCGGTTGCGGGACGCGGTGGCGTTACTGGCCGAGGACGTCGACTTCGCGATGGTCCTGCCCACGGGAGTCAACCGCGACCGTGGGCGCTCGGCCATGCTCGGCTACCTCGACGGCCGGCCGCCGGTGAACCGCAAACACGTCCTGCTGCGGGTGGCCGCGGACGGGGATATCCAGTTCGCCCACGGCGCGGTCACCGAGAACGACACGGTGACCACGGGCTATTTCGTGGCAGCGATGCATCTGGACGCGGCCGGTCTCGTCGACCGCTACCAGGTCACCTTCAGTGCGGATTTCCCGCTCGTACCCCAGTTCTCGAACGAAGGACAACAGTGATGAACACGGATGTGACGGTGCTCTACCGGTGGTTCGGCTATATGGATTCCGACGATCCCGACCGGGTGCTCGGCATGATCTCCGACGATTTCACCATGTCGGTGCAGTTCTCCCAGGGGGCGGGCAAAAGCGCCGAATTCGTGGGGGACCGCGAAGGTTTGGTGGCGTATCTGGCGCAGCGTGAGAAGAGCACGCTGGTACATCACATCGATGTGGGTGCGGTGGTCGGCGAATACGAACTCGTACTCGGCCGCACGACCCGGGAGGGTGCGTTCGAGGCCTCGTTCAACGCGACCGCACAACTCGATCCTGCCGGTGCGGTACGCCGCCTGCTCATCGCCCGGACCCCGGAAGTCGCCTTCGCGCGCTGACCGCGCCACCGGGCGCGCTCACCGGCCGAACCTGCTGAGGAGAACCACGATGAATCGCCGGCTCTGCCTGGCCCGCCGACCGGCCGGGAAACTGAGCGCCTCCGATCTCGCCCTGATCGACGAACCCGTCCCGGTACCGGGCCCGGGCGAGGTGCTGGTCCGCAACACCTGGCTCTCGATCGACCCGTCGATCCGTATCCGGCTCGCCGAGACCACACCGGACGGATACCTGCCACCACTGCTTCCGGGCGACGCGCTCACCGGTCTCGCTCTCGGCATCGTCGCCGAGACCCGCAATCCGGACTACGTCGTCGGCGATGTGGTGTCACATACTCTCGGCTATCGCGAATACGCGGTGGTGGGGTCCGGATCGCAGACCATAGGCGGTTACGGGGCTCCGGCCCGGATCGACACCGGCGACCTGCCGCCGCAGTGGTTCCTCGGTCCGCTCGGTAGTGCGGGACTCACCGCTTATGTGGGTCTGGTCGAGATCCTCGAACTGACCGCCGCGGATACGGTCTGGGTATCGTCGGCCGCCGGGGCGGTGGGCGCGCTGGCCGCGCAACTCGCGGCCCTGCGCGGGGCCACCGTGCTCGGCTCGGCGGGAAGCCCGGAGAAGGTCGCCTATCTGCGCGACGAACTCGGGATCGCGGCCTTCGATTATCACGCACCCGCCATCGCCGAATCCCTCGCCGACCTCGCACCCAGCGGTGTCGACGCCTATTTCGACAATGTCGGCGGCGACCATCTGACCGCGGCGCTCGATGCCCTGCGCCCGCAGGGCCGGGTCGCCCTGTGTGGCGCGGTGTCCGGCTATGACGGCAGCACGCCGCCCGGTCCGCCGAACCTGTTCACCATGGTGGCGAAAGGACTTCGGATGCGCGGTTTCCGAGCGGGGTCCTTCACCCGGCTCCAGGAGCCGATGCGCGACGAGATCGCCGGTCACCTGGCCGCCGGACGCCTCGTGCACCGCGAGTCGGTTTTCGACGGAATCGAGCAGGCTGCGTCGGCTCTGGTCGCGATGCTCTCCGGTGCCACCACGGGCAAAACGCTGTGCCGCCTCGCGTGACGGTGATCGCTCACCGGACGTGAACCGGCAGTCCTTCCTGCCACGATCTCATACCGGATTCGGGCGGCTCCGGCAAATTCCGCGGCGGACTCGGCGCGGAGAAGGGCGGCCGGCTCTGAGCCGGCGACACCACGGTGCGTGAGCCGGCCAGTGAGGTTCTCACCGGGAAGTTTTCCGGTCGGCTGGTAGCGGGGTCGTCGTAGCACCCTGTGCCAGGCGTGCGTCGAGTGACCAGGCACCGGCACCGACGATGAACAAGAAAACGCTGCCGCGCAGCTGCGCGAGGTCGGTGCGGGACTCGTGGATGAAATCCCACGACCTGGACTTCCCGGTGAGCAGTGCCGCCTCACCCCACAGGATCGGCATCTTCGTGATCAGCAGCGCGCCGAGCACGCTCACGATGTCGCCCACGACTACAGCCCCGCGTCCGCCGATGTCACCCGCGGCCCGTTGCGGCTGCTGTCGGCGGGGCCGAAAAGCTCCGCCGCCCGGCCCGTGTCCGACGGCGCGACCCCGCAACCCGGCGGCTGGAACCGTATCCATCTCATCGTCGACGACATCTCCGCCGAAGTCGAACGGCTCTCTGCGGCCGGTGTCGGCTTCCGCAACAACATCGTCAGCGGCCTCCGCGGACGACAAGTCCTCCGGCAGGACCCTGCGGGCAACCTCGTCGAACTGTTCCAGCCCCCAGCTCATTTCGAGACACCGTGCGGAGCCGCATCACTCGACGGCTACCGACGAAAGGTCCGAACCTGCCGGGGAGTCGTCGTGGCCGGTCACCGGTGCGTGCGGCGACCGGCCACGCTCTCATTGCGGAGCGGTGAGATCGTAGAGGGTGATTCCGGCGATATCGGTGCTGGTGAAGTTCGCTGTGACCCAGCTGGTGATCTTTGCCCCTTCATTGCCCTCGGCGAAGCCGGGGACACCGCCGAAGTCCGCGGCGATGAAGTAGTGGATCGCGTGGTCGGCCACGTACCGCTGGAAGTGCTCGAGTGTCGGCGATGGGTCGCCTCCGGCGAATCCACCGATTGCCATGATCTGTCCATCGGTCGCCAACTGGTAGGTCCCCTGCTGCATCGATCCCACGGTCGCCGCGGTCCAGGTGTAGGAATCGGCGTCGCGGTCGAGCAGCGCAGCGACTGTGGCGTCGGCGGTGGGCATGGGTCCGCCGGGCAGTGCCGTGGTCCGAGGGCCCGGTCGGCCGGGACTACCGGTCGGAGCGGTAGCGCCCGGTGCGCCGGGTATCCAGCGTTCGATCGGTGGGCCCGCAAGCGGTACGGAACCGGTGTGTGCGACGAGAACGGTGTGGACTGTAAAGGCGACCGGCCCGGCCAGCCCCGTGACCAGGACTGTCAGTAGCGCGACCACCGCCGGTTTGCCGCGTGGCCCGGTGGTCAGGGCGGCTACCGCGAGAACCGCGGCACCGGCGACCCCCCAGCGCAGCCACGGTAGGAATTCGGGTGTCCGGGACAGTGCCGTCGAGGCGGTGACCGCGGTCGCTACCGCTGCCGCGATCAGGGATAGGCGAATCCACCAGCGGTCGCGGTGCGGCCACAGCATCACCAGCGCGGCAGCGAGCATGCCCGCGAGTGCCGGGGCCAGTGCGACGGTGTAGTACTCGTGGAAAATCCCGTTCATGAAACTGAAGACGATCCCGGTTACCAGGCCCCACAGGCCGAGCATGATCAGTACGGCCCGGCGCGGTTCGGTGCGTCGCGACCTCCCGCACAGGACGAGCGCGGAGATTCCCAAGATCAGGGCGGCCGGGATGAACCATGAGATCTGGCCGCCGACGGCGGTACTGAACAACCGGCCGATACCGCTTTCGGTGAAAGGACCTCGGCCGCCGGGTAACGCCGGGGGCGGGCCGCCGGGACCGGGACCCGGCCCGTTTCCGCCGCCGAGCCGTTCGAGGCCGTTGTACCCCAGGGTCAGTTCGATGATCGAGTTGTGTTGTGAACCACCGAAATAGGGTCGCCGGTCGGGCGGCCAGAGCTGGGCGATCAGCAACCACCAACCGGCGCCGGCCACCACGGCCCCGCTCGCGGCGAACAACTGCGCGATTCGCTTGCCGAGCGCGGGTGGCCCGGCGATGAGGTAGGTGAGCGCAAGCGCGGGCAGTACGAGCAGCACCTGCAACTGTTTGGCGAGGAAGCCCAGGCCGACGAACAGGCCGCACCAGAGCAGCCAGCGCCAGCGTCCGTCGGTGAATGCCCTGCTCATTGCCCATACCGCGGCGAGCATCAGGAACACCAGCAGCGCGTCGGGATTGTTGAAGCGGAACATCAGTGCCACCACCGGTGTCACGGCCAGCAGCAGTCCTGCCAGCAGTCCCGCCCCGGGGCCGAAATGCCGCCGTACCGTGGCCCACAGCAGAGCCACCGAAGCGATTCCCAAAAACACCTGCGGTAGCAGCATGCTCCAGCTGTTCATGCCGAAGAGACGGACCGACAGCTCCATCGGCCACAGCGACGCCGGTGTCTTGTCCACGGTAATGGCGTTCGCGGCGTCGAGCGAACCGAAGAAGAACGCCTTCCAGGACGTCGCTCCCGCCTCGACCGCGGCGGCGTAGAACGGGTTGGCCCAGCCGTTCGACGACAGGTTCCACATATAGCCGGCGCCGGTCCCGAGCAGCAGCAGGGCCAGGCCCGTCCATTGCCACCGGTCGCGCAGCCGGTGCCCACCGGCCGTGTCGCGGTGCGGGGCGGCTCCTGCACCCGACCGTGGATCCGGCGCAGTCACGTTATCGGTCATGCGAGCACAGTGACCGAAGATAATCCGCGCAGCCTGGATCGCAGCTGGGAACTACCTGTGAATCCAGGCTCGGCCCGAAGATATGGTGGGGACGGCGAGTCGCCGGCGGGCCGGCAGTCGCGTCACGTCGAGCGTGGGCACCGGTGAAGGCGTCGGCGGCGATGACGATCCGGCTGCCGTGACCACCAGGGAGATCTCGCTCATATCGCCAACTCTCGCGAACGAGCTCCGGTGTCGCCGGGGCCGAGCCGGCGACTATCCGGCAGTGTCGCCGGGCCGTTCGCGGGGCAGGGCGACCGAGAACGTGGCCCCGCCGCCCGGGGTTTCGCCTACCCCGATGCGTCCGCCGTGGGCGAGGACGAGGGCCTGCACGATTGCCAGACCCAGGCCCGCTCCGCCGCGCGCCCGGTTGCGTGAACTATCGGCTCGGTAGAACCGCTCGAACACGCGGTCGGCGTCCTCGGCCGACAGACCCGGCCCGCTGTCCACGACATCGATGTGCACATCGTCGCCGCCCGAGGACAACCGCACGAAGACCGGTGTACCGGGCGGAGTGTGGTGTAGGGCGTTGGTGACCAGATTCGTCAGCACCTGGTGCAGGCGGGCCGCGTCACCGAGAACGATCAGCGCACCGGCGCTACCGTCGACGTCGAGGCCGACTCTGCGGTCGGGCTCGTCGGGTGCCGTCTTGTGGTGGACTGCCACCGCGGCTGCGTTGTGCACTACTTCGGCGGCCACCGCGAGCATATCCACGGGCGCCCGGTCGAGCGGCCGGTCGTTGTCGAGCCGGGCGAGCATCAGCAGATCTTCGACCATGAGACCCATTCGCTGCGCCTCGGTTTCGACCCGGGCCAGCAGCGCGCCGGCATCGGTACTCGCGCCCTGCCGGTACAGCTCGGCGAATCCTCGGATGGTGGTCAACGGAGTACGTAGTTCGTGGCCGGCGTCGGCGACGAATCGGCGCATTCTCGCTTCGGAACGGCGTGCGTGCTCTTCGGAGGCCTCGGTGGCGCCGACCGCCAGCTGGATCTTGGACAGCATGACGTTGAACGACTGTGCGAGATGATCGACTTCGGTGTCGACACCACGGACCGGTACCCGTCGGTGCATATCGCCTGCGGCGATGGCGGCTGCGGTCTCTTCCACCACGTGTAGTGGCCGCAGGCTGCGGCGTACGACCAGATAGCCGAGTACGGCCAGGACGAGCAGGGCGGCGGCGCCGGTGAATACCTCGATCAGGACGAGACCGGTCACCGTGCGCTGGTTCTCGTCGAGCGGCAGGCCGATGGTCACCGTTCCGTATTCGTTGGTTGTCGTCAGTACCCGCCACCGCACGCCGGTGCTGTCGCTTGAGTCCACGGTGACCGGTCCCGGAGTGTCGGAGGTCGCCGGTGTCGAGGCGGACCCGTCGACCGAACCGGGGATCTCGAAGAACACATTTCCGGCGCGATTCTTGCGGAGTTCGTAGAAGCGGCGCGGTTGTTCGCCCGAGGGCAAGGGCGGCGGTACCACCGGGTCGGATAGCTCAGCGGGGACCCAGGTGGTGTTCCCGTCGCCGGTGCTGATCTGTTTCATCGGCCGTGGCCCGGCCCAGCTGTGCGCCGCGTCGAAGAGTTGTTCGTCGACCCGGTCGGTCAGCGACCGGGCCATTGCGGAGGTGAGGACTGCACCGGAGGCCAGCAGGACGAGTCCCGTGAGACCGATCATGGCAACTACCAACATTATCCGCAGCGGTACGGCGGACACCCCACGCGCCACTGCTTCGCGCAGGCCCTTCATCATCGGTCCTGTTCCGGTCGAAGCAGAAGGGTGAATTCGGTCGGCGTCAGCGAAACAGGTTGTCCGCCTTTCCACGCCTCGTGGCTGTCCTCGTCCAGCTCGATATCGGCCACCACCAGCCGCGTGGCCGAGTGCTTCGGGACGAGGCCGGTGCGGCGCAGAATCACCCGCAGCCGGCCGATCACCTTCTCGGGACTTGACGCCGTCGCTATTTCGAACCCCTGGAAACGCGGACTCGTGGCGAGGAGTTCGGTGATGATCGGCTCATCGTCGATGACGAGCACCCGAGCGTCCGGTTTATCGCTGTGCACACCCGTCAGGCTGCACGGGCAGGTATCGGCCCACCTCGAGACAACCTGGGAGTTTCCTGTGTATTCGGGGAATATTCGATCGAGGGCCTCGTCGGCGATGACCCCATAGCAGTCGATCAGCTTCGCTGCGTTGCAGCGGTCATTCGGCGTTCGGACGTGAGCACCAGGCAGTAACGGTACTGCTCAGCTGTCTCGGGTCCGGTCGGCGTTCCGTTCGCGTTCCCGTTCGGCGGCGGTGGCGAGATAGTCGCCGAGTTCGCGGCGCAGGGTGGTGTCGAGCGACCTGGCCAGGCTGGTGTGCACCGCGGCGACCCCGAGTTCGCGCATGGTGTTCAGCATCCGGGTCGTCGCGGCGATCTCGTCGTTGGAGTCCGGCAGCCAGCCGGGTCCGTGTTCGTCGACGATATGTTTCTTCGCCGCCTTGATGAGCAGACTGCTGATACCGTCGATCCGCGTCGCCACCTCGGCGTACACCGAGATCAGTGTCCCCAGCTCTACCCCGTACTCGTGCAATTCGGTGAACGAGGTGAGCAGCTGGGTATCGGTGATCACCACGGTTTCGCCGTCCACCCGGACCAGCCCCATCCGGCTCAGCTGCTGCACGAGCTCCTCGGTCTGCTCGCCGAGGATGGTGGCGAGCAGTTCCCGGGGGACCTCGAAGGTTTCCTCTTCCGACCAGTTCGCGGTGACAGCGTGCTGCAGACCTAGCACCTCGGTGAGGTCCTTACCGGTCTCCCAGCTGGTGATGAAATCGGCGATATGTGCGGTGGTGAAACCGCGCTGCAACAGCGCGTCGATCAACCGGAGCCGTTCCAGATGGGAATCGTCGTAGATACTGGCCCGGCCGTCCCGGTCGGCCGGTGGTGGGAGCAGCCCGCGTTCCTGGTAGGCGCGGACATTGCGGGAGGTGGTGCCCGCGGCGCGGGCGAGATCGTCGATCCGGTATCGCGCCATGAATCCGCACCTCCCTCGCCCGCCTGTGCCGGTGCTCCCGGCCGGAGAACCCGAGTCTAGCCGCCGGCTAGGAGACCGATGCGACGGTCGGCGCGATCCGCGACTCGGCCGTCACCACCGTGTAGTCGTCGAGATCCACCTCGCGCAACTGGTTGCGGTACTGGGTGGCGAATCCCGGATACATGGTCGCGTTGAATCCGTCCTCGGTGAGATACCAGCTGCGGCAGCCGGAGTTCCAGGTGGTCGCCCCGAGCCTGCGCTGGACGGCCGCGTTGTAGCGGTCCTGGCGTTCGCGGCGCACATCGAGCATGCGCAGGTCGCGATCGAGGATGATGCCGATCGCCCGGACCAGATAGTCGATCTGCGATTCCATGTACACCAGTGCCGAGTTGTGCCCGGGGCCGGAATTGGGGCCGAAGGTGAGGAACAGGTTCGGATAACCCGAGACCGTGATACTGCGGTAGGCGAAGGCGCCACGCCGCCATTCGTCGGCGAGTACCCGGCCGCCGCGGCCGGTGATAGGGATCGGTGTCCCGGTCTTGGACACCTCGAACCCGGTCGCGAACACGATGCAGTCGGCGCGATGCTCGATGCCCTCCGCGGTGCGGATCCCGTCCGGTGCTATCCGGGCGATCGGCCAGGTGATCAGTTTGCAGTTGTCGCGTTGTAGCGCCGGATAGTAGTCGTCGGTCATCAGCAGTCGTTTGCAACCGGCCCGGAAATCGGGGGTGAGCTGGCGGCGCAGCCACGGGTCGGCGACCTGACGGCGCAGCTGGGCCCGCCCGATCAGTTCGACCACCCTGGTCAGCGGGGTGTTCCAGACGACGCCGAGTGCCACCGATTCGTGACCGTAGTACCAGGCCTGCCGGGCCAGCGTTTCCGCGCCCGGCACATGCCGGTAGAGCTCCTTGGCCAGCGCGCCGGTCCGCCGGTTCACCCGGGGTAGTACCCAGCCGGGGGTGCGCTGGAAGACCTTCACCGAACCGGCCCGCTCCACCAGTTCGGGGATGATCTGCACCGCACTGGCCCCGGTGCCGATCACCGCGACCCGTTTACCGGCGAAATCGTAATCGTGGTCCCAGCGGGAGCTGTGGATCTTGTGGCCGGTGAACGTGTCGATGCCCGGGATATCCGGGTAGCCGGGCTCGGTGAGCGGTCCCGAGGCCAGCACCACCGCCCGGGCGTGGACCGGCTCCGCGCCCGCGACCGAGATGGTCCAGGTGCCGGCGCTCTCGTCGAACTCCAGCGCGGTGATGTCGTGCCGGAACCGGATATGCGGGCCGATACCGGATTTCGCGACCATCGATTCGATGTATCCGAGGATCTCGCCGCTACCGGAATAGGTGTGCGACCAATCGGGGTTCGGCGCGAAGCTGTAGGAGTAGAGCCGGGACGGGATATCGCAGGCGGCGCCGGGATAGGTGTTGTCGCGCCAGGTGCCCCCGACCGCCTCGCCGCGTTCGAAGACCGCGAAATTCGTGATTCCTCGGTCCCGTAACCGGATGGCCGCGCCGATTCCGGCGAAACCCGCACCGATCACGGCGACATCGAGCGGGGCTGTGCTGGTCGTGGTCATGGGTTTCCTCGTCACGCGGCGGGGGTGTAGGTGATTTCCTTCGACCACGACGGGTCCTTGCGCAGCAGCCGCCGCGGTATGCGCCCGGTGACCTTCACCAGCGTATCCGCGAGCAGATGGTAGGGGTGGCCTCGGTCGACGACCCAGTTACCGTGCATCTTCACGATCTGGTACATCGGCAGCCGGCGGGCGAATTCGCTGCGTTCGCCGACCTTGCGGTAGCGCTCGAGCGCCGAATACAGCTTCTTCTCGTCCACACCCATCGCGACGATGTTGTCGCGCATCTTGTTCAGCAGCGGCATATAGCTCAGCACACCGATGAGGAAGGTCGGTTTCACCCAGCCGCCCACCAGTTCGATGAGCAGTTTGCGCATCTCCGCATGCCCGAGCACGTCCATCACCGCGAAATCGACTGCGAGATGACGGGATTCGTCGGCATTGATCCGCCGGAACACCTCCTGGCACACCGGATCCTCGATCTCGTCCATGATGAATTTGACCAGCGCACCGTCCAGCGCGACCTCCAGCATGGGGATCACCGTCCCCAGGAACGACAGCGACATCTCGTCGGCGTACTTGTCCAGGAAGTCGATCACCAGCTTGACATTGATATTCGGTTGCGGGATCTCGTCACCGTCGAGCATGCCCCAGCGCCGCATCAGCGCCAGTTCGGCATTGGCGTGCTTCTGCTCCTCGGCGTGGAAATACCGATAGATCTCGCGCAGCGTCTCGTCGGGGGCCTTCTTGGCCATCGCGGCGAAACCGCGGGCGCCCACATTTTCGATCCACATCAGATCGGCCATGAACGGCTCGAGACGGGCGAGTTGTTCCGCGGTGAGGGTTTCCGCGCCCGGCGCGTCCCAGTCGATATCGGCCAGTGCCCACTGCCGATCCTTGATCTTGTCGAGCATATCCTCGAAGTCCATGGTCGCCATCTCAGACTCCTGTTCTCTGTGTGGTGGTCGGTGCGGCGGAATCGTCTTGTGGCAACAGCCGTTCGAGTAGGCCCGCCATCGTGGTATACGGCCCGGGGAAGGCGCGTTTGAGCAACCAGATCAGGTGCGCGTCGGGCTGGGGGAGTACATGCAGTCGGCCGCGGTCGTGCGCGTCGAGAGTGAGGCGGGCCACGCGCTCGGGCGAGAACCCGGTCCAGCGCATGAGGGTGGCGGCGAGATCGCGGGAACCCGCGGTGATCCGGCCGTCTCGGGCGACATTCGTCCGGACGAAGGTCGGGCAGAGCACGGTGACCGCGATATCGGTACCGCTGAACTCCGCGGCCATGGTCTCCGACAACGCGAGTACGCCGGCCTTGGAGGTGTTGTAGACCGCCATCGACGGCGCCGCGGCGAACCCGGCGGCCGACGCCACATTGATGATTCCGCCGCGGCCGGCGGCCCGCAGTCGCGGTGCGAAGATCTCGCAGCCGTGCACCACACCCCACAGGTTGATACCGAGTGCCCATTCCCAATCGGCGAATCCGATATCACCCACCGGCTTTCCGCCGATCCCGACCCCGGCATTGTTGATCACCAGGCTCACCGGGCCGTCCAGGACCGAATCGGCGAACCGGGCGAGGATCTCGACATCCTCGCGCCGTGCCACATCGCAGCGGAACGCGTAGGCGACCCCGGGATGGTCCCGTTCGATCGAGGCGGCCGTCTCGGCCGCCCGGGCTTCGTCGATATCGGCGCAGACCACGCGGCCGCCGCGGGCCGCGAGCTCCTGGGCGAAGGCGCGGCCGATACCGCTACCCGCGCCGGTCACCACCGCCCGCGCCCCGCGGCTGCGCGCGGTGGGGCCGAAGGGCAGCAACGCATCGAGTCCGAACATGTCAGCTCACTTTCCGCGGGGCGTGCGAGTACAGGGCGGCACACAGGAATCGGGCGCTCCGGTCCAGGGCGATATCGGCTTCCGGGGTGAACCGCGGGAGCGCCTGGAAGACGTGGAGCTGCCCCGGCCATATCTCGAGCGTGCAGTCACCGCCCGCGGCACCGACCATGTCGTGCAGGTGGCGGGCGTCGGCGCTGAGCATTTCCGCGCCGCCGGCCTGAACGAGTATCGGCGGTAGTGCTGTACCCGCCGTGATGCCGAGCCGGAGTCGGGGCGCGTCGTCGGCGTGACCGTGGGTGTAGGCACGCGGTAGGCGCCGGGCGGCACGGGCTGAGATCACCGGATCGCGTCGGCGGCGTTCCTGCGCGGCGGCGAGGGTGAAGGTCAGATCGATCAGCGGGGAGAACAGGGCGACCGCGGCAGGTTGGGCGGCACCGCGCCGCGCGTTCTCCAGCAGCAGATCCAGGGTCAGGTGCCCACCCGCGGAATCCGCCGCGATCACCGTATCGTGAGCGGCGAAGCCCTGGTCGAGCAGCCAGCGGTAGCCGGCGGCGATATCGTCGGCGGCCGCCGGGAACCGGTGTTCGGGTGCCAGGCGGTAGTCCACCACGAAAACGGGGAGCCCGGTCCGCCGTGACAACCGTGAGGCCAGTCCGCGATGTGTACGCGCCGAACACAGCACGTATCCGCTGCCGTGGACGTAGTAGATCGCCTTGTCGCCGAATACGACCCCGGGTGCGCGGACCCATTCGCCCCGGACACCCGGAGCGCGGACCTGTTCGACCGCGGTCCCCGTGATCGGCGGCCCGGCGGCGGCCATGATCGTGGCGATGAGGGTGCGGGCGAACAGGATTCCCGGCGGGTTGAGCGGAACGGCGCAGTTGAGGGGGCGCAGGCCGTATTCGGCCGCGGTGGCCGTCAGGCGTGCGCGGAGTGAGGGTGCGCCCGGCACACCGGACGGTGAGGTCCTCGTCGACCCAGTCATACGCCCAGAATCATTCACCAATGTGCCATTTGTCAATGGCGAATTAATGCCGGGTCGTCGGCGCGCATCGGTATCAGTCGTTCGAGTCGTTCGATGTGACGATATCGTTGCAGGTGAGAGCCGTATCCAGCGGGTGCGGCCGAGTGATTTCACACAACAGCGACCCTGGAAGCGCCCGGTGCGGTTCGCGACGGTTCCGCTCTTCGACGATCCGGGTGAGCGCTCCGATACCGTCGGACAGGCCGCGGGCGACGGTTCCGCGAAGCCGCGCGACGTTGGGATCGGCTACGCCCGCGAGTCAGATACGCGGCCGGGTGACGATGAGCGGCACCCGGGTGCCGTGCAGCACGGCCTGCCCGACCGAGCCCAGGGTCATCCCGGCGAAACCGCCCCGGCCGTGGCTGCCGACGATCACCGACCGGGCGCTGTCGGCCTCCTCGAGTATCCGCCGGGCCGGCCGGTCCGCGGCGACGATATGGGTCACGGGCACATCGGGATACCAGTCGGCGCGGGCCGCCAGACTGCGCCGCTGCAAGTCCCGGGCCCGCCGCTGCATCTCGGCGCGGGGTTCGTGATGGCAGACCTCCGGCCACGTGGTGACCGCGATCAAGCCGACCTCGTGCCGCGCTGCTTCCTCGAAAGCGATCTCGACGGCCTCTGCGCTGCAGGCGGATCCGTCCACACCCACGACCACCGGCCGGCCCGTCGGATCCGGTGCCATCAGATCGGCGTCGGGAACCACGGCGACCGGGCAGTGTGCGTGCCGGGCCAGGGCGTCGGCCACGGACCCGAGCAGTCCCCGGCCGATGGCGCCGCTGCCGCGGGCCCCCACGACCACCATGCGCGCGTTCTTCGAGCGATCGATCAATACCGCCGTGGGCGAGCGGCCGACGACCGTCCGAGTGATCTCCAGCTGTCCGGACTCCGCACGGGCGAGGTAGTCGGCAGCGGCCAATACCGCGTCACCTTCGGCGCGCAGCGCGGTGTCGTCGGACGGAACGAGACCGGAGCCGAAATCCACGGGCGGCCCGAATGCGTACACCAGCTGAAGGGGTGCCCGGTAGCGCGCCGCGGTCTGGGCCGCCCAGCGCAGCGCTTCCGTAGCGGCCGGCGATCCGTCTGTTCCGACGAGTACCGGAGCAGCGGAGTGCGTGGTCACGGAGGGCCTTTCGGTCGGCGGATCCGGAGTGCCCAGGGCCGTACGTCACTGCCGCCCCCCGGTCTGTGGTTGTCCGAGCGAGATTAACCGGCCCGTGATCCCGGGGATACGGCCGATGGTCCCCGCCCGGAAGGACCAAAGGCATTCGAGCCGGGACAGGGCGGGCGCGGCCGGGAGTGCCGGACCGCGAGCGAGTGCCGAGGGCCCGGATCAGCGTGGCATCGCCGAACCTCGCCCGCCGGTGCGGCACGATGTGGTCATGCACATCGATCTCTCCGGAAAGACCGCGCTGGTATCGGGTTCGAGCCAGGGGATCGGGCTGGCCATCGCCACGGCGCTGGCCCGGGCCGGCGCGCTGGTGGTGGTGAACGGCCGGGGCGCCGAACGCACCGAGCAGGCTCGTGCGTCGATCCTCGCCGAGGTCCCGGGAGCGTCGGTGCGCGCGGTGGCCGCCGATCTGGCCTCGGCGCCCGGGGCGGCGCTGGTGGGCGAGAAAATCCCGGAGCTGGACATTCTGGTCAACAACCTGGGCATCTTCGAAGCGAAGCCGGTCTTCGAGATCGACGACGACGAGTGGCGACGGTACTTCGAGGTGAACGTCCTGTCCGCGGTCCGGCTCATCCGGATGTACCTCCCGGGGATGATGGAGCGCGGGTTCGGACGGGTCATGAACATCACCAGCGATTCCGCGGTGGTCACGCCGCTCGAGATGGTGCACTACGGCATGTCGAAAACCGCGCTGCTCGCGGTGACCCGGGGGTATGCGAAAGCCGCCGCGGGCACCGGGGTCACCGTGAATTCCGTGCTGGCCGGACCGACCCATACGCCCGGTGTCGAGGAATTCGTCCACGATCTGGTCGGCACGGACCTGCCGTGGGAGGAGGCCCAGCACCGGTTCATGCTGGAACACCGGCCGCATTCGCTGCTGCAGCGCCTGATCGAACCGGCCGAGATCGGGAACATGGTCGCGTACCTGAGTTCGGAACATGCCTCGGCGACCACCGGTGGCGCTGTCCGTGTCGACGGCGGGTATGTCGATTCGATCCTGCCCTGAACCGTGATACTGCCCTGATCGCGCGACGGCTCAGGTGATATCGAATTCATTGCTGGTACCGACGACCGGATGCAGTGTGCCGTCCGGGGCCAGCCGGTCGGCGTAGTGGACGAAACGGTGGCGTCCGGTATCGGCGTCGCCGGGGATATCCCAGGTGAAACCGGCCACCGAGATGGCCGGTGGGCGTTTGCTCCAGTGGAACCGGATATTCCATTCCCCCTCGTTGGCCACCCGGACCCAGGCGCCGTCGACGAATCGCTGCACCTCGAGAAAAGTCCCGTTACGGCGCGGATTGTGTTTGGGGTGGGCCGAGACGAATTCGACCGACGCCCGGGTGCCCCGCTGGTACGAGGTGGCGGGCTGGGTGAGCGCCGCGCCGAAATCCCGACCGGGTGGCGCGGTATCGGGACCCGGCGGGAGCACGAAATTCGGTTGTAGATGCGACAGGTCGCGCGGCGCCGGACCACGGTCGACGGTCGTGCCGGCTGCCAGCGCGGCGGCGAGCCGGGTGAACTCCTGCTGGTACGCGGGCAGGGTGTTGCGGCCGAACAGGGTCGACGCGCCCTCGTACTGTTGCGCGTCGTATTCCTCCGGAGTGGTCACGTACTCGTGGTAGGCGTTGGCATAGCCCTGCATCAGCACCTGGTCCAGCGCCACACCCAGCGTCTCGGCCACCGCCCGGCGAATACGCAGACCGGCCACGATGGTGAATTCGCCGCCGGCCGCGGCCAGATACAGGTCGCCGATGCGCACGATCTGGACCGGAACGACACTGGGCACCCAGGGGGCCGGGGGCAGCAGGGTGAACGGCACCGCGACAGCCTTGGGTGCCTGGGCGTCGGCGAGCCAGGCGGGCACGGCCGGGTGCGGATCGCCGAGGGATTCCAGGAACGGGTTGCGCACACCCTCCTGGATCGGCCCGCCCGGGAGCCCCGGACCGTCCTCGACGCTACCGGCGAACAAGGACACCCCCGCGGCGGGCGGCGCGGTGTGGCGCGGCACCCCGCCCGGCGCGAAACGCGCGTCCACGGCGATATCGGAGAGGTCGACGTAGCAGAACACCGAGCCGAGGGGGCCGCTCAGCGGCCCGGCGTTCGCCAGGGCCGCGCGGGAGGCGTCGTACTGCCTTTCCCCGATGATCCGAGTGTTCTCGAACTCGTCGTCGGTGGGTCCCGAACCCGGCGCCAGATTGAGGTTCGGCGACATGTCCCCGGCATTGGTCTGGGCGAAGGCGGCGACGAATTCGGCTGCGCCGTCCAGATACCGGACGCCGTGGTCGGTGTGTTCGTGCGTGAACGACGCGTATCCCTTGTTGTCCGCGCTGATCATCCTGTTCTTGTTCGTCATCGAGGTGTTGTGGGTGGCGAACCAGGTGATCGCGCCGACCTGCCTGCCGCCCTTGGTGATACCCAGCACGGTCACTGCCGGATCGACGGCTCCGGGGAAGTGGTCGCGGTCCGCGGCGGGGTTGCGGTCGAAGGCGACCCGGGACCGGTTGACGCTGGCGTCGTGTAGTTCGGAGCGACCGAGTACGAGGCTGCCGGGCCCGAGATCGGCGTGCGCGGCGACGACGGCCTCGACCAGGCCGTTCACCTCGGCGTCGTAGACCTGCTGCTGGAAACCCAGGATCGACAGGTTGTAGGCGTAGTCGTGGGCGGCGCCGCCGCATACCGCGTGCGAATGGGTGGAGGTGAGCAGCACATTGTGCTCGGTGTAGAGATCGCCGAAGCGGCGGGCCAATTCGGTGAGCACCCCGCGATGGACCGATTGGAAGATCATGGCGTTCTCCGCGACGGCGAAGACGATCCGCTGGTCGCCGGCGGCGAATACGAAGGCCCGGGCCCGCGGCCGCAGATGGATACCGGCGGTGGTCTGGTCCTGCTGGGAGTAGCCCATCATTCCGCATTCGGCTGCCGGGCCGGTGATATCGGAGATGCCGAGACCGATCCGGTATCCACCGGAATCCGGTACTGCCCCAGCCCGGGCGCCGAGCGGTTCACCGAGTCCGGGCACCGTCGCGGTCGCGGCTCCGAGGGCCACCGTGCCCGCGGCCGCACCCGCCAGCACCGTTCGGCGTGGCAGCGCTGCCCGCGGGACGGTGTTGCGACCGTGCGTGGATATCCGGGGATCGGGGTGTGCTGCCATCGGAGTTCCTTCCTGTTCGAGTGGCAGCGAACCACAGAGTTGAACATCCGTCCAGATTTACCGTTCTCGTGTCCGATTCACCAGCGCCCGGGTAGTTCCGGCTCGTGGCCGGGCAGGTCAGTCGGGCAGCAGTGGTACCGACAGGCCTTCGCCGCGGCCGAGCAGCGCGGCCCGGGTCACCGCCGCCGAACCGAACCGGCCGCGCAGTTCGTCGAGTGCCGTATCCAGTGCCGGCGGAGGTTCGTGGTCGAAAGGCAGCGTGAGCTGCTGCGCCCCGGCATTGTCGAGATTGGTGAGCGACAACCCGATCAGGGTCAGTCCCCGTTCACCGATCAGCGGCATCGCCTCGGCGAGCAGGCTCCGGGCCGCGCGCAGGATCGTCTCGGTGTGATCGGTGGCCTCGGGCAGCGTGCGGGACCGGGTGGCCCGGGCGAAATCGTCGAACCGCATGCGCAGCACCACTGTGCGGCAGATCCGATCCGCGGCTCGCAGCCGCCGTGCGAGGCGATCGATCAGGCCGTGCAGGTACGCCTCGATCTCCGCCGGTGGATGCAGGCGCCGCCCGAGTGCGCGCTGAGCCCCGATCGACCGGCGCCGCCGCCCTGTCTCGACCCGGCGCGGATCCCGCGCCCAGGCCAGCGCGTGCAGATGCCGGGCGGCGGCCGGTCCGACGATCGAACGCAACCCGGACTCCCGGTACGCGGCGAGCTGGCCGATTCGCTCGATACCGTGCGCCTGCAGCGCGCTCGCGGTCACCGGGCCCACACCCCACAGCCGGTGAACGGGCAGTGGATGGAGGAATTCCAGTTCGTGCTCGGGATCCACCAGCAGCAACCCGTCGGGTTTGGATACGGCGCTGGCCACCTTGGCGAGGAACTTCGTGGCCGCGATACCGACCGAGATGGGTAGTCCGACATCGCGCCGTATCCGGGTGCGCAATTCGGTGGCGATGCCGTACGGTTCGCCGGCGATCCGGCGCAGCCCCGCGACATCGAGAAACGCCTCGTCGATCGAGATCCCCTCCACCATCGGGGTGGTATCGGCGAAGATCTCGAACACCGCTCGGCTCGCCTCGGCATAGGCCCGCATCCGCGGCGGCACGACGATCGCATCCGGGCACAGCCGCAATGCCTGCCCGATGTTCATCGGGGTGCGGACGCCGCGTTCTTTGGCCTCGTAGCTGGCGGCCAGTACGACACCCCCGCCGACGAGGACCGGTTTGCCGCGGAGTCGCGGCTGGTCTCGCTGTTCGACCGACGCATAGAACGAATCCAAGTCCGCGTGCAGGATCGAGGCCTCGGCGCGGGCGGTGATCCGCGGACGCCGACGCCCGCCCGCGGCGCCGTGTGTCCGGCCGGGCGGACCGTCTTCACCTGGCCTTTCCTGGTCGGATTCGAACATATGTTCACATTAGCAGGGTATTCGCTGATCTTCGGTGCGAGTAGGGCGCCCGCGACGACCGCTTCCGGTTGCCGGTCATCGGCGGTACTTGTTCGGTTGCGATGTTCAGGACCATCGCCCGGCGCATCGGGACTTCCGGCTCTGCCCCGGGTGTGGCAGCGGAACCGAAGCTGGATGAGCACCCCACCGGTGCATCGGACGAGCCTCGAGGAGGCGTGGCTATGACGCATCGCAATGATCCTCTCGCCGCCGCAGTTCGTACGGCGCGCGCCTGGCTCGACGCTGTCGCCGACAGCCTGGGAACCGAGGATCGTCAGTTCGCATTCCGCGTGCTGCGTGCGTGGATGCATGTGGTCCGCGACCGGATCGGGGTGTCCAACTCTGCCCACGTGGCGGCGCAACTGCCCGAGATGCTGCGCGGGGTGTGGTACGAGGGCTGGGTTCCCGCCACCGTTCCGGTCCACCACGGTGTCGCCGCCTTCGTCGAGCAGTTCGCCGAGCAGGCCCGGGTCGACCGCGACGAGGTCGTGCCGCTGGCTGGGAAGATCACCGGCGCATTGGACCAGCTGTTCGCCCCCGGGCAGCTGAACAGTGTCTTCGCGGTGCTGCCGGCCCCGTTGGGTATCGCGCTGTGGGGCGATTTCGTCGAGGCGGACCCCGGCGCCGCACACACGTCACGACGTCACCCCGAGCCGGGCCGTGGATACCGGCGTGATCGCGATCTCGCCCAGCATGTCAAGGCCCTCGGTGAGGCGGTGGCGGTGCTGGCCCGCGGTCTCGAGCAGGTCCCGTCGCTGCCGCCGGACGAGCAGCGAGTCGCTTCCGCAGCGCAGTCGGCACATCGCATCCTCCTGGCGGAGGGGCTGGTGGATCAGAGTGGGCTGAAGTGATGTGACTGTGCCGTAGTCGATCTCGTCGTGACGCCGGATGGACGGTGTCCGGATCGGTGCGCACCGGTCGATGAGACACTTCGCATCACGTGACAACCGGGAAGGAGCGACGACGTCACCACCTGAGGAAGGAGGATCACGCCCACAGGTCTTCCGGAACCACGAGGAGGACGGACAGGCACCGTCCTTTGCCTCGAGCGCGATTCTCCTCGGCACCCACCGCTACGGGTGCGATGCCGAGGTCACCTGTTTCGACGACGCATGACGATACATATCCGGGTGCGAGCCGGCAGGACCGACGACTCTCACTCCGGCGACGATCGGATCTCCCGCGCCGTCGCATCGGGGGCGAGTCTGGGTGAAAGGAGGTTCACCATGGTCTTCGAGGATCGCCGCGCCGCCGGCCGCAAGCTGGCGCGGCGTCTGGAATATCTTCGAGGGGAGGATGTCGTCGTGGTAGGCCTGCCCCGCGGCGGGGTCCCGGTGGCCTGTGAAGTCGCGCGCGCCCTCGAAGCCCCCATGGATGTCATCGTTGTGCGCAAACTCGGTGTCCCGGGCCAGCCCGAGCTCGCCTTCGCGGCGATAGGTGAAGACGACGTCCTGGTGAACAACGACGTGGTGATCGCCGCCACCGGCCTCACCAATGCGGAAATGGCGGCGGTATGGCGAAGCGAACACGCCGAACTCGTCCGGCGCACCGATCGCCTGCGGAGCACCTGCCCGCGGGTACCGGTCGCGGGGAGAACTGTGGTCGTTGTCGACGACGGCATCGCGACCGGCGCGACTGCGCGCGCCGCCTGTCAGGTGGCACGGGCGCACGGCGCACGGCGGGTGGTGCTCGCAGTCCCCGTGGCAGCCGGCGACACGGTCGCGCTCCTGCACGATGTGGCCGACGAAGTGCTCTGTCTGGAAGCGCCCTCGACACTCGGGGCCGTGGGATGCTGGTATCGGCGATTCGGCCAGACCACAGATGACGAGGTCGAGCAGTCGCTCCGTGCCGCACAGGGCTCCCGCCCGCCTCCTGAAAGTCTTGCCGACGACTCCCCGTGCGTCGATGAGGATCTGCAGATCCCGATCCGCGGCGGTCGACTGTCCGGCCACCTCACGGTGCCGCAGCAGCCGGTCGGCCTGGTGATTTTCGCCCACGGCAGTGGCAGCGGCCGCCACAGCCCCCGCAACCGTTTCGTGGCCGAGGTGCTGAACCGATCCGGACTGGGCACCCTGCTCAGCGACCTGCTCACTCCCGAAGAGGAAAGTAACAGGGCGCTGGTTTTCGATATCGGACTACTATCGGACCGACTGCTCGACATCACCGTCTGGATCACCGCCCGAGGTGACATCGGCGGCCCGGCGATCGGCTACTTCGGTGCCAGCACGGGTGCCGCGGCGGCACTTCGAGCGGCCGCCGACGCACCAGTGCCCATTGCCGCGGTGGTCTCTCGTGGGGGGCGGCCCGATCTGGCCGGTTCGGCACTGGCGGCAGTGCGCGCGCCGACGCTGCTGATCGTCGGCGGACACGACGATACGGTGCTGAGGCTCAATCAGGTCGCCGAACAACAGATGATGTGTCGGACCGAGTTGCGGATCGTCCCCGGCGCCACCCATCTGTTCGCCGAGCCGGGTGCGTTGGAGCAGGTCGCGGAACTGGCGTGCGAGTGGCTGGTGACATACTTCTCGGCACCGGGACAGCTCGGGGCCGACGACGGGGCGGACGTGCCACGATGACATCGATCCGGATATCGTCCGGCAGCGCCAACCCGGCACCGGCTGCCCGGGTCGCCGATCTGCTCGACGCGAGAACCGCCGAATGCGGGCTCGACCGATTGCCCGACGGCGAGATACGCCCCGCTGTCGCACGAGTTCACGGGACCGACGTCTACATCGTGCAGCCGACAGCGCCGCCGGTCAACGACAACCTCATCCGCGTCGCCGCCGAAGCGATCGCGTCGGCGGGCGCGGACCGCCTCGTCGTCATCGACCCGCACACCTCGACGCTGGAAGCGATATCTCCCATACCCGTCGAACGCTGACGGCGGTCCCGCTGCTGTCTTCGGCGATTTTTCCGTCCGGGCCCGGGCCGGCTGTCGTGGTGGCACCGGATCTGGGTGCTGCGGGACCGGCCGAGCAGTTCGCGGCCGCCGTAACGAATTCGGTGGCATCGTCGGCCGCCCAGCGCTGATCGTCGACGATATGATCTGCACCGGAGCGACGATCGAAGCCGCGGTGGAGCTGCTACACCACCATGCCCGCGCTATCGTCGTCGCCGCGACACATGGACCGCTCGGCGGCGAAATCACGCCTGCGCGAACTCGATCTGCGCCGCGTCGTGGTAACCGATACGGTCGCGCACCAGGATTCGGCGACGCCGATCGAAATATGCTCGTTTGCGCGGCTTTCGGCAGACAGCATCGCGTCTCTACACAACGATCCGCCTCGGCCCACCCGGGGCTGACATCATGGACGGAATCGCCGATCCGTCGATGCCACGGATTATCGGGTGCGGTCGTCGTGTTCCGAACGATCCGATCGCAAATGCGCGGGCCGGGTTCGCGAGTGGTCGTGTTCTCGAGGACGGTTGCGGTGCACTGTGGAGCAGCGCCGGACCTCGTGGTAGACGGGAATCATCTGTCACACTGCCCGCATGCGGTGGCTGAGTGCGGCGGTCGTCATCGGCGGTGTCGGAATGGCTGGGTGGGGGTGGCGGCTCGGGCAGCGGCAGCGGCTTCTCGCCGAGTATCGAGACCCCGGAAACGGCGTGTTCGTCTCGCTGACGACCGACGGGGCCGGCCGATTCGTGTATTCCTCGGTCGCATTGGCTGTTCTGCTGCTGATAGCAGGAGTGCTCCAGCGGCGCGGGGACGACATCCGCATCGGAGTGCGAGCCTGGCGGGAGCGTCCGGTCGCGTTTTCCCTCGGGGCGCTCGTCTGGGCCGCCGCACCGTGGTGTTGTCCGGTGCTCAGCTTGCTCTTGCGCACCTGGGCGGAAGGTGTACCGTTGGGCCGCAATCTGTTCCGCTGGTCGGTGGTCGACCGGCCGTTCTTCTGGTTCATCGGCTTGCTGTGCGCGGCCACGTCCGTCTTCCTGGTCGCGGTCGGTCCCTGGCTGACCGACAACCTCTGTCGTATGTTGCGCTACTGGCGTCGGTTCCGGCGGCTGCAGCGGCGGGGCGAGCAGGAGGCGCTGGCGCGGGAGGTATTGAAGCTGGGCGAAGAGATCGCCGAGCGCCCGTACCGCGAACAGATACTGTTCAGTGTGCTGCTCCGCATCGATGCGGGCGGTTCCCACGACGAGCTCTGGGACAGCGTACTGCGCACGCTGCCTCGCATTCCGCGGCTGGACGAGCCGGGATGGCTGTTCCGGCTCAATCCGCGGTGGGAAGTGGAAGTGAAAACGCGCCTGGTCCTTGCCGATGCACTGGTGACCGAGTATCACCGCACTCAGGCTGCGCCGCATCTGGACACGGCCCTGCGGGTGCTGGAGGGGCTTCATCGCTGCACCCCGGTTCTCGCCGGGCGGACAGCGCGTGCCGCGATAGCTTTGACCCTTGCCTGGGCTCTGGGGTTGCGGTACACGAGAAATCCTGCGGTCGGCGACGACCTGGAGCGGGCCCTCGCCCTGGCCGAGCGGGCTGCCGTCGTACTCCCGGCGGAGCGGGCGGGTGGGGTCCTCGGGCGGCTGCTGGTCAAACAATACGACCGGTGCCCGGACGCGGCTACGCTGTCCCGTGCGATCGAGGCACTCCGGTCGGCCGGTCCGTCGTCCGCGCTGATCTGGGCACTGACGCTGCGATACCGGACAGCGGCGAACAGCAGCGACCTCGCGGAGGCCACGGCGACCGCCCGAAACCTGGCTGCCGACGGTCTGAGCGACGAAGAAGGGCTGGCAACGCTGCTGTTCACAGCCGTCCAGGTGCCGGCGTGGCAAGCCGGGCCGGAACGTGCTCGGGTGGTGGAGCTGTTGGAAACGGTGGACGCGATGCCGAAGGTGTCGTTTCCGCTGAACATCATGTTCACCATGTTCAAAGCCGCTCTCGCCGTGGACGAAGACCCCGAGACGGCCCTCCGCTGGTACGAGCGCACCCTGATACTGACCGAACAGTCCGCATCCCTCGGACTGAGCCTCGACGACCGGATGGTGGTGCTCGGCGCCAGAGCTCTGTCTCCTCCGTCGTTCGCGGATATCGCGCTGTCCATGGGCCAGATCGAGCGGGCCGTCGAATTGCTCGAACTGGGCCGGACCGTCATCTGGTCACAGACCCGCCGGTTGCGCCGTACCGTGGCGTCGCCCGGCGCGCAGGACCGGCTCGGCGAGCTTCGCAGCGAGCTGGACATGCCGGACTATGCCGCCCCGGCAAGCCGCGACGTGCTGTCCGGACACCACGCGGCCAGGGCTCGCGCCGAGCTGGCCGCCGAGTGGGAGAGGCTGACCGTCGAGCACGGCCCCGTCCGGCGCACGGGTTTCGCCGAGCTCCGGGAGGCGGCTCGCGGCGGGCCCGTCGTCATCCTCAATATCAGCGAGATGGGTTGCGCCGCGATTGTCGTGCTGGCCGATCGCGATCCTGTGCGAATAGAGCTCCCTCTGGCGGATCATGCCGAGCTCACCGCCCGAGCCGGCGGCCTGCTGGCCCCCACGATCCGCGGTATGAACGCCCGCGCTCTCGCCCGGCTGCTCTGGGAGAGTATCGCTGTGCCCGTGCTGGAAGTGGTCGAACCACATCTCGGCCCGGACCGCCGGGTCCGGTGGTGCCCGACCGGGCCGTTGTCGGCGATTCCCGTGCACCTGGCCGGCTGTCACGACCAGGAAGACGGGCCCGCGCTGATCGATTACGTTGTCTCGTCTTATACGCCCAGCCTGTGGTCACTGCGAGACGCCCGCCGCAGCGGGACCGAGGCCGCGGTGCCCACCCGGCCCTCATCGATGCTGGTCGCCTCGCTCCGCGAGACGCCCGGCATGCCCGAAATAGAGCACGCGCAGGAGGAGTCGTCGATCGTCTCGGGTCGGTTTCCTTCTGTCAGGGTGTTGGGCGAGCATGAGGTCACCGTCGCTGCGATACGAGCCGCACTGCACGACCACCCGTGGGTACATATCGCCTGCCACGGCGATGAGAACGGGCTGATCCTGCACGACGGACATCTCGGTCTGGATGAACTGGCGGATATGAACCTGACCGGTGAGCGGTTGGCGTTCCTGTCGGCCTGCGTCTCGGCGCTCCCGGATGGTCGCGTCGTGGACGAGGTGCTCCATCCGGCCGCGGCGTTCCATCTCAACGGCTTCTCCCACGTGATCGCGACCATGTGGCAGATCAACAGCGCGGATGGGCCCACCATCGCGGACGACTTCTACCGCGTACTGCTGACCGAGGGGTGCAGTCCTGCCCTGGCACTTCATTACGCGCAGTGCCGTCTGCGCGAGAAGCATCGGGCCGATCCCGCTCGCTGGGCACCGTTCGTGCATATCGGTCCCTGAAATCGAGAGTGCTGGTGCGCAGTTGATACATGCCGTTCTTTTTCCGGCGCAACGTCACTGCCGAGACGAACCGGCTCCCACTCCGCCGCAGCCTGCTGAATCGAGCGCGCACGGCGCTGAGCCTGCTGTGGTGTCCGGCGGTTGAGCAGCCAACTCCGCTGCCGCACCACCGGCGGCCGTAATCATTATCCGGCAACGACTTCGAGGTTCCGACCGGCAGATTCCGCCAGTCGCCGTGGGATGAGCTCCCAGACAAGACTCGGGTTTCGTGTCCACTCGCCCGATGGTCGAGCATCCCGCGTGATCGACACGCTCTCCGAGCAGATCACTGCCTACGAGACTGTTCTCCCTCGTGGTTCCCCGCCGCCGGGTCGGCGCCGGGGATTCCTCGCCCGTCGGCCGAATATACCCCATGGGGTATAGTGGCAATCGATCGTTGATACCCCAGGGGGTATCAAAGGAGCGACCCGTGAAGGCGGAGGTAGGCAGTGACGGAGACGATCACCGGAAACCGGGATACCGGCCGGGCAGTGGGCGGACCGCTGTCGCGGCTGGGTGCGACCATGGCCGGGCACGCCCGTCGGGTGTTCGCTGTATGGCTGATTGTGCTGGTCGCTCTCGGCGCGGCGGCGCCGAGCGTGTTCACCTCGCTGGCCGGGGCCGGGTGGCAGGCTGACGGGTCGGAATCGGTGCAGGTGCGCGAACTCGCCCAGCAGCACTTCGGCGGTAACTCGTCGGCGGCGGTGCAGGTGGTCCTGCATTCCGACACCGAGACCGTGGACAGTCCGCAGATGCAGCGGGTACTGGCGGAGGTCACCGCCGAATTCTCCGGAGACAGTCGTTTCGGCAGCATGGTGCCACCGCAGCCCGGGATGACGATCAGTCCCGACGGGCACACCGGTATCCTCATCGCGGGCGCGAACGCCTCCACCGACGATATGGTGCGCGCGGTGGACGATCACAAGGCGGCGCTGACCGCGCTGTCGGGCGACGGGGTGGAGGTCTATCCGACCGGGGCGTCGGCGCTGTGGAGTGATTTCAACCGGGCCAACCACGACGCGATGATCAAGGCCGAATTGTTCTCCTGGCCGGTCACACTGGCGATCATGGTCCTGGCGTTCGGTTCGTTGGTGGCCGCCGGGCTGCCGCTCCTGCTGACCGTTGCCGGGCTGGTGGCGTCGGCCGGGGGGCTGGTGTTGCTGAACCAGGTCACGCCCATCTCGGTGTGGGCGATGAATTTCGCGATGATGTTCGCGCTGGCCCTGGGTATCGACTACGCCCTGTTCATCGTCGCCCGCTTCCGGGACGCGCTGACCAAGGCGGCGACTACCCGGGCGGCGGTCGCCGAGACCATGGACACCGCCGGGAAGGCGGTGGTGCTGTCCGGGCTGACGGTGCTGGTGAGCCTTTCGGCCGTGCTGCTGGTGCCTGCGCCCGCGGTGCGGACCATGGCGGTGGGAATCATGCTGGCGGTGATCTTCGTCCTCGCGGCGACACTGACCCTGTTGCCCGCTGCGCTGGGTGCTCTCGGCAGCCGGATCGACGCCGCGGCGCTGCCGTATGCGAAGCGTCAGCAGCATCGTTCGCCGCGGTTCGCGCGGTGGGGCGAGATCCTGCACGCGCATCCGTGGCCGTTCGCGATCGCCGGGCTCGCCGTGCTGATCGGGCTGGCGCTTCCGGTGCTGGGCCTGAAGGTCGCGATGCCCTCGATCCAGGTCGTGCCGGCCGACGCGGCGGTGCGGCAAGGCTACGAGCTGGTGCAACAGCAGCTCGGTCCCGGCGCACCGGGGGCATTGCAGATCATCGCTCCGGCAGGCGAGGCCGCCGAGACAGCGCGGATCGCGGCCGCCACCGACGGCGTCGCGATGGTCACGCCCGCGCAGTCCGCCGGCGACGGCTCGGGCCTGGTGATGATGCAGGCGCTGCCCGAGGTCGATCCGTCCGACAGTCGGATGGGGGCGATTCTCGACGGACTACGCGAGCGCCTACCGATGTCGGCTCCGGTCGGTGGTGCCCCCGCGGAGAATCTGGATCTGCAGAGTGCCCTGGACCACTATCTGCCGATCATCGTCGGAGTGATTCTCGTCTTGGGTTTCGTGCTGTTGCTGGTCGCGTTGCGGGCCCCGCTGATCGCCGCGCTGGGGACCCTGGTGAGCCTGTTGTCGACCGCGGCCGCGTTCGGGGTGGCCAAGCTGATCTTCCAGGACGGGCACGGTGCGAGCCTGCTCGGTTTCACCCCGCAGGGCTTCCTGGACGGGTGGGGGCCGGTGTTCTTCTTCGCGATGATCTTCGCGATCGCGATGGACTACACAGTGTTCCTGCTGGCGACCGCGAAAGAACACTACGAGCATTCCGGAGATCCGAAGGTCGCGCAGGTGGACGGGCTGGCCCACTCCGGCCGGGTCATCTTCGCGGCCGCGGCGGTCATGGTGGCGGTGTTCTTCACCTTCGCTCTTTCGCAGCCGCTTCCGCCGAAGGAAATGGGCATCATCCTCGGTGTCGCGGTCCTGCTGGATGCCGTCGTGGTCCGGCTCGTGCTGCTGCCGGTGCTGCTGCGGTTGTCCGGTCATGGCGCGTGGTGGTCACCCCGGTGGCTGAACAAAGTACTGCCGGCGATCGACTTCGCACATAGATGACGGGCGACGTGGAATATACCCGGTGGGGTATTATCGATGGTCGGGAAGAAGGAGGAGAATGTGATGATCGGCGACGAGAACAGCATCGCACCGGTACTCAACCGGTTGCGGCGCGCCCACGGCCAACTGGCCGGGGTGATCGCGATGATCGAGGCCGGGCGCGACTGCAAAGACGTCGTCACCCAGCTCGCGGCGGTATCGCGCGCCCTGGACCGAGCCGGATTCAAGATCGTCGCCACCGGTCTGCGGGAATGCCTCGACCGCGCGGACGACGACACCAACCCGATGACCGTCGAAGAACTGGAAAAACTGTTCCTCGCCCTGGCCTGACCCGCGGCAACCGCGGGCCCGGTAACCCAGAACAAAGGATGGCGCGCACGATGCAGAGTCCGCCGCGGTCCCGTGACTGGACCATCGACCGGATCGTCCCCCTCCTGGCCGGCGTCCTCACCCTGGCCGGCACCGCCCTGGCGGCGGCGACCTCACCGTGGTGGTTGCTGCTGACCACGCTGGTAGGTGCGAATCTACTGCTCTACAGCGCGGTCGGCTGGTGCCCTGCCACCCTGCTGATGGCCCGCCTCGGGATCCCGGCCCGTGCGGCGTGCGCGCATCCACGAACCTGATCAACCCATCGACAAGGAGGTCCGCGCCATGAGTGAAACCATCGACTTGGCACTGTCCACCACCCTCACCACCGGTTTCGAGGATGCGGTCGAGAGCACCCGCGAGGCATTGGCCGCGCAGGGCTTCGGCGTGCTCACCGAAATCGATATGCAGGCGACGTTGAAAGCCAAACTCGGTCACGACATGGAGGACTACCGGATTCTCGGGGCCTGCAACCCCCCGCTGGCCCACCGCGCGGTCGAGGTCGATCGGCAGATCGGACTGCTACTGCCCTGTAACGTCGTCGTCCGCCGGTCTCGGGACTCCGACGAGGTCATCGTCGAAGCGATGAACCCGCAGCTGATGGTGCAGGTAACCGATGATCCCGGCCTGCAACCCATTGCCGCGGAGGCCGCGATCAGACTCCAGGCTGCCATCGACTCACTGCACCCATAGGCGCCCGGGCATCCGTGGGTCGACGTCCGACTCGGGACGCTCCGGCGGCGGCACCGTGGGACCGGTCCGATTTCAGGACGGTTCTGCGGCGTCCGCGAAACCCGGTCGCAGCCCGAGGTTGTCGTTCGGTAGCCGGATACGCCGGCGCAGCAGCAGCGCGACGGTGGCGAGCGCACACCGGGACTGGATGCCCACCACCTGCTCCTGGTCGTCGACCACGGGCAGGGTGGCGAAGCCGTGGGCGGTCAGCGGCGGCATCGCCTCCGGGAGCGGAGTGTCACGACGAACCGTGACCACGGGCCGACCGAGAGTGTGGCGTGCACGCATGGTGATCACCTCGGATACGACTGGGAGTACGCTGCCGTCGGCTCGGTCAGAGGATGTTGTGCGAGCGTCCCGGTCGCGCCAGGGTCATCGGTCGGCCGGGAGTCATCGCGAACACGGGTCCATCGGCCCTGTCGATTCACGCGGGCCCGGTCCGTTCGTCGGCCTACGCGTTCTTGTCCGGAAGAGTCATCTTCGAGGCGATGACGGCGGCCTGGGTGCGCCGTTCGACACCGAGTTTGGTGAGCAGGCGCGAGACGTAGTTCTTCACGGTCTTCTCCGCCAGGAACATCCGGCCGGCGATCTGCCGGTTGGTCAGTCCTTCACCCAGCAGCGCGAGCAGGGTGCGTTCCTGGTCGGTGAGGCTCGCCAGCGGGCCGGTCGCCGCTTCGGCTTCGGCCCGGAATTTCGCCATGAGGGTGGCGGCAGCGCGGTTGTCCAGCAGCGATTTGCCGGCGCCGACCTGACGGATGGCCTCGGCCAGGTCGAGACTGGTGATGTCCTTGACGACGTAACCGCTGGCTCCGGCCAGGATAGCGTCGAGCATGGCCTGTTCGTCGGTGAACGAGGTCAGCATGAGGCAGCGCAATCCCTGATTCGCCGACAGCAGTTCGCGGCAGAGTTCGATACCGTTTCCGTCGGGCAGCCGGACATCGAGCACGGCGACATCGGGGCGCAGCGCGGGGATCCGGGCGAGGGCTTGTGCGGCGTTCGCTGCCTCACCGACGACCTCCAGATCGGCTTCCGACGAGATCAGCTCGGAGACGCCACGGCGTACTATCTCGTGGTCGTCGACGAGGAATACGTTGATCATCTGTCGCTTCTTTCGCCGCGGGTGGTTCAAGCGTACGGCTGGATGTGGCGCGCGGTTGAGTCCGTCGGCCCTGGATTCCAGGACGAAGGTCCTCTGCCGGGATCAGCGCGGCCGGACAGTGGGCGTGCCGAGCCCGCGGTACCGGTTACCGGACTCGACCGTCACCACCGAGACGACAGATGTCCTCATCGGTGCGGCTCTCATCGGCCGGTCGTTCTCCCTGCGGATGCTGGTTGCCGGTAGTCGCGGTATGGGTGCGTTCCAGCGTGGGCTGCTCGGTTCGGTGAGCACCGCGGTCACCCGTCACGCCCGGTGCCCCGTCGCCGTCGTCCACGCCGACACCCCGCTGGATGCGGTATCGGCCGGTCGGCCGGTGCTTCCGCATACCGTGGACACTCCGATGGTCATCGTCCGTGCCGCGAGCAGAGAGTGACCCCGTCCCCGGGATACAGACGAACGTCGGAGGCCGCCGAGAGGGCAAGGTATTTCCCGGCGTCCTGCCCGGGACAGAGGCGTGGTGGTGTCGGGCTATTCGGTGTGAGTGACCATGACCGGACAGTGGGCATGCTGGACCAGCGCGTTGCTGGTGGACCCCAAGAGCAGGCTACGGAATCCACCCCGACCGCGGCTGCTGACGACCACCAGCTGCGCCAGCCGCGACCATTCGATGAGCTGATGCCGGGGGCCGGCCAGGTAGACCTTGCGCATCACCTCGACCTCGGGGTATTTCTCCTGCCACCCCGTCAGCTGTTCTGCCAGCAGACGTTCCGCCGCCGCGGCGATATCGGGGTCGGCGATGGTGCTCGGGTAACCGGCGAACCGCCCGAATCGCTGGTCGCTCCAGGCATGCACCGCGATCAGCCGGGCCCGGCGTTCGGCGGCTTCGCTGAATGCGGCGCCCAGGGCGGCCTGACCACAGGCGCTGCCATCGACCCCTACGACGATCGGGTAGGCGCCGGGGCGTAGGTCGGCGCCGTCTCGACCGACCACCACGACGGCGCCGTGGCCGTGTGCGGTCACAGCGAGCAGGGTGGACCCGAGATGGGTGAACCTGCCGTTGTCCCCGGAGCCACCGAGCGCGACCATATGCGCGTCGGCCGAGCGTTCGATGAGCAATCGCGTGGGCTCGGCTTCGGAGAGTTCGGCGCGGATGCTCAGACGGGGTGCGGTCTCGCGCGCCTGCGCCACCGCCGAATCGAGCGCCGCCTCGCCCCGGCGGCGGACGGTGTCGATCACCCCGGGTGCGACCGCGTCGTAGATTCCGAGGGCTGCCGAAGCTGCCATCAGATCGAGTCCGTGCACGATGTGCAATGCACGTCCGCGCTGCGCGGCGGTATCCGCGGCCCATCGTACGGCCCGGTCAGCGGTGTCGGTGCCGTCCGTCCCCACCACGACCGCGGCCGAAGCCAGCTGGTGTGGTCGGTCCGGTCGATGAGTGGCCATGACGATCGGTCCCTCCGGTTCGTCGCCGGTGGCTGCCGGGTGCAGCGCTCCTTATCGGAAGACTAGGGGGCCGGACCACGAATTCTCGCCGGTCGTTGGTCCCGAAAGCAGGGGCCCAAAGGCAGCAGGGCACGACTCCCGCCTGCGCAAGCCCAGCGCCGGAGATCGGTGACCTTCGCCTCTGCTCACCGCACCGGGTGCGGAGCAGAGTAGAACACCCGAGGCCCGAATCATCCGGACCGGGAAGGCGGCCGACAATGGGATCTCGCTCCTCCCATATGAGTCAGGCGGACCTGTTCACCTGGAGCATGGAGCACGATCCCGTTCTGCGGTCCACGATCGTGACCGTTCTCGTGCTGGATTCTGCGCCCGACTGGGAGCGGGTGATCCGCACGCTGGATCGAGGGACACGGCTCGTTCCCAGGTTCCGGCATGTGCTGGTCGCGTCGCCGCTGGGACTCGCGCCGCCGCGTTGGACACCCGACGCGGATTTCGACCTCTCCTGGCATCTGCGGCGGGTGGCGCTGCCACCGCCGGCCGACGAGGAGAGCGCGCTGGAATTGGCCCGGATCGAGGCGATGACGGCGTTCGACCCGGCGCGGCCGCTGTGGACCTTCACCCTGCTGACCGGCCCGGCGGACGGTGTCTGTGCCGCTGTGCTCAAGGTGCACCACAGTTTGACCGACGGGCTCGGCGGAGTGCAGATCGCCGCGGAGATCCTCGACTTCACTCGGGAAGGCACTGAGCCTGATCCGGTCCGTGAGCGCGCGGAGACCTCGGTCTCACAGCTCGCCGACATCCTGGCCTGGAACTGGGCCACCGGCTACGAACTGCTCAAAGGAGGTCTGTCGACCGCGGCGGCCCTGGGCCGCGCGGTACTCGATCCGATCGCCGCCGCGCGTGCGGGTGCGGCCCTCGCCACGTCGGTGGCCCGGCTCGCCCGCCCGATCACCACCACCCTGTCGCCGCTGATGACCGAACGTGGGCTCGGCCGGAGGCCGGCGGTCCTCGATATACCCCTGAATCGGTTGTCGGCCGCCGCGGACCGAGCCGGATGCACCGTCAACGACGCGTTCCTCACGGGCCTGCTGCTCGGATTGCGGGCCTATCACGCTCGGCACGGCGCCGCGGTGGATCGGGTCCGGGTGACTGTCCCCATCAGTCTCCGGGAACCCGGCGATCCGATCGGCGGTAACCGGATCACATTGGCCCGCTTCGGCATACCGATCGCCGACGACGATGTACTGAACACGATGTGGACAGTGCACGAACTCGTCGACCGCTGGCGCCACGAACCGGCCATACCCCTATCGCATGTGGTAGCGGCCGTATTCAACCGTCTGCCCAGCAGTGCTCTCGCCGAGATGTTGAAACATGTGGACTTCGTGGCCTCCGATGTGCCGGGGTCGCCAGTCCCGCTCTACCTGGCCGGCGCACGGATCGAACGGATCCGAGCCTTCGGCCCCACCATCGGCACCGCGTTCAACGCGACACTGATCTCCTACGTCGGAACCTGTTCCGTCGGAATAACTGTCGACACCGCCGCCGTTCCCGACCTCCCCGAGTTCACCGCCTGCCTCCGTGTCGGTTTCCAGGCCGTCCACACCTTCGGCGAAGGCAGCCGGACCCCGGGCACCGGGCTTGTGACCGTCGTTCCGCACCAGGGGAAACAATGACCGAACTACGCCCTCTCGATACCGGGTTCATCGAGTTGGAGGACGCCGACCGGCACGTCGCCCTGGGTATTGCCGTGGTCGCCGTCCTGGCCGGTCCGCCGCCGCCGCGGGACACCCTGCGCGCGACTCTCGACCAGCGAGTGGCGGCCCTGCCTCGGCTGCGGCAGCGCGTGCGCCGCGCGCCCCTGGACCTGAGGACACCCCGCTGGGAGGACGATCCCCGTTTCGACCTGGACCACCATCTGCACTGGACCGCGCTGCCCCGGCCCGGCGACCGGGAGACGTTGTGTGAACTGATCGCCGGCGAATTGGGAGAACGGCTCGCCCGCGACAGGCCGCTGTGGCACTGCGTCGTCGTGGAAGGCCTGGCCGGCGGCCGCTGGGCATTGATCGTGAAAGCACACCACAGTCTGGTCGACGGGGTATCCGGAGTCGCAGTGTTCGAGAAGCTCTGCGATCCAGTACAGGCACCTGCGGCAAGCCCGCCTCCCCGGCGCCGGAAGCGGCCGTCCACGCTCGCCGGCCTGCTGGAACTCCCCGCCTCGATTCCCGGCTTCGTATTCCGGACCGTACGCAGCCTTGCCCCCGTCGCGGCCGCTGTCGCCGGGCCCGGGCAGTCTTCCTCGCTCAACGGGCCCATCGGCGATCAGCGCCGCTACGTCACGGTATCCGTGCCTCTACCGTTGGTGGCCGCGATCGGAGAGGAATACCACGTCACCGTCAACGATGTAGTACTGACCGCCATCACCGCGGGCTACCGCGACCTGCTCCGAGCCCGCGGTGAGAAACCGGGGCACGAGCTGCGGATCCTGGTACCGGTATCCATGCGCTCCGCTCACGGCAAATACCTCATGGACAACCGTGTCTCGGCTGTTCTGCCGTCCCTGCCGGTGGATCGGGACGACGCCGTCGACCGCCTCCGCACTGTGCACATGACGATGAAAGCTCACAAATCCAGTGGCGCCGCGAGTTCCGAACACGCCGTGCTCGCGATGGCGGGCCGGATCCCGTTCGGCGCGGTGGCCTGGACGCTGCGTTTGCTCGCGCGATTTCCGCAACAGGGGATCGCCGCCCTGGCGACCAATGTCCCGGGGCCCAGGCGCGAGCTGTTCTTCGACGGCCACAGAGTATTGGATCTGCTGCCGGCGGTGCCGATAGCTATGCGGCTGCGGACCGCGATCGCGGTTCTCAGCTACCACGACCGCTTGGTCTTCGGTATCACCGGCGACTACGACACAACTCGCGATATCGACCTGCTCGGTGCGGGTATCGAGCGTGCGATCGGAGAACTCGCCGACCGTGGGGAGTGCGGCGGCCCGCCCGCATCTTCGAGCTGAGACGCAGCGGGCGGTGGTGACACCATGGCTACCGGCAGTCCTGGGCGGGGACCGAAGTCCTTTGTCACAGTGGCGTCCAGCAGCGGGATCACGTGCGGTCCGTGCGCGCGTGGCAGTTCGAATGCTCCGCAAGGTCGTCGGACAGCACAGCCTCGACCAAGCACTCGCCGAGACGGACACAATCAATGCCGATATCCGCCAGATCCTCGACACCACCACTCTGGAGTGGGGCGTCGAAGTCACCCTCGTCGAACTGAAGGACATCCAACTGCCGGGATCCAGGAAACGGGCCATGGCCCGCCAAGCCGAAGCCGAAGGGGGTAAGCGAGCCAAAATTATTGCGGCCGAAGGCGAATCCATGGCCGCCGCAGCACTGGGCGAGTCATCCGACACCATGGTCGCCCACCCGTTGGCCCTGCAACTACGCAACTCGCAGACCCTCCTCGAACTGGGCGTCGACAAGAACACCACCGTCGTGTTCCCAGCACCGCTGATGAGTGCGATCGGCGATATCGGAGCCTTCTTCGCCCGCGAAACCACCGCCTCCAGAGTCTTGACCGCCACCGCTCAGACACCGCAGACGGCATCGCCGGTGTCCCCACCGATACACAGCGGGGCCGCGAGCACCGCGGCCGCCGCTCCTACGACCGATTGATGCCCAGCCATCACGCGGCAGGAATCCGGCCGAGACCCCCACCGCTGCTCGACGAAGGGACGATTTACGGTTCCGTCGCCGGAGAGTGATCGAAGCTCGAACAAACGCGCCGTAGCCGGACTCGCGTGGCTCGTGTGGGACAGGTGCTGGGCAGTATATGCCGGAAACGCCGTGGAACCGGGGCAGGCGCCGGCCCGACTCCTCGAGCAGCAGACCCCTCGTCCGTCGGGCACCGCGTCGCGGAACACACCGAAAGCGTGCCTCATGGGTCTGTGTCGCGTATGACGCAGCGGAAGCCGAGGTGGCAGGTGGCTGTGTCCTCGGTCTGTGGTTGCCGGGCGGCCGGCCGGTAGCGCAGGCAGTAGTTGGCTGCGCACAGATATGAGCCGCCCTTGACGACATGGTGTGGAAAGCGTAGTGCTGGTGCGGGTTCCGACGTATCGACGCGTGGCTTCAACGGGGCGCAGCAGGTCGGCGCCGGATGGTGAGAGTGGAAGTAGTCGGCCGTCCATTCCCACACGTTGCCGGTCATGTCCGAGAGACCGTAGCCGTTGGGCGCGTAGGTGCCGACCACCGTGGTGCCGGGTGTGCGCGCCTGCCCGCGACCCGGCTGGAATTGCCGAGGGAAGGCGCCGACCCAGATGTTGGCCATGCGCCGGCCGGTGGGTTCGAACTCGTCACCCCAGACGTAGGTGGCCGAGTCCAGTCCGCCACGTGCCGCGTACTCCCATTCGGCCTCCGTCGGTAATTGTTTGCCGGCCCAGGCCGCGTATGCCGCGGCGTCGTCGTAGGCGACCTGGGTGACCGGGTGGCGGTCGAGCCCGTCGAGTGTGCTGCCCGGTCCGCGTGGGTGGCGCCAGTTCGCGCCGGGAACATACCGCCACCACCGTCGCCAGTTGTCCAGTGCCACCGGCCCTGCGGGGGGCCGGAATACCAGAGCCCCGGGTGCCAGATCCGCCGGATCCGCGCCCGGGTAGTCCTCGACGACGGGCGTGCGTTCGGCGACGGTGAGGTATCCGGTTTGCTTCACGAAGCGCCGGAACGCCGCATTGGTCACCGGGTGCGGGTCGATGCGGAACGAGTCGATCCGCACCTGGTGCACGGGCCGTTCCTCGGGGAAGAAGCCGTCCGAACCCATGGCGAATTCGCCGCCGGGTATCCGGACCATGCCGCGGCGCGCGTCGGTGGGCATCCGGTGTCGGTTCAATCGCGTGAAAACGCTGCCGCTGCCGCCATTTCCAGGTCCCGATAGGGTTTGCCGCTCACGTCCTCGATGACCTGATGCACAGTGCCGCCGGTGAACGGGAACGGTGACCGGTAGCGCGCGGAAACCGACTGACCGCTGTCACGGCCCACGCGGACTCCTTCTCCGACACCGGAGAACACGATGGGTTGTGTTCGCATGTCGTCGAGTGAGCCGACCGGGTCCTCGTCGATGTAGAGGACGGCCTCACCGGTGGGGGTGAAGTTGTCGGACCGAGTTCCGTGCCGTTCGTACCGGATCCCGAGGACGTGGTCGCCGAGTGGAACCGGGCGATCGGAGACGATGGCCTGTTCCTCTTCTCCGAGGAAGTTGTAGACGTAATGCAGATGACCGTCCTGGAGGAACAGCGTGTGCCCACCGAGCCGCCCACCGTGGGCGAACAGCACCCCCTCCGCGCCCGGACCGGTGATCGCCGTCTCGGCGAGCAGCGCGAAGGAACGGCCCTGAATCTCGAGTGCCGCACCCGGGCCGACTTCGGCAATTCCCGGATAGTAGACGGCGCTGTCCCGCGACCTGGCGTATGTCGGGCGGTCTCGCATCATCGCGGAGACGATATCGAGATCGTAGAGCGGCATTCCGTTGTACTTCTCGGCCTCCGAGAACCACAGTGCCTTCATCTCCGCTAATTTCTCGGGATGAACCTCGGCGAGGTCGTGAATCTGGCTGCGGTCCTGGTCGAGATGGAACAGTTCCCAGCGGTCGGCGTCGAAATGTCCCCAGCCGGAGGGGCATGCCGCATGAACGGTGTCGGCGAACCATCCACGATGCCAGATACCGCGCGTGCCCAGCATCGAATAGAACTGGGTGTGCTTGCCGACGTCGGCGTTCGCGTCATCGAGCAACGCGCGGAAACCGACCCCCTCCAAGGGCCGCTGCGCCACATTCTTCACCGTATCCGGGGGCGTGATATCGAGCAGTTCGTAGACGGTGGGGGTGATATCGCAGACGTTGATGTACTGGTGCCGCACCTCACCCCGGGCCGCTATCCCGGCCGGCCACGACATGAGACACGAGTCGGCGATGCCGCCTTCGTGCGAGGCGTACCGCTTGTACAGCTTGTAGGGGGTGTTGAACGCCATTGCCCAACCGATGCTGTAGTGGTTGTAGGTGGTCGGCGAACCCAACTCGTCGAGCTTTGCCAAGCTGTCGTCGATCGTATCGATATAGCCGTTGAAGAATTTCATCTCGTTGACGGATCCGTTCGGACCGCCCTCGCCGCTGGCACCGTTGTCCGAGAGAGCGACGATTATCGTGTTGTCGAGTTGGCCGCTGTCCTCGAGGTAGTCGAGTAACCGGCCGATCTGGGCATCGGTGTAGGACAGATATCCCGCGAACACCTCTGCCTGCCTGCGGAACAGTCGCTTCTCGTCCTCCGACAGGGAATCCCACGCTCGCACCGTGTCCTGCGCCGGCCACGGTTTACCGTCTGCGCTGGTCGCGGTCGAATAAGGGTTCATGGGCGACAGTTCGGTGTGGTCCGGCACCAGACCCATGCGTTTTTGATTCGCCAGCACGATCTCGCGGTACTCCTCGTACCCCATATCGAACCGGCCGCGGTACTTGTCGGCCCATTCCTTCGCCACGTGGTGCGGCGCGTGACCGCATCCCGGGCACAAGTACATGAACCACGGTTTGTCGGGGGCGATCACCTTGGCGTCGCGGACGAACTCGATCGACTTGTCGGCCAGATCCTTCGACAGGTGATATCCGTCCTCCGGTGTGTACGGCTGCGGGATCGGGTGATTGTCGTACACCAGATTCGGATACCACTGGTCGGCCTCGCCACCCAGGAAGCCGTAGAATCGTTCGAATCCGCGCCCCAGCGGCCAATGTCGCTTCGACGCGGCCAGATTTTCCTCTTCCAGGGGCGTCATATGCCATTTGCCGACCGCGTATGTGTTCCATCCGCGCTCGGCGAGGACCTCCGAGCACAGTGCGGTATCGTCCGGGATCCGGCCACACATGCTGGGGAATCCGTCGGTGAACTCTTCGATGGTCGCCATACCGACCGAAGTCGGATTCCGCCCGGTCAGCAGCGAGGCACGGCTGGGGGAGCACAGTGCGGTGGTATGAAATTGCGTGAATTGGACACCGCGATCGGCGATGCGTTTCATATTCGGCATCTCGACCAGACCGCCGTAGCAGTCCCAGGTACCGATCCCGATATCGTCCCAGACCAGATACAACACATTCGGTGCATCTTGCGGCGCGGTCGCCTCCGCGAAAGGCGCCCAGTCTGCGACCGAATCACGGATATCGAGCGCTATATGCCCTTCGAAATCTTTGGCCATCATCCACCTCCGCAAAGGAGAGCGGTCGGTTCGCCGGTGATCTATCCTGCCGATCCAGGACCCACGCCGCATATCCCACGCACCTGACCATCGGATGCAGCCTCAACGCCTGAAACGGAACTCCCAGCTGCGGCGACACCGCTGAGAGTCGAAGACTGTTCGAGTCGACGTGCGGTGGCCGTGCTTCCTGCCGGACTCGGGGGCCAGGATGGTTGCGATCCACGCCTCCCACACTCACAAAGGGTACCGCCCGGGATGTTCTCGGCGCCGAATTCACCGAATCGGGCCCGGAGAACTCCCTACTCCGTCGCGCGGGCTCACCGCTGACGGCCGCCGCGGCGCCGGACCGGATCGCGGCGGCTGCCGGCCCGGGTGCCGCGGACCCGGTCGCCGCACCGGCACCCAGGGCCGCCGCGAACGCGGCGATCACCCCGGCCGTTCTCGGTGCTCTGTCCCGCCGGAGGCAACAAGCCGGTGCGGAGTTTCGACTCCCCTTCCGGGGTGCTGCGACCGCTCCGCCGCTTCGGCGAAGGCTGCCGCGACGCGGCATCACCGGCGCGGCCCCCGTCGACACCGACCACCACCGACCACCACCGGCCGGGCACCGCAGAACCCCTGATCCGAGGCGTGGCCCCGGACCACCACGACGCGGCCGCGCCCGTGCGCGGCGACGGCGAGCAGGGGAGAGCCGAGGTGGGCGAACGCTGAGCTCTGGCCGGATGCGCCGAGGACGACCTGATGCGCGGTGCCCGATCGCTGGATGAGCTCGCCGCGGGGACAGCCGCGGGAAGACAGGTGATCCGAATTGCCGAATGGAGGCTCCCACGATGCCCGAGAGCAGCGCGACCATGGATCGTGCCGGTCTCGATCGACTCGTCGATGTATTGCGCGGACACGGATACCGGGTGATCGGTCCGCAGGTTCGCGACAGCGCGATCGTGCTGGACGAGCTGGATTCGGGTGCGCAATTACCCGATGGCTGGGGTGTGGAGACCGCGCCGGGGCGTTACCGGCTCCACCGTCGCGAGGGCCCGGCGGTCTTCGCCCACTCCGCCGGGCCCGGTTCCTGGAAACAGTTTCTCCACCCGCCGCGACGCAACATACCGAGTGTCGGCCCCGACCTGACGGAGGAACCTGTCGAGGAGGCGTCGGATCGTTACGCCTTCCTCGGCGTCCGCGGCTGTGATCTGGCATCGATCGCGATTCTGCAACGGGTGCTCGGTGGCGGCGCACAGCCCGATACGGGGTTCGCGGGCCGATACAGAGACCTTTTCGTCGTCGCCGCCAACTGCACCGAGCCGGGCGGGGTGTGCTGATCGCGAGAATCGGGGGACGTCCCGCGGTACCGGTCATCGGATCGATTTCTTCGGCTCCGGTCCTTCGGCTGTGGGAGAGCAGGCATGCTCGACAGTCGGGTTTTCGCCCCTGCCCACGGCGGAGGTATCGGGGTGGATGGTGAGGAAATCGGATATCGGGCGACGGGGAGTCTGCGGGTGGTGTTCGCGGTCCGGTGCCAGCCCGACCCGCACGATCACTTGTGCTATGCCGTGGCCGCCGGCCGTGGTCGAGGCGATGCGCCGCGTCGTGGGCAGTTCGGTGATATGGGTCAACGGGCAGGTCGCCAGACCCGCGGCCGTGCATTCGAGCAGGATCTGCGAGAGCGCCTCGCCCGTACGCAACCAGGCCAGGGCGGAGTCGTCCGCAGTGGAGAGCACCCAGAGCCGGGCCCGATCCTGTCGGTCTCCTCGGCGCGCGGTGTGACCGGACGGGGGGAACTCGCGACCGGTCGGTACCCGAGCGGCCTCGTCTGCCGAGACCAGCGCGGCGGCAGGCACCCCTTCGGGGATCTGTTCGTGGCCGCTCCACCAGTACAGTTCGGCCAGATAGGGAATGTCGTAGTGGCGTAGTGCTGCCACATGTTCGGAGGCCGCGCTCAAGCGGCCCGCTGTGGCCGCGTCGAGGGGGTCGAGCATCACCTCGTACCGTTCGGAGAGCAGCCTGGCCGACCGGACCAGGCCGGTCAGATCGCCCGGTTCCCGCAGCGGCAGACGGTCGGTCCGGCGGCGCTCGATGGTTTCGGGACGGTTCCGCAGCACAGTGGGTGCGTTCGGTAACGGACGGAAGGTGAGCGTTGCCAGATGGTCGGGCCGGGCGGGGTCGGGCAGGCGCACGGTCTCGGCCCGCCAGCCGGCCGCGGCGAAGGCGGTCCGGGTGTGGTGCAACATCGTGCCGCAGCTGATCACCAGCTGTCTTCCGGTGGGGTCGGCAGCGCCGAGGAGACGCTCGTCGTCGCGGTAGAGACTCAGGCGATGATCTCGGTATATCCACCGCCACGGCTGGGTGTTGTGCACCGAGGGGGCCCGGGCTGCCATCCGCATGGCCGCGAGCAGCGTGGCCCGGTCGGGTTGCGAGGCCGAGGCAGGAATGTCGAGGCCGGTCATAGTCTCAGTGTGTTTCGGCTCGCCGTGACCGGCCAGAGTCCGTTGGGCCGGATGGGGCACCGGAATTCCGGGCCTTCGGCCCTGTTCGGTCGGGTCCATCTGCCCTATATGGTGTCGCCGCGGACGACAACGGCGATGGACGCGGCCGGTACCGTGTGGTCTGCCGACTCCGGAGCTGTCAGGGGAGAGGGGCGCTCCAGTGCAGGACGGTTCCTCCGGGCGGGTTGCCGGTGATCCGGCAGCTGCCACCCGCTCGTTGCGCGCGGGCCGTCAGATTGGCCAGCCCGCTGCGCCGGTCGATCTCGGGCGCCAGGCCGATCCCGTCGTCGGTGACCTCGAGAGTGACCTCGTCGTTCACGCGTAGCTCGACCGAAAGGGTGGTGGCATGCGCATGCCGGACGACATTGCTGACCGCCTCGCGTAGCACGGCTTCCACATCGTCGGACAGGGGCGGCATCAGCACAGTGAGGGGTCCGGCGAGTCGGATGGTGGTGCGCAGATCCGTTTCGGCGGTCAGCTCGGTGACGATGTCGTGCAGGTGTTTGCGGTAGTCGGTGGATGTCGCGGACGCAGTACTGTGCAGATCGAAGATCGAGTGGCGGATCTCCTCCACGATGGATTGGAGGTCTTCGATCGTTTCGCCGAGCCGCGCTTTCACTTCCGGGTTGCGTGCGCGCTGGAGGGTGCCCTGGAGGCCCAGACCGACGGCGAAGAGCCGCTGGATGACGTGGTCGTGCAGATCCCGGGCGATCCGGTCGCGGTCGGCGACCACATCGAGCTCCCGCATCCGCTGCTGGGTCTCCGCGAGCTGCAGCGCCAGCGCGGCCTGGTTGGCGATCACCGACATCATCGCCTGGACCGCGGGGTCGAGAGGGCGGTTGCCGGCGGGCTGTACGGCGGTGAGGAGCCCGATGACCTCGTCACCGACCACGAGCGGAAGGACGAGCGCGGGTCCCCAATCGGTGTATGTATCCGGTAGGAAGTCGTCGGGAATGCGGTCGAGGGTGACCGTCCGACCGTGCCGGAACACCTGGTCGGCCCGGGAGCTGTGCAGGAGGAGGCGTTGTTCGCGCAGATCGTCGGCTCGCTCGCCCGCGGTAGCGGCGATGGACAGTTGACCGACATCTCGGTAGGGCAGGTCGGGATCTTCCGGGAGTGCCACGAAGGTGCAGGCGGCTCCGGTGAGCTTCAGGGCTCGTTCGGTGACGAGATCCAGTATTTCCTGGGGTGTGCCTCCCGCGAGTAGGTCGGTGGCGACGTCCCGGGTCGCTTCCAGCCAGCGGTGGCGCGCCTGCGAGCGTTCGTAGAGCCGGGCGTTCTCGATGGCGATACCGGCGGCCGCGGCCAGCGCCTGCACCACGACCTCGTCGTCCTGGGTGAACTCCTTGGCGCCGATCTTCTCGGTGAGGTAGAGGTTGCCGAATACTTCGTCGCGGACCTTCACCGGCACCCCCAGGAAGCTGTGCATGGGGGGATGGTGCGCCGGGAAGCCGACGGAAGCGGGGTGGCCCGCGATATCGGGGAGGCGGATGGGCTTGGGGTCCTGGATCAGCAGTCCCAGTACACCGTGTCCGCGGGGGAGGTCGCCGATCAGGAGGCGGGTGTGGTCGTCGATACCTTCGTAGATGAACTGGGCCAACTGATCTTTCGCCCGGTCGGTTGCGTATACGCCGAGTGCGCCGTACCCGGCGTCCACCAGTTCGATGGCAGTGTGCACGATGGATCGCAGGGTGTCGTCCAGATCGAGCCCCGCAGTGATGGACAGCATCGCCTCTATGAGGCGGTCCATCCGGTCGCGGACGTCGACGATCTGGGCGATACGGTCCTGCACCTCATCGAGTAGTTCACGCAGGCGCAGCTGGGACAGCGTTTCGGTGACCGGTGACCGATCGCTGGTCGGGTAAACCCGCCGCTTCATGAACTGCATTCTTCCACCGACCCCGTCCCCGGCCAATGCGCGAGCAGCATCACCTGGGCGGCGGGCGTGACCGGAGCTACACCTCCTTGTCGGGCAGGGTCATCTCCGACGCGATCACGGTGGCCTGGGTCCGGCGTTCGACCCCGAGTTCGGTCAGTAATCGTGGTACGTAGTTCTCGACGGTTTTCTCCGCCAGGAACATCGCCTCCGGCGATCTGCCGGTTGGCGAATCCTTCACCGAGCAGCGTGAGCAGGGTGCGTTCCTGGTCGGTCAGGCCGGTCAGCGGCCCGGTGGCGGCTTCGGCTTCGGCCCGGAACTTCGCCATGAGCGTGGTCGCGGCGCGATCGCAGCTCGAATTCGACACCGGTCGTCCCGCCTCGGCGGAGGTCATCCGATCTCGACACGACGAACCGCCACGCCGAATGCACAGTGCCGCGCGATCTTTGCGAAGAGGACCTTCGGCTTCCCCGATGGCGCCCCGCCGCGACTCACCCGAACTGTAGATCTGCCCGCCTCGTGGCCCGCTGAGGTCAGGACTTCCTGCACTCCGGAAAGGGAATTCGACCCTGTTCGGAGTTTCGGCTCGATGGTGCCATCGAGATATGGGCCGAGCGAGAAAGCGGTGATATCAGGTGGCAGGTTCGGAGAGGATCCAGGCTCACGGCGCCGGTACGCGGCTGACCGTGGGAATCGAGCGGGCGGAGGCTTTGCGATTGCTCGCGGCCGCCCCGTTCGGGCGGATCGTGTTCACCCACGACGCTCTACCCGCGGTGCGCCCGGTGAACCATTTGATCGGTGCGGACGGGTCGATCATTTTCTGTACTCGCCTGTCCGCCGGGCTCGTTCCGGCATCAGGGCGGTCGGTGATCGTCGCCTACCAAGCCGACGATATCGACCCGGTGCGAAGGACCGGATGGTCGGTGCTGGTCATCGGTCCGGCCCGTGCCATCGCCGCCGGTGAACTGGCGGCAGAGTACGCACGCCGGCTCGGCACCTGGGACGATCCGGCCGCGGCGGTCCTCGGCATGGAACCCACCCTCGTCTCCGGCACGAGAATGATCGAGGAGGTCGCGGTGTGAACGGATTCCTGCACGGCGCTGCCCTGGTCGGCTCCGCCGGCGTGCCCGCGGTCGAGTTCGCCGAACTCGCGCTGGGCTGGTTCATGCCTCTGATGCTGGCCCCGGCGAGCCTCGCCGAACAGGCACCGAACCTGGACAAAGCCGCCTACCCTGGTGACCTCGGCACCATGCAAATGAACCTCAACGCCCTGGACCACATCGTTCGCACCAGCATCGAGCAGCGCGTCAACGCCGATCAGCCGCAGTTGATGAAGGATTTCGCCGAACTCGCGCTCGCTCAGGGGTACGGCTCCCAGAACTACTTCGCCATGTTCGAGATCTTCAAGAATCCGCAGGACCTCCCGCAATACCGATGAGCTACTGCCATCATCGGGCAGTATCGGTGCCTACATCCGCGATGCCGCCGGTCCTCCCCCCTGGCATGCGAACCGCACCCACGTCGACGAAACGTAGAAGGCAGCTCAGCGTCTATCGATGTGGTCGCTGAATGGGCCCTTCCGGGTGGCTGTTCCCGCGGCGTCCGTGCCCGGCCGAAGGCGGGCACGGACGCTGTCGTGGTGCGTTCAGTCCCGCGGCCGAGCGATGATCAGCGGCACCGACGTGCCGTGCAGTACGGCTTGGCCGGTCGAGCCGAGGGTCATGCCGGGGAAACCGCCACGCCCGTGGCTGCCGACCACGACAAGTTGTGCGCCTTCGGCCTCTCGGAGCAGTCTCCGGGCGGGACGGTCCTCGACGACGACGTGGGTTACCGGCACATCCGGGAAATCGTTCTGGTATCCGGCCAGGCTCTCGGCTTGGAACGCGCGCGCCTGTTCCTGCATCTCCGCGCGCGAGACATAACGGAAGAACTCCGACCAGATGGTTACGGCGACCAGTCCGACACCGGCTCGGCACGCTTCGTCGAAGGCGATCGCGACAGCGTCCTTGCTGCGGGGCGAGCCGTCCACGCCGACCACCACGGGCAGGCTCGCCCGCTCACCGGGTTCACGGTGGGTCGCCGGGATCACCGCGACCGGGCAGTGCGCGTGCCGGGCCAGCGAGGTGCTCACCGATCCCAGCACGCCCCGCGCGACCGCACTGCGTCCATGGGTGCCGACCACCACCAGGCGGGCGCGACGCGACCGTTCGATGAGAGTGGGTGCCGGGCCCGGATCCACCACTGCTGTGGTGATCTCCAGGTCGTCGGCGATTTCGCGGGCGATCTTCTCGGCGTCGGCGATATGGGTTTCGCCTTCGGCGCGCATGGCTTGATTGTCGAAGGCGACCACACTCAGTCCGGGGCCGTAGTCGATGGGTGCGCCGACTGCGTACACCATGGTCAGGGGCGCGCGATATCGGGCCGCGGCGAGCGCCGCCCACCGGACGGCGCCGAGCGAGTTCGTCGAGCCGTCGACGCCGACGACTACGGTCGGTTCGCTGTGTGTGTCCACTGGAGATGTCCTCTCATCGTCGGCTGCCGGGAGCCACGAACCCTTACCGGCCGGTATGCCACCGAGGCGGCAGTGCCGGTGTCTCGACGGTAGGTCGCGGGTCACGGCCGCCGCTGGTGGCATTGGTCCCGGGTCGGAGGGTCCGAAGTCGTCCGCGTCGAGATCCGCCCGGCCGACCGCGCCGAAACCGATATTCCCCGTTCCGGGACAGCAATTGGTCATCGTGGCCGAATGTTCGCCGAAGAAGTCCGGCGATGGGCATGCGGAGTTGCGCTACGGTCCGTTCTACCGTTCGGCGCCCGCCACCGCGCCGGGTGGCGGGGACAGCGTCCGGGGTGCGGCGGCCCGCCCGCATCTCCGAGCTGAGACGCGGCGGGCCGGCGGATACCGGATCAGGAACCGATCGCGGCGGAAAGCTGCCCGGGGTCGATCGGGTTGCCGTCGAGGAAGATCGACGGCGTCGACCGGATTCCGCTGTCGAGAATCTCCGATGTGTGGGCCCGGACGAATTGACGGTAGGTGCGATCCGTCACGCAGCGGGCGAACTCCGGGGCCGTATACCCAGCACCCCTGGCGATTTCGACGATCGCGCTGTCGGGCAGGCCGTCACCGCCCTCCGTGGGCTGGTGCTCGAACATGGTCTGCAACCAGCTCCGGTAACCGCTGGGATCGGATTCGGCGGCGCAGAACGAGGCGTTGGCGGCCCGGCTCGAGTACTCGGTGGACGACGCGTGGTCGAGGAAGGCGATTATGTCGTATTCGGCTGCAACAGTTCCCGCGTCCACCGCGTCGGTCAGCAGCTGACCGTAGTTCGCCTCGAAGCGCCGACATGCCGGGCACTGCAGGTCGGCGACAATTCGAACGGTCCGCGTGGCGGACGGTGCCCCGATTCTGATCGCGCCGGCCTCGGTGATACTCGCCGTGACCCCGCCCGGGGCGGCGCCCGGCTGTGCGGCGATGACGGGTGTCGGCCCCGGATCGTCGCGCTCGGCCTTCTTCAGCGCCACATTGATTCCGATTGCCGCGATGAGCCCGACCAATACTGCGGCCACGGCCGTTTGGACGAGGATCCGGCGGGTCCGGTCCTCCTGTCGCGCTGCGGACAGTGAGTTCTGCTGTTTCGTAGGTCTGTTCACCGTTGGTCCTTTGCCTCGATATGGGTGTGGGGTCGACGGGGCCTACGTCCGAGGTCCCGCTCGGTGGACAACCGAGGTCGGTGTCCACCCGGAGCGGTCCGGCCGGAACCTCCGGCCGGACCGCCGAGCACCGTCGCGTTACCGGAGTCCACGCCGACCGTGCGACAGCGTCGCCGCCCGGGCGAGTGCTACCGACGACGTGCCGGAATGCGCAGTACCGGGAGGGAAGACGTGGACCGTCCCGGAATCGGAGTCGCCGTCCCGCCACAACTCGACCAGGGTCTCCCGTGCCCGGGCGACGCGGGAGCGGATCGTGCCGACCGGACAGTCGGCGGCCGCGGCGGCCTCGGCATAGGTCAGCCCGAGGATCTGGGTCAGCACGAATGCCGCACGGCGATCCTCGGGAAGACGACCCAGGAAGTCGGCGACGACCAGATCCTCGCCCACATCGCTGTCGTGACGGTCGGGCCGCTGCTCGATCGCTGCTTCCCAGTCCGCGCCGCCGGCGGCGCGGGGGCGTGCCGAGGCATTGCGCAGCCGATCGATCACCGCGCGCCGGGCGATCGACAGCAGCCAGGTACGCGCGGTCGAACGCCCGGCGTAACGCGGCAAACTACCCATCGCCCGCAGGAAGGTTTCCTGGGTGAGATCGTCGGCCGACTGCACATCGGTGAGGTGGGCGACGAAGCGCCAGACATCGGCCCGGGTGCACCGGACGAACTCCGCCAGCGCGGTTCGGTCGCCCGCCCCCGCGGCGAGGGCCAGTGCGGTCAGGTGCTCATCGGTCTGCACGGTCGCCCACCTGGTGACGGCCGGACGACGGCGCCGGGTCGGGTGGGAGACAGCGTGGCCGCCCGCATCCGGGCAGCAGGAAATGCAATTTGTCCATCACAGCAAGCTTCTGATCGGGACGCAGCCGTGGACGGCATCGCGATCGCGCCGGTTTCCGCGCACGCATTCGCCGCGGCGGTGCGGTGCGGATATCAGGGGATCGCGTCGCCGTCGGTGCTGCGCCGGTGACGATGTTTCCGCCGCGCGCACCGGAAGTACCCACCGTCCGCGGAATTCACGGGCGAGCTCGGCCGGCAGTCATGCCGTCGCGGCGGAATGTGAAAGAAGGGTGATCGCGGCCCCGGGTGGGCCCCGGCGTGCCAGGAGGTGCCGCAGGAAAACGACCGCTCCCGCTGGTTCGTCCGCTCCGTCGGCCGGTGGCGCGGACATCGCCGGACAGGTGCCGGGCAGTGGTAACAGCAGCAGCGGAACCAGGATTCGCGTGAAAAGGGCCGCGGCGAGTGAGTACGCGACGCGTTCGCCACACCACAGCCAGATACCGCACAACAGAGCCGTCAGACCATGTGCCACCAGCATCGCCGGGGTTCGTGTCTCGGCCAGTCGCCCCGCGGCCTCGGTGTGGCCGGTGTGCGTGCCGGCGGGGTCGGCCGCGAACCACAGGTGCAGGAGGCCCTGACCGGCCAGCAGTGCTGTCGTGATCGATACCGGCCCGCGTTGCCGGTCGGCGACCGACCAGGCCGCGGCCGAGACGAAGCCGACCGCGAGCGCCAGCGTCGACAGGGAGACGGTGTGCGTCGAGGTCAGTGCGTGCCCGGCGACCGACAGTAGAACGCAGATCAGCGCGAAGACCCACGCACGGAATGCCCGGGCGAGTGGCGAACGGTGCGCTGGACTGGTCATGGTGCCGTCTATCGTCGCACCTCTGCGGGACGGGCGACGCGTGGGGCGCGGGACAGCTGGGTGCTCGTCTCCCCATCGCGTGCGGTAGCGGCTCGGTCACGTCCCGCTACGACGTAACCGGTTCTTCTCGGCGCGCTTTCGTTTCCGGCGGCTTGCCGGGTCCGTGGTGCGCTTGCACCGCTTCACGACGGCGGGTGCGCCGGGAACCGGGTGAAGTTTGTGAGCCACACCACGGGAACCACCGGTTGCCGGCGCGCGACTACTGCGAGGAGTGGGCCGAGGCCCGCGAGCGGTGAACCGAGCGAGGTGGGTACGTGGCATGACGAGACGACGAACGCTCGACGATGCCGCGGATGTTCCCGGCGGGCATCAGGACTCGGCGGCCGGCGCCGCCGCCGGATCGACTTCCGCTCCCACCCCGTGGAAACGGCCGTCGGCGAGGTGACGTTCCACGGCCGTTCGTAGCCGTTGTGGACGCCGCAGCGCCGTGTGGAAATCGCCGGCTCCGCCGACGACAGCACTGTCGGCGATCGAGATCGTGCCGCCGGGCCCATCCGGGCACCCGGCGGCCGGTGCGGCCTGATGAGGGGCCCGCACACTCTGGTGGCGGTGTTGGCGCACAATGCCGCCACCAGAGCACAGCAACCGGCGTTCATCGATCCGCGGAAGACGCCGGCCGCCGCGAACCCGGCCCGATATGTCCCGGGACACCCGCCCCGGGGGCGGCATTCAGACGAGCGGAGTGCGGCGCCCGCCGCCCTCGCCGTCACCGGCCGCGACCACATCGTCTTCGGCTCCGACTGGCCGTTCAGCGCGGCCACCCTGCCGCAATCGGGAAACAACGATCCCGCGCCCCGGCTGAGCGAGATCTTCGATACCGACCGGCGAATGGAGATCGAATGCCGCAATCCGCTGCGGCAGCTGCCGCGTCTCGCCGAAGCGGTCGGCGGTTGAGCGGCGTGCGCCCTGTCCGGCGCTCACGTCTCCGACGGAGGTAGGAATCAGTGCGTCGCGTCCCGGAGCAGGAACCGGGCGACCTGTTCGACGAAACCGGGGGCCGTCATCGTGGCGTTGTGGCCCTTTCCCGGCACGGTGGCCGACCGCGCGTCGGGGATCGCCGCGACCACTTCGCGGACATACTCGGGCGGGCAATTGAAATCACGCTCACCGGCTATGACCAGAGTGGGTGCCTGGATGGCCGGCAGCAACGGACCCAGATCCGCGTCGGCGATCGCCCGCAGCGTGACGACGGCATCGTGCGGATCCCAGTTCCGGCCGCTCCCACCCGGTCCGGCGAGCCAGGCCGCCGTGCCCAGGACCGCCCTGGCCACCGGGTTCCGATACGAGCTTCGGACGAGCGACCGCATCGCCGCTCGCGGCTCCCCGGACTGCGCGTGCTCGACGAAAGCCTCGCAACCCGCCCGCTCGCCCGGGCTGAGGCGATGCGCGATCCCGCCCACCACCAGTCTCCGCACCAGCGCGGGATGGCGGGCGGCGAGTGCCGCGCCGATCATGCCGCCGAGCGAGTAGCCCAGCACGTCGACCGGTTCGGCGAACCCTGCCCGGACGGCGGCGGCAGCGTCGTCGGCGAGATCCGCCACGGTGGCCCCTGTGGCCAAGCCTTCTCTGCGGTTGATCCAGTGGAGTCGGAAGTGTCGGGTGAGCCCGGCCACGGCATGTAGCGATGCGCGCCGTTCCCAGCCGTCGAGCGGCTTGTTGTGTACTCCGAACCCGGGCAGGTAAACCAGCGGCGGGCCGTCTCCGGCCGCCATATACCAGGTGTCGGGGGTCGGTCTGCCGGTCTCGATGTTCTGCCGACTCATCCCTGTCCTCCTCGAAACGGCCGATCCCGGTAACGGGACAGCGTCGGCCGGGTGCGTGTGATCGTATCGCTGCCCAGCGCCGCCGATCGCGATGCGGCCGCGGTCGTTCGACGACGGATACACATCCGTTCGGGTGGGCGGCTAGGTTGGTGTGGTCGCCGCATCGCGCACTTCGGGATCGGGATCGGCGGCCAAGCGGGCCAGCAGTCGGCGGGCTCGGCTACCGCGATAGTTGTGCAGCGCCACCGCGACGGCGCAACGGACCTCCGGCGAGGCGTGATCGATCAATTCCGCGATATCGGCGACATCGCCGCGGCTCCGGCGGGCCAGGCCGTAGAGGGCGTCGATCAGCTCGTCGTCGTTGTCCGCATTGCGTAATTGCGCCAGCAGTTGAGGTTTGGTGGGATCCGGGGGTTCGAGAGGGAAGCGCCGGCGCAGGTCGGCGGCCCGGTACTCGCCCCGCCCCAGGCACGCCGGACAGGTACACGGACGGCGGCCGTGCGCATCCGGGTGATAACGCCATCCCGTCACCTGCCGCACCCGGCGGATCCGATGCAGCTCGGCGGGAGCGATCGATCGAGGGACGACGATCTGGTAGCCGCGTGGGTCCGGCGCCCGCTGGATCACCGAGACAGCCTCGGCGGCGGTCAGCTCCGTACCGGCGGTCGAGTAGTGGCCCACGAGGACGGGTTCGACATCGGGTATCCGGAAATGCACCGCGCTGATCAGCCGCTGCCCGCCGCGGCGCAGTTCACGTAACCACTGATGGGACAACACATAGGACGGCAGCACCGGCATACAGAACACCCCGGAACGACTCGCGGTGATCCCTGCCCGCTGGATTCGCCGGACGTTCTTCGCCGGAGTCAAGTGCATCAGCAGGACCACGGGACAAACCCTAGCGATCCGATGGCGTGCGCTGCGCCCCCGGTGCCGGTTCCGCGCCTGTATCGCGGGCCCGGCCGGGTCACCGCAGCCGCCGAGGTTGACCCTGACCCTGCGTCAGGGTCGGAGGCTTGTCGTATGACGAACGACATCACTGCCCCGGCCCGCCCCACACCACCGATCGGCGAGTTCCGGGAGATCGACGCCCGCCGCATTTTCGTGCAGCGGTCGGGTACCGGCGGACCCGCGGTCGTGTTCCTGCCCGGTGCGGGCGCGGTCGGGCTCGACTATTTCGCTGTTCAGCAACAGGTTTCGCAATTCACGACGGCCGTACTCTACGACCGCGGCGGGACGGGTTTCAGCGATCCGCAACCGTTGCCACGCACCGCCGCCGCGGTCGCCACAGAGTTGCGCCGGCTGCTCCGCGCCGCGGACGTCGTCGCCCCCTACGTGCTCGCGGCGCATTCGCTCGGCGCCTGCTACGCGCATCGGTTCGCGCAGTTGTACCCGCGGGATGTGGCGGGCCTGGTGTGGCTGGACGGCCTGCATCGCGATTGGGACGAGTTCATGCCCGTATCGGGAAGCCTGGCCGAGGTCGAGCGGACCGCGGCCGACCCGGAACAACTCGACGGGATGCGTACCGTGCTGCGCGAGATGCGAGCCGACGTGCCGGCGGGCTACCCGGAGCACATCTGGCACGCGTTGATGGATGCGAAGGTGAGTGCGGAATGGATGGCGGCCGGTGTCGCCGAACGGTCCACCCCGGCCCGCCTCGCCGCCGAACTGCGCGCGGGGCCGGGCGTCCCCGATGTCCCGGTGATCGCGCTCACAGTGGTGGGGGACGACGCCGTGGGACAGGCGCCGGCCCAGCGAGAGTTCGACGACGCCAAGAAGCGAATGGACGCGGCCCTGGTGCGCGGGGTCTCATCCGGCGAACACCGCATCCTCACCGGCACGTTCCACCATCGGCTCTGCTTCGACTGTCCGGACGCCGTGGTCCGGGCGATCCGGGATGTGGTGGAGCGAGTCGCTCCCCGCTGAACCGCACAGGGCGCGGGCCCGGTGCGCCGCCGTCGCGGCCCGGCGCTATCGTCCTCTCCGAAGACTGGAGGAGGACGGTGCTCACGATCGGCCGGCTCGCGGCGACCGCGGGAGTGACCGTGCGTACCGTTCGGCACTATCACCGAATCGGCCTGTTACCCGAGCCCGAGCGCGACGCCTCCGGCTATCGCCGCTACAGCGCACAGGTGGCGGTGGATCTCATCCGGATCAGGACATTGGCCGACGCCGGTGTTCCGCTGGCTCGAATCGGCGCGCTGCTCCAGGCCCGGCCGGGCGAGTTCGCCGCCGCCGTCACCGAGATCGACGCCGAACTGCAGCGCCGGATCGACCGGCTCACCGAATCCCGGCGCCGCCTCGCCGACCTGGCGAGCGGCGAGAACCTGGTTCTGCCCAGCGCGGTGGTCGCGGTGCTGAACCGGATGCGCGGTCTCGGCATCAGCGAACGGCGGGTACTGGCCGAGCGCGATTCGTGGATCCTGCTGCAGGCGCTGGACCCGCTCGCCGTGCCGCGGCGGATCCGGGACAAGTCGGCGGGCTTCGACGATCCCGAGACGCTGCGGTTGTATCTGGCCTGTGACCGGGTGGTCGACTGGGATCCGCGCGATCCGCGCCTGGACCGGCTCATCGACGATCTGGACGCCTGGGAGGCCGAACACGAGCGGGCCGGCGGCCGGCCGGAGAGTCTGCAGCTGATCTCCTCCCGGATCGCCGAGGCGTCACCGGCCTGGCAACGCATTCTCGACGCCCTCGCCCACCGTGCCGGGCGGCGGGCAGCCGCCCGGCACGGGTGAGCCCGGCTCCGGTGCCGGTGAACTCGCTGTATACGGCGCACCGCGGCGCGCGGGCCGCGTACCGATACCCGCATCCGCCGGACGCTGGCCGACCGGCGGTCGTGGGCGCATGATCGATAGAACTTCACCTGCGATGAAGGAGGATCTATGCCCAACCCATCGGTCCACGTCGCATCGCTGTGGCAGGGCGAGAACATCTATCGCAGCGCACTCGGCTCGCTGACCAGGCTCACTGCCGACAACTTCCCGATCCTTTCCGGTCTGTCGATCAAACGCCTCACCCTGGCGCCCGGTGCCTTTCGCGAGCCGCACTGGCACGCCAATGCCACCGAGCTGACCTACTGCACCACTGGACAGGCATTGGTGTCGGTGCTGGACGACGGCAGCCGCTTCTCCTCGTTCCTCGTCACCGCGGGGGAGATGTTCCATATCGATTCGGGCGCGCTGCATCACGTCGAGAACGTCGGCGACACCGACGCCGAATTCGTCCTCGCCTTCCGCCACGAAAGGCCCGAGGATTTCGGCCTCAGCGCCGCCGTCGGCGCGATGACCGACTCCGTCCTCGGCAACACCTACGATCTGCCGGCCGCCGCTTTCGCCGATATCCGCCGCAGCACCACGGCCCGGATGGTCGCCCGGCGCGACGGCGACCCCGATATCCCGGCCGGCGCGCATTTCGGCGACCCGCACCATTTCGCGCTCGAGGCCATGCCCGCGCCGGTGGACTCGCCGGTCGGTTCGGCGCGGACCGCCCGCCGCCAGTTCTGGCCCGCCCTGCACGACATATCGATGTACTCGCTCCGGGTACGCGAGGACGGTATGCGTGAACCCCATTGGCACCCGGTGACCGCCGAGATGGGCTATGTACAGGAGGGGTCGGCGCGGATGACCGTCATGGACCCCGACGGGACCCTGGACACCTATACGGTGAACGCGGGCGAGGTGTACTTCGTCCCGCGCGCCTACCCACATCACATCGAGGTGATCGACGCCCCGAGGGTCCACCTGCTGATCTTCTTCGACCAGCCGACGCCGGCCGATATCGGGTACCGCGCGTCGATGAGCGCCTATTCGCGCAAGGTTCTCGCGGCCACTTTCGGCGTCGCCCCCGACGAGCTGCCGGAATTGCCGTTCACCCCGGTCGACCCGCTGATCGTGACCCGCGACAACCCGCTGGATCCCTGATCGGTGTCACCGTGGCGCGCGGTCACATCTGCTCGGGTCGCCAGGTCGATACCGCCCAGATGACCACCAGGTCCAGGGCGATGACCACGATCGACCACCACGGGTAGTAGGGAATCCACAGGAAGTTGGCGATGATCGACAACCCCGCCAGGAACACCGCGGCGATCCGCGCCCACAGCGCACCGGTCATCAGCGCGATCGCGACGAGCGCCAGCAGTGCGCCGAGAACGATATGGATCCAGCCCCACGTGCTGGTGGAGAACTGCAGAATGTAGTCCGGGCCGGTCACGAACAACTCATCGTTCGCCACGGCGGAGATACCCGCCAGGATCGACAGCACCCCGACCGCGAGCAGCAGTACCGCGGCCGCGATCGAGGTCACCGCGGCTACTCCGCGGGTGACCGGGGAACGCTCGGGTTGGGTCCTGTAGGTCATGTCCTGCCTTTCCGCGAATGGTCGACACACCACCCTCACGGGTGTCCGCGGTCGGCCACCTCACCCGGGGCGGGTGAAACCGCGGCATCCCGGAGTCCTGCCCACAGCCGGCGAAACGCCGCCGTATCCGGAGGTCGGAGTCCGTCGTACGCGGCTCGGTCTACCGTGCGGGCACGGCGTGTCACGGCCGGCGAGGAGCGTGGGAGGACACCGATGGACAACGACCGGCACACGCTGATCCACGGTCCGCTGTTCTCGCGCCGTATCCCGCTGAATCCGGATAACGCCGCCAGCCGTATCAGCGCCTACATCTACGGCAATATCCTGGTCCTGACCGCGTTGGTGCCGGTGGTGACCTCGGAAGAGCATATCGGGATCCTGGTGGTGCTCGGAACCACCGCCTCCACTTTCATCGCGCACAGTTTCGCCGAAACCGTCGGTGACAGTGTGCGGCAGCGCCGCACCGCGACGATGAGCGACCGGGTTCGCGAACTGCGGAACTCGGTGCCGATCCTGAGTTCGGCGGTACTGCCCTGCGCGATTCTGGCGACCGGTCTGCTGGGTTGGCTCGAGCCGCGGGCAGCACAGATTCTCGCCGAGGTGGTCGTACTGGTCCGGATCGGTGGGATCGTCTTCGTGATCGGCCGGTTGCGGGGCGAAAACCCCGGCCGGGCCTCGGTCGTCGCCGCGGTGCTGTTGACCTTGGTCGCGACCACCGTGGTGGTGGTGAAGATCGCTCTCTCGCACTGACCGCAGCCGCCCGGCCCGCTCAGATCTGCGGTTGCCAGGTGACCGCCGCCCAGATCACCACCACACTGAGCGCGATGACGAGTACCGACCACATCGGATAGTGGGGAAGGGACATGAAGTTCGCGATGATGGCCACCGCGGCCACCACCACCGCGGCGTAGCGGCCCCAGCGGGTGCCGAACATCAGGCCGAGAGCGCAGACGGCACCGATGACGCCGAGCGGTATGTGGATCCAACCCCACGCGGTCGAATCGAAGGCGTAGGCGTAGTGGGCGCGCTCGATATAGATGGCGTCGCGGGCGATCGCCACGATTCCTTCCAGAATCGACAGGACCGAGGCCAGCAACAGCATGATCGCCGCGACGATCGAGATCCCGGTGGCGACGCTCTGCTTCTGGAACGGCTCGGCCGGTGGGGCGTTCCGGGCTCGGGACTGCTCGGTCATGGCGCGGCTCCTCAACGTGGTCGAGATCCGATCCGGCGATTGTCGCGGCTCCGGCGGTGCCGAGCTTCATCTGTGGTGGGTGAACACGAAGCGACGTGTCCGCCGGGTCACACCGGTCGGCCGGAATAGTCCGCGCCGTGTGCCGGTTGAACCGACTGTCGGCGTCCGGACAGCCCCGGGCCTCACCCCATTCGTCGCTACGAGCGACCACTCGCCGAGAGGCGCTTGTGGGACGTCGGCACTGGATCGTCACACCAGGTGTGGTCGATCCGACGCCGCCAGGTGGTTCACCTGGCGGCGTTCTTCGTTTGCCGGGTCCGGCCTCGGGGGGTCAGCGGGCGGCGGCCGCGCGGCGGGCCGCGCCCACCGTACGTTTGGCGATGGCCCAGCGATGCACTTCGGAGGGCCCGTCGTAGACCCGGAACGGGCGGACCTCGCGGGAGAGCCGGGCCAGCGGCAGATCGTCGGAGACCCCGAGGCCGCCGCAGAGTTGGATACTGCGGTCGACGACGCGGAAGACGGCTTCGGCGGCGAAGGTCTTGGCGATGGATGTGGCGTTACCGGCCTGCTCGCCGTTGTCGAGTTCCCAGCAGGCGCGTACCAGCAGGGCGCGGGTCGCGGCGATATCGATCTCGTTGTCCGCCACCATCTGCTGGGCGAGCCCGAGGTCGCCGATGACCGAACCGAAACCTTCCCGTTCGGCGACATAGTCGACGGCGACGTCGTGCGCCCGGCGGCAGGCGCCGAGCCAGCGCATCACATGCGTCATCCGGGCCGGGCCGAGCCGGACCTGTGCGTATTCGAAACCGCGGTCGACAGCGCCGAGCACTGCCTCGTCGGGTACGAACAGATCCTCGAAGAAGACCTCGCAGTGGCCGCCGATCATGGAGCGGTCCAGTGTGTCGATATGGCGGCCGACGCGCAGGCCGGGCGTATCGGCCGGTGCGAGGAACATGGTGGCGCCGCCGCGCTGGCCCGGTTCACCGGAGGTGCGCGCCATGATGATGAAGAATCCGGCGCCGTCGGCACCGGTGATGAAATGCTTGTGGCCGTTGATCCGCCAGCCGCCGTCCACCTTCGCCGCCCTGGTGGCCAGAGCCGAGGGATCCGAGCCGGCACCGGGCGCGGGTTCGGTCATCGCGAAGGCAGAGCGCAGGACGCCCCGGGCCAGCGGCTCCAGATAGCGCGCTTTCTGTTCCGGGTCGGCGATATGGGCGAGCATGTGCACATTGCCCTCGTCGGGCGCGGCGATATTCAGCGCGGTCGGACCGAACAGCGAGTAACCCGCCTCTTCGAACACCGGTGCGCGGTCCGACATCGACAGGCCGTGCCCGCCGTACTCGACCGGCGCGTGCGGGGCGAACACGCCCGCCTCGCGGGCCTGTTCCTGCAGGGTGACCCGGATATCGTCGCCGCCGGCCGCGGCGATGTCCCCGCGGTTGTCGTCCTCGACCGGCAGGACCGACTCGCGCACGAATACGCGGGTGCGTTCCACCAGTGCCTCGACATCGGCGGAATAGGTCAGATCGATCGGCATCGAAGTCCTCCTGGCGTTCCCGCGGATCGCTGAGCCAACCGAGCGATCGCTCCGGATGAACACTCTCATCAGGGTGGATAAATGTCAAAACTGTGAGATGATCTGCACCGATACTTCCGCTGGGCGACCTTGGAGTGTTCGGTTATGCTGAACAGCATGCCGGATCCGATCACCGACGCGCCGTTGCTGCCGCATGAGGCGATCCGCGCGGCGCGCCGCGACGGCGGCTTATCGCTGCGCGAGGTCGCCCGGCGGATCGGAGTGAGCCCGGCGACGCTCAGCGCGCTGGAGAACGGCCGTACCGGCATCTCGGTGAGTCGTCTCACCGAGTTGGCCGCGGCCCTCGGCGTCCCCGCACCCGACCTGCTCGGCGGTTCCGGTGCCGTCGCGCCCGCCGGATCGGACATGCGCGAATCGGCAGGTGTCCGGGGCTGGCGGGAGTTCGGCCCGCCGGGATTCGATCCGGTGTTGACGGCCGCCATCGCCCTGTTCGTGGAGATCGGCTACCACGGCACCACGGTCCGTGCGCTGGCGCGCCGCGCGGGCACCAGTGTGCCCGGTCTCTACCACCACTACCGCGACAAGCAAGAAGTGCTGGTGCGGATTCTCGATCTCACCATGGACGATCTGCACTGGCGGGTCCGCGCGGCTCGCGCCGAGGGCCGGGACGGGGTCGAGCGGGTTCGGTCGATCGTGGAGGCGCTGGCGCTTTTCCACACCCACCGCCGGGAACTCGGTTTCATCGGCGCCAGTGAGATGCGCAGTCTGCGGCCCGCGGATCGCGCGCGGATCGCACGCTCGCGCAGTGAACTCCAGCAGATCCTGGACGAGGAGATCGCCGCGGCCACCGCTGCCGGGGCTCTCACCACCCCGAATCCGCGCACCGCGGGACGGGCGATCGCCACCATGTGCACAGGGATATCGCAGTGGTATCGCGAGGGCGGCGGGGCGAGCGCGGAGGAGATCGCGGCGCAGTACGGAGAATTCGCGCTCGATATGCTCGGCGTCGCTGTCCGGAGGTGAGTGTCGAAGCCGTGACCGCGCGTCCGTCGCGGCCCGAACGCCACGGTTCCCGCGGGCCCGGGTCAGCTCGGATCGAAGCTCTTCCGGGAAGCTTCGGCGTGGGCGACCCGTCGGAGCGCGGCCAGCAGGCTGTCGCCCAGTACGGTGCCGACCACCGCGCCCTCCACGATGTTGTCCGTGGAAGCCAATCGGGCGAGCGCCTCGATATCGGCCACCGCCACCCGGTCGGCGGATTCCGCGTAGGCGGAGAGGTTTTCGAGCGCCCATTCGTGCCCGACCGCCCGGTAGGTGCACAGCACCCCGGCCAGGGTCTCGATCAGCGACGAGCCCGGTGGCGGTTGCCAGCCACGTTCCGCCGCCACCTCGTCGATACGCCGTGCGACCCACTCGCGATCGGCTTCGGTGCCGGTTTCGGCCGGTGTTCCCGGGAGCCCGGGTTGTGCGGCGCCGAGTACATCGTGCAGTGAGGTTTCCGGTTCGTCGATCGCGGCCAGTACCTCCCGCACCGCGCCGACCGACAGGCCGGCCACCTCGACCAGCGCTCGGACGAGTTTGAGCCGGCGCACGTGTGCGGGGTTGTAGCGGGCCTGATTCGGGCTGGTCAGTTCACCCGGCGGGAGGAGTCCTTCGCGCTGGTAGTACTTGATCGTCGCGATCGCGACCCCGGACTCCCGGCTCAATTCCGCCATTCGCATCGGCTGTCGTCTCTCTCCTCGTGTCGTTCCCCGGTATCCGATCATGTCGACAGGGCGGCGTGTTACGCGGTCGCGGGCCGGGCGCGCAGCCAGGCCAGCAGGAAGGCGACCGCGAAAGTCATATGGACCACGCCGAATACGACCGCCACATCGCGGGCCTGGCCGCTGAGTACACCCCATACATCGTTGAGGGCGACCACGCCGAAACCGGTCAGATTCGCGAGGACGACAGTGTTGCCGATGGTGGCGGGTTCGGTATCACGCGATAGCCAGTCGAGCAGCGCGATGCCGAGGAAGGGGCCGCCCAGCAGGCGTAACAGCGCGATCAGTTCGGGCGAGGCATTCTCGGGTACCGCACCGACGCCGAATTGCGCCGGGGCCAGCAGCAGGGCGGACCCGATCACGGCGAGATAGGCCGCGGCGACGGTGAGCAGTGGTTTGTGCATCGGGCGAGGTCCTGTTCGGTGGCCGATCCGGCGAGGGATCGGCAGGGTCGGCGGGCGGGGATCGGTACCGCCATTATGGATAGTGAAAGTATCCATAATGGAAACCTACGCTATCCGTATTGCGGTGTCCAGTGGTAGCCGTGCGGGCTTCGGCGCAGTCGGATCGAAAGGATTTCCCGCACAGCGACTGCCGCGGACAATGGCTTTCGTCGTCTGTGAAACGAGGATTCCATGTACGATGTCCGCCGCTTGATCCTGCTCCGCGACCTTTCCGAACGTTCCACCATGACAGCCGTTTCGGAACTGCACGGCATCACGACCTCGGCTGTGTCGCAGCAACTGCGGATCCTCGAAGAGGAGGTCGGCACAGTTCTCACCCGCCGCGACGGCCGGGTGCTGCGCCTGACCTATGCCGGGCAGGTGCTGGTGGACCACACCTCGCGGATCGTCGCGGCACTGGAAGAGGCGGAGAGCGCGGTGGCCGTGACCGCCGAGCAGGTGACCGGAGTCCTCACCCTGGCGACATTCCGAACCGCCCAGACCCGGTTCGCGCTACCGGCCGCCGCCGAACTGATGCGTGAACACCCGGGCCTGCGGGTGCGGGTGGTGGAACTGAGGCCGGTGGAATCGGTGCCCGCCCTGTGCCGTCGGGAAGTGGATCTGGCGATCACCTACGCGTACTCGTTCGGTACCCGGGATCTGCCGGTCGGCCTCACCTCGGATTTCCTCGGCGACGATCCGCTGGTGCTCATCGCGCCTGCCGGACTGCGGGAGGAGGTGCGGCGGCGCGGGCTGGTGGCGGCTCGCGACGCCGACTGGATCGCGGCGCGGGACGGCGCACCCTCGATCGCCTCGGTCATGTTCGCCTGCCGGGAAGCCGGTTTCGCCCCGCGGATCCAGCACCGCAGCGGCAGTTTCGACGGAATGGCGGAGATGGTGGCACATGGGCTGGGTGTCGCCATCGTGCCGGAGATGTCGCTGTCCGTCGAACATCGAGCGCTGGTGTCGGGACCGGTGGCCGACAGCCTCCGCCGGGTCGGTGTGACCTACCGGCAGGCATCCGCGGCGCGTCCGGCGGTGGCCGCGGCCGTCCGGATCCTGCACAGGGTCCGCGCCCCACACGAACTGGTGTCCTGAAGGCGAGCTCCGATTCGTCCATCCGAACCATGCCGCCATGGGAGGCCACGATCTCGTCCACGATCGCCGGTCCGAGCCCGATGCCTCCGGTGTGGCGGCTTCGGTGCCCCGCAGGTCGGCGCCACGGTTTCGATCAGTTGGAGCTCAGGCGAGTAGTTCTCTGGTGCCGGTGGCGCCGGGTGCAGCGAGAACTTCTGCCGCATTCCCGGTCTCGACCACCCGGCCGTCGGCGATGACCACGATCTCCTGGCAGTATCGGACGACCAGATTCATGTCGTGGCTGATGACGATGACGGCGATCCCTTTCTCCAGCCGGCTGCGTTCGATCACGTCCATGACCGCCGTCGCCGTCTCCGCATCCAGGGCGGAGGTTATCTCGTCGCACAGAAGGACATCCGGCTCGGCGGCCAGAGCCCGGGCGATCGCCACCCGTTGTCGCTGACCTCCCGAGAGCTGCCCTGGGTAGCGATGCAGGAGCTCGGGATCCAGTTCGACACTGCGCATCAGGCCGTTCGCCCGGTGGGCCACCTCGTGCCGTGAAGACATGCCGGCAAGCTTCATCGGGCGGGACAGCGTCTGCAACACGGTGTGTTTCGGGTTGAGTGTGGACAGTGGGTTCTGCGGGATGAGTTGGACCCGTCGCCTGTCGCGCCGTGATCGCCGCGTCCGGCCGACCGGAATGCGGCGGCCGCTGACTTCCACTGTGCCCGATGCGGGGGAGTGCAGTCCGGCCAGCACCCGGGCCAGGGTCGTTTTTCCCGCCCCTGATGGGCCGACTACGGAGACAGCGCGACCGGCCGAGACCGCGAGGTCGACGGAATCGAGCAGTGTCCGGCCACCCGTGGTAGCGGAGATCGACCGGGCCTGCAACGCGGGTGCCCCCTCGGGCACGGGACACAGGGCGGGGCCCGCGGGCCGCTTCGGCGACTTCGGTGACTCTCCGAGGTGGACGACGTCATCCGCGATTCGATGCAAGGCAGCCGTGTCGTGGCCCGATACCACCACCGCGACATCGTCGTCGGTGGCGAGCGAACGCAGGAGATCACCGATCTCATTACGTAGTTGTCCGTGCAATCCGGCGATGGGCTCATCGACGACGACGACCTCGACTCGGCGAACCAAGGCGAGTGCGAGCGCCACCCGACGTTGCTCGCCACCGGACAGTTCTCCCGGCCGGCGGTGCAGACAGTGGTCGGGTAGTCCGACTCGTCCGAGGGCGGCGGCGAAGTCGGTATCTGTTCGTCTGCCGGTTGCTTCGGTGAAGTGGGACCGAATCCGCATGGTCGGATTCAGCGCCGCTCCAGGGTCCTGGCCGACGAAGGCAGTTCGGGCGCGGCGGAAGGTCTGCAGCGCTGCCGGCTCGAGGGCGAAGACATCCCGGCCGCAAACGTTCACGGCACCACTCGAGCGTGTGGTGCCGGCGGCGAGGTGGCCGAGTACTGCCCGCATCAGTGTTGTCTTGCCCGCGCCGGAAGGACCGGTGACAGCGGTGATGGTTCCCGGTGGCACCCGCAAAGAGATCGGGGCCAGCAGTTCGGTTCCCGATGTTGCGCGCACGGACAACTCGTCGACCAGGATCTTGCCGGTCTCGATCACCATTCGGTCGGTCATACCGCACGCCTTCCTCGACCGAACATCGCGACCGCGGTGTTCACACTGACTGCCAGCATCCCGATTGCCAGGCTCGGTGCCAGCAATGCTGCGGGGTTGAGCAGGATTCCGGATGCGTTCTCGCGGACCATGACCGCCCAGTTGGCCTCGCCGAGCGTGGTCGGCAGCTGGAGGAACGCGGCGGTGCTGACGAGATACATTGCCTCGACGAATCGCAGGCCCAATTGAGTGAGCAGCGTTTCGCGGAGATTGGGCAGTAGTTCCCGGAACACCAGGTAGGTGGTCTTCTCGCCGCGTCCCCGGGCAGCTTCGATGAAACCGGATGCCGCGATGCCGCTGGCCGCTGCCGCGAAGACACGCGCGGTATAGGGCGTGCCTGCTACCACGGAGATGACCACCAGCCCTACGGTTCCCGATTCCGGCCACGACAGCATGAACAGCAGGATCGCGAGGACCGGGGGAAGGAGCATGCCCAGATCCGCGGTTCGCTCGATCCACGTCCCGGCTCGGGGATACAGCGCCGCGACCGATCCCAGTACAGCGGCCGACGCCGTCACGAGCGCGGCGATGACCGTGGCTATCAGCAGCAACCCCCAACCGCCGTGTAGCAATTGGCTGAGGACGTCGTGGCCGAGCCGGTCGCCGCCCAGCCATGCTCCGCTGTGGGGCTTTTCGAACGTGATACCGACAGCGTGGTCGACCGGGTGCGGGGCGAACAAAGGCCCGACCACGGCCAGGACGATCACGACGACGGCCGGCAGCGCAGTGAGCCACAGCCGTCGTGTACTCGTCGGGTGGGCGAGAGCCGGGGCGGTGGTCACGGCCGCCCCCGATTCGACCAGGCTCGGAGGACGTCGGCTATCAACAGGATGCACATGATGGTGGTCCCGGTGAGCGCCACGACCGCTGCCACCAGCGCGGTGTCGCGGTCGGAGACGGATCCGGCGATCATGGCGCCCATTCCCGGATAGTTGAAGATCGTCTCGACGACGAGCGCTCCCCCGAACAAGGTGCCGACCGAGGTGGCCAGAGACATCGCGATGGTCGGGAGCGCGAAAGGCAGGATGTGCCGGAGCAGTACCGTATGTTCGGGCAGTCCGTTGAGGATGGCGCTGTCGACGTGCGGGGCGCTGCCGGCGTCGGTCAACGCGCCTCGGACGACGCGTAGATTCCATCCGGCCTGCGGGATGGCCAGGGCCAGTACGGGCAGGATGAGCATATGCGCGCTCGCGGGGTATCCGGACCGGTCGGTGAACGTCACCGCGGGTAACCAGTCCAGCCACAGCGAGAAAACGATCATCAGCATCGTCGCGACGACGAACTCCGGGACAGCGATCACGAACGCCGATCCCGGCTGCAGCACCCGTGCCAGGAGGCTGCCGGGACGGGCCGCCCACCACGCGCCGAGGAGTAGCGAGATCACGGTCGTCGCGAGCATTGCGAGCGAGGCCAGGAGCAGGGTCTGCGGGAATGAGGCCGCGAGGAGCTCGTTGACGGATCGGCCGCGAGCGGTCGTGCCGAAGTCGCCGGTCGCGGCACCGCTGAACCATTCCCAGAACCGGACCGGCAGCGGTCGGTCCAATCCCAGTTCGTGTTGTTTGGCCGCGACCTGCTCGTTGCTCGCGTCGCGGCCGAGTACTGCCCGTGCGGTGTTACCCGGCAGCAGGTCGACAACGACGAACACGACGGCGAGCAGGGCGATCAGCAGCCCGATTCGCCGTGCGACGACACCGGTGAAGGCGATCAATTCGACAACCACACACGCTCGAGTTGTACGCGACCATAGCCACCGAGCTTCGGGAGGTCCTGGACGGCGGTCGAAGCGATATCGATGCCGTCGGCCATACCCCACACGATGTAGCCGCCCCGGTCGTACTGAATCCGCTGGATCGCGTGACTGGCATCGGTGAAACCCATGCCGGGCGCCGCGGCGAGTGCGGCGGCACAGGCCCTGTCGAAGAACCCGTCGTGGAAGTTGGTCTCATTCCATTTCGTGCGTGAATACATGACCTTGCTGGCGTAGAACATGATCGAGTCGTTGGTGCCCCAGTTGACCGTGTACAGCGGTGCTTTCAGCCAGGTGTCATCGTAGAACGCGTTGGCCTCCTGCACCACGACCTCGGTATCGAGGCCGATCTCCGCGACCTGGCTCGCGAAGACCTTCGCCGACTCGACCTCGCCCGCGGCTTCCTGCTTCGTCATCAGCTGGTAGGTCCGGCCGGTGTCGAATTTCGCCTCGGCGAGCAGCGTCCTGGCGCGATCCAGATCACGGGATCGCTGCGGGATCGCAGCATCGTAGGTCGGATCTGCGGTGCCTAGGATATCGTTGGCGACGGTGCCGTAACCCGAAAGGACCTGTGCCACCATCGCTTCACGATCGACGGCCAGGCGCAGCGCTTCTCGCACGCGCGGGTCTGCGAAGGGGCCGTCGGAGGTTCTCATCGCGATAGCGACCGCCACATCGTCGGGTCGCCGGATCACTTGAAGGCCGTCGCGGGTCTCCGCCATCCGCCCCGCCACAGCACCGACGCTGGAGGCGAGATCGATCTGTCCCGCCAAGATCGCGTTGGCCATGGATTCGGGGCTCTCGAACAATGTCACTTCGATCGCGTCGAGCAGTGGAGCGCCACCGTGCCACCCGTCGTTGCGCACCAGGCGCGCATTTCCGTTGTTGTAGGACTCGAGCCGGAACGGGCCGGAGCCGACGGCTCGCGCGTAATCGGTCGTTCCCTTCGGAACTGCGAAGGTCATCATGCGGAGCAGCATGGGCAGCTGGCTGTTCGGAGCTGCGCAGGTCAGCACGACAGCATTCGGTCCGGCCGCTTCGATGTCGTCGACGGAGGCCACCGGAACTTTCGTTTCGCCCGCGATTTCGCGAAGTCGGCGAAGCGACCACACCACATCGTCGGAAGTGACCGGGCGACCGTCGTGGAAACGCGCTCCGTCCGCGATCGTAAAGGTCCAATTGCGCTGTTCGCGATCCGATTCCCATTTTGACGCCAGCCGGGGCGCGACATTCGGGTCGGTACCAGGGACGGTCAGCGCGTCATAGACGAGCGACATGATCAGAAAATCGCTCTCGTTGCTCATCGTCTGGTGCGGATCTCGTTCGGTCTTGGATGATTTGCCGATGGCACCCACACGCAGCGTGCCGCCACGTTGTGGCGGTCCGCTCACGCTGCCGTTCGGGGATGTTCCGCCACCACAACCGGCCAGCACAAGAACGGCACCGAGGCCCAACCCTGCCCTGAATATACGACGCCTGCTCAATTCCACTGCTCGACCTCATCCACAATAGAATTACTAAGGTTAGCCTGCGCTAACCGAACTGAGAATATCCCGGCGCACGCGCTCTGGGCAACACCAGCGACCACGGTCTGCCGAAGCGGGCTGCCCACGTCGGCGGCGCCGAACAACCCGATACTGCGGGGGGCAGCGGTTCGTCGGTGGATCCGCCACCGTAGACGTAGGAGAAGTCGAAGGACCCGCTGGGCATGACCGGCCGGGGCATCACCGACCAACGCGCTCCCTTGCGGAAGGTGGCCGTGGCCGGCAGGCCGGTGCAGAGTCCGACCCATACGCCGGGGCCGTGCAGTCCGAAGACGAACGCTCGCGACGGAGCCAGGGCTGCGTGTCGGTCGGCGGCACGGGCATTCAGGTGAGATGGTTCCGGTTGCCGACCGCGCGACGAGTGGCGGTGACTGCGACAGCGGCAGCGACCCGACGACGTCACCGATCCGGATCGCGATGATTCCCCGAATCGCGGTGATTCCTGGCCTGTCCACGGCGGGGTCGCCCTGGCATCTTTCGTCGTACTGCAACGAGAGATGAGGGATGCAGTCGATGGCAACCGAGATATTCGCGGTGGCCACGGAATGTGCCCGGGGTCCGGCGACATCCGCCGGACCCCGGGGGCAGACCACCGCCGACCCGATACGGCAGGTGATCCGCAATCCGGTGTCACGGTCGGGCCCCCACCCCGGCCCGTGGCGGCCCGACCGGGGCACCGGCGGCCGGCTGTGCCCAAGGTTTGGATTCAGAGTGATCGAGACCGGCGACGCTGCGCCGGTCGCTCTCTAACGTCATTTTCAGCAACCGGGAGACCGCCCTGTCGGCGGCCCCCGGCCCGACGATGCCGCGGCCGGTCGCCGGCCCGGTGCGATCCGGAGAACTCGATGAAACGACCCGTAGCCCTGTTCGGGGTAGTCGCCGCCACGTTCGCCCTCGCGGCGTGTGGAGGTGGGGTGGACCCGGCCGGTGCCACCGGTCCGCCGCAGCCCGGCGGAACCCTGCGGTACGGACTCTCCCAGGCGCCGACCTGCTCCGATCCGGCGCAGAGCGGTACCAACCAGACCATCTACGTCACCCGCCAGATCGCCGATTCGCTGACCGATCAGGATCCGGCGAGCGGGGAGCTCCGGCCGTGGCTGGCCCAGCGCTGGGAAGTGAGCCCGGATGCGCGAACGTTCACCTTCCATCTGCGCGACGGCGTGACCTTCAGCGACGGCACCCCGCTGACCGCGGAATCGGTACGCGGCACTCTCGATTCGATTGTGCACGTGCTGGGCGGCGCCAAAGCCCCGCTGGCCGCCACCTATCTCGCCGGCTACACCGGCACCGATGTGGTGGACCCGCAGACCGCGCGCGTGCGGTTCGATACCCCCAATGTGCAGTTCCTGCAGGCGACGTCGACTCCGCAGCTGGGTATCCTCGCCGCCGCCACCACGGCTGAGCAAGCCGAACAGCGCTGCCTCGGCGATACGATCGGCAGCGGCCCCTTCACCTATGCCGGATACCGGCAGGGTGATTCGGTCACCCTCGCCAAACGTGCCGGATACAACTGGGGTTCGGCGGTGTTCGCCCATCAGGGCGAGGCGTACCTGGACCGTATCGAGTTCACGGTCGTCCCGGAGTCCGGCGTGCGTACGGGCAGTCTGGTGTCCGGTCAGCTCGACGCGACCAGCGATGCCCTGCCCCAGGACGCGCCGCAGATCGAAGCCGCGGGCGGACAGGTGGCGACCGCCTCGAACCCGGGGATCACCTTCGGTCTGCAACCCAACGTGAACCGGGGCCCGCTGCGCGATCGCGCCGTGCGAACGGCCCTGCTGTCCGCGGTCGACCGGCAGGAACTCGTCGATACCGTGCTGGGGCCGCAGTTCCGGGTGGCGACCAGCCCGCTGGCCCATACGACGCCCGGCTATGTCGATCTCAGCGGTGACCTCGGGTTCGATATCGATGCGGCGAAGCGGCAACTCGACGCGGCGGGCTGGGCTCCTGGTGGGGACGGTATCCGCGCGAAGAACGGAGAACGCCTGTCCTTCGGTGTGCTGTTCAGTGCGGCGTTCGCCGGAAACCAGGCCATTCTCGAACTCCTGCAGCAGCAGTTGCGGGCCGCGGGTGTGGAGCTGCGACTGGAGCCGGCCGCCAACGCCGACTACACCGTGCGGCAGAACAGCAAGGATTTCGACACCATCTACTACAACGTCACCCGTGCCGACGGCGATATCCTGCGCGCCAATTTCGGCCTCGATGCCCGAAACCTCAACGATCGTGGCGCGATCCCCGCACTCGACGCCGTGCTGTCCGGCCAGCTGGCGACGGTCGATGCCGCGAAACGGGCTCAGCAGATCGGGGAGGCCCAGCGCCTGCTGCTCGACGAGGGACTGTGGATCCCGACCATCGAGCTGTCCCAGGCCATCGGCGTCGCGAACACGGTCGGGGGCCTGACCTTCGAAGCATCGGCGCGGCTACAGTTCTTCGATACCTGGCGCAGCGGCCGATGACCGCGCCGGTCCGGTACGTGCTGCTGCGTGTGCTCCAGGCCGCCGGCGTGCTGTGGGCGGCGTTCACCGTCTCGTTCGCCGTGCTCTATCTGCTGCCCGCCGACCCGGTGCAGCTCGCCGTGGACGCCAACCCGGGCACCCCGGTCGACGCGGCCGCGGTGGCCGAACTACAGGCCCGGTACGGCCTGGACAAACCGCTGTGGGAGCAGTACGGGACGGCGGTGATCCACGCCGTGCGTGGCGATCTCGGGCATTCGCTGAGTACCGGCCAGACCGTGGTCGAGGCCATCGGCGAGGCGCTGCCGTCCACGCTGGCGCTGGCCGGCACCACCCTGCTGCTGGCCGTACTGTTCGGCTCGGCCCTGGCCCTCGCCGCCTCCTATACCGAGAGTGATCGGCTGCGTGGCCTGCTGACCGCGCTGCCACCGGTGGGCGCGGCCATGCCCACCTTCTGGGTCGGGTTGATCCTGCTGCACCTGTTCTCCTTCCAGCTGCGGCTGGTTCCCGCGTTCGGCGGTACGGGTTTGCACGGGACGATCCTGCCCGCGGTCACGCTGGCTGTTCCGGTGGGAGCGGTGATCGCACAGGTGCTCTACAGCAATCTGATCACGACCTGGTACCAGCCGTTCGTCGCGGTCGCGTTCGCCAAAGGCGCTTCCCGTGTGTGGGTGCAGTGGCGCCATGTGTTGCGCGCGGCCGTCGGACCGGCCCTCACCATCGCGGGGGTCTGGGTCGGGACGGTGCTCGCCGGATCGGTGATCGTGGAAACGGTTTTCGCCCGCGCCGGGGTCGGTCGCCTCACCCAGACCGCGGTGCTGAACCAGGACATTCCGGTGGTGCAGGGGATCGTCGTCTTCAGCGCGGCGGTGTACGTCCTGGTGAATCTACTGGTGGATCTGGCGTACCCGTTGCTCGACGCGCGAGTGGTCGACGGATTCCGCGGGAAGGAGAAAGTCCTTGCCTGAGGTTCGTGAACTCGTCGCGCCGCAACCGGACAGAGTCCGGCCGTCCCGCCGGGACCGCCCGGGTGCCGGTGTCGTGCTCTCCGGTGTCGTGCTGGTTCTCGTACTCGGCTGGGCGGTGCTGCCCGCGCTGTTCGCCGGCGGCGACCCGCTGACGGGTGTACCGGGCGAGAAGTTCCGGGCACCGGATCTCGACCACTGGTTCGGCACCGACAATCTCGGCCGCGACCTCTACACCCGGGTCGTGCACGCGGCAGCACTGTCGCTCACCGCCACTGTGCTCGCCGTGGCGATCGGGCTGGTCGCCGGGTCGCTGCTCGGGGTGGTATCGGGTGTGCTGGGCGGAACCGTGGACAGCATCGTGATGCGCGGCGTGGACGTGCTGCTGTCGATTCCGGAACTGCTCGTCTCGCTCGCCCTGGTGACGGTGCTCGGCTTCGGGACCGGCAATGTCGCGCTCGCGGTCGGAGTCGCGCTCATCGCCCGGTTCGCCCGGTTGATGCGCGCGGAAGTGCTGCGGGTGCGGCAGGCACCGTATGTGGAGGCGGCCCGGGCCTGCGGGGTGCGCTGGTACGGGGTGCTGTTCCGGCATGTACTGCGCAATGCCTACGCGCCGGTCGCCGCGCTCGCCGCCGTCGAGTTCGGTCTGGCGGTGCTCGCCGTGTCCTCGCTGAGCTTCCTCGGCTACGGTGCGGCCCCGCCGACGCCGGAATGGGGATCGCTGATCTCGGAGGGACGCAACTATCTCGCCACCGCCTGGTGGCTGACCGCACTACCCGGTCTGGTCATCGTCGCGGTGGTGCTCTCCGCCCAGCGTCTCGGCCGGGCCTTCGCTCAGGAAGGATCGCGGTGACACCTCACGACACCGTTCACGTGCAGGCTCAGCACAGTGCTCACGTACCGTCGGATCGGCCGCCGGTGCCGGGAGCGGCCTCCGAGGCCGACCCGCTGGTGGCGACGGTCCGCCGGATCCGCGGTTTCCTGCGGGCGGGCTGGCGTTTCCAGACCGGGCTGGCCGAGCGGGCGCCGGGACTCTACCTGTCCGGAGGGGCGCTGTGAACGGCGCCGGGGAACCGCTGTTACAGGTCGAGGGATTGACAGTCGAATACCGGTCCGGCACCACCACGACCACGGCAGTCGACGGGATATCGCTCACGATCCGCGCGGGCGAGACACTCGCCGTGGTCGGCGAGTCCGGATCGGGTAAATCCAGCCTGGCCCACGCGGTGATCGGCCTGCTGAGCGGTGGGGGAGAAGTCACCGCGGGGACGGTCACCTTCGCCGGTGAACACCTCGAGCGCCTGCCCGCGCGGGCCTGGCGGCGGATCCGCGGTACCCAGATCGGGTTCGTCCCCCAGGATCCCGCGGTCTCCCTGAACCCGGTGCTGCGGATCGGTGACCAGGTAGCCGAGACGCTGCGGATCCACGGTCGCGCGGATCGGCGGACCGCGCGCGCCGAAGCGATCCGGATCCTCACGGAGGCGGGTATCGATCGACCCGCCCTGCGCGCCCGGCAGTTCCCTCAGGATCTCTCCGGTGGCCAGCGCCAGCGGGTGCTCATCGGGATCGCGCTCGCGTGCGGACCGCGCCTGGTCATCGCCGACGAACCGACCAGCGCCCTGGACGTCACTGTGCAGCGCCGGATCCTCGACCATCTCGCCGGGCGCACCGCCGAATCGGGCACGGCGGTGCTGTTGATCACCCATGACCTCGGGGTCGCCGCCGATCGCGCCGATCGGATCGTGGTGATGCGAAACGGCCGGATCGTGGAATCGGGTACCGCCGAGGCGGTGTTCACCGAACCGCGGCACGACTACACCCGCCGCCTGCTCGCCGCCGCGTCGAGGACCGGCCGGACGCACCGTCCCGAACGCCCGCGCTCGGCCACACCGCTGCTGTCGGCCCGGGGCCTGCACAAGAGCTTCCGAGTGGCGCGGGGTACCACCCTGGCGGCCGTCACCGATGTCTCACTGACGATCGACCGTGGCGAAACCCTCGCCGTCGTAGGTGAATCCGGCTCCGGAAAGTCCACGACCGCCCGGATCGTCGCCCGGCTGGAGAACCCCGACCGCGGCACCGTGGAATTCGACGGTACCGATATCGGTGCATTGCGCGGCGCCCGGTTGCGGGAGTGGCGGCGACGCGTGCAGATCGTTTATCAGAACCCGTACGGCTCGCTGAACCCGAAACTCACGATCGGCGATATCGTGGCCGAGCCGTTGCGGGCCTTCGGTATCGGGGATCGGTCCACCCGCCGCGACCGGGTCGCCGAATTGCTCGATCAGGTCGCGCTACCCGCTTCCGCGGCGGTCCGGCGTCCGGCCGAACTGTCCGGCGGTCAGCGTCAGCGAGTGGCCATCGCCCGGGCGCTGGCCTTGCGCCCGGATCTGGTGATCCTCGACGAACCGGTGTCCGCGCTGGATGTCTCGGTGCAGGCGCAGATCCTGAGCCTGCTCGACGCACTGCAAACCGAGCTGTCGCTCGGCTATCTGTTCGTCTCCCACGATCTGGCGGTGGTCCGCGGGATGAGCGACCGGGTCGCGGTCATGCGGGCGGGCCGCATTGTGGAAACCGGCCCGACTGCCGAGATCTTCGAATCGCCCCGGCACGAGTTCACCCGGGAACTGCTGATGGCCGTACCGGGAGCCGCGCGCCGGCACCGGCCGAGCGAGAGGACCGCGTGATGACTCCGGTGCCGCCACTGCTGTTCGCCGTCGAATTGACCGGTACGGGAATACATCCCGCATCGTGGCGGCGCCCCGATTCCCGGGCCGAGGACCTGTTCACCCCCGGTTACTGGGTGGACGCGGCCGCCGCCGCCGACCGCGCCGGACTGGATCTGGTCTTCCTGCCGGATTCTTTCGCTCTGCAATCCGGGGAGGAGCGGGGTCGGCTGGAAGCCGTCGGTATCGCGGCCCGCGTCGCGACGGCCACCACCCGGCTCGGTGTGATCCCGCAGGCCCCGGTGACCCATACCGAGCCGTTCCACCTGTCGAAGGCGATCGCGAGCCTGGACTACGCGACGCTGGGCCGTGCGGGCTGGGAGGTGACGGTATCTCCGGGCGCCGAACAGGCGAGGCTGTTCGGCCGCAAATCCGGACAGCCTGCGGATTCGCTGTGGCACGAAGCCGGTGAGGCGGTCGAGGTGGTCACCCGGTTGTGGGACAGCTGGGAGGACAACGCGGAGATCCGGGACACCGCGACCGGCCGTTTCGTCGACCGCGAGAAACTGCACTACATCGATTTCGCCGGTGACCACTTCTCGGTGAGGGGTCCGTCGATCACGCCCCGTTCCCCGCAGGGGCAGCCGCTGATCGCCGTACGGGCCGACGGACCGCATGCCACCCGGATCGCGGTGCGTTACGCGGATCTCATCCGGATAGCCGCCCCGGACCTCGCCGCCGCGGCGGAGACCCGCTCGATTCTGCGCTCGGCGGTAGCGGCGGCGGGCCGCGACCCCCGGCAGGTCCGGATCCTGCTCGATCTGGAAGTCCATCTCGCGCAGTCGGCGGCGCAGGCCGCGCGGGAGGTGGACCGGCTGGAGGAATGGACTGCCACCGCGGGTCCGGACAGTCTGCGCCATGTGGGTACCGCCGGTGCTCTCCGCGACCTGGTCGCGCAGGTGCGCGGGGAATGCGCCGCGGACGGCCTGGTCCTGCGGCCGCTCGCCCTACCCGCGTTCCTGAACCGTCTCCCGGTTCCGCTCACCACCTTGCGCGACAGGCTGGGCCTGCCGCGTCCCCTCAACCGCTACGCGACCGAACGGGGCTGATATGCCGACGACCCAGTCGGGTAAGCAGATCCATCTCGCCGCTCATTTCCCGGGCGTCAACAACACCACTGTCTGGACCGATCCCGAATCCGGCAGCCAGATCGATTTCGATTCCTTCACCCATCTGGCCCGCACCGCCGAGCGCGGACTGTTCGACTTCTTCTTCCTCGCCGAAGGGTTGCGGCTACGCGAGCACCGCGGCCGGATCCACGATCTCGACGTGGTGGGCCGCCCCGATACCTTCACCGTGCTCAACGCCCTCGCCGGGGTCACAACCCGGCTGGGCCTGGCGGGCACCATCAACACGACCTTCAACGAACCGTTCGAGCTGGCGAAGCAGTTCGCGACCTTGGATCACCTGTCCGGCGGCCGTGCCGCCTGGAACGCGGTCACCTCGTCGGACGCCTTCACCGGCGAGAATTTCCGGCGGGGCGGATATCTCGACCACGCCGACCGGTACACCCGGGCCGCGGAGGTGATCGCCGCGACCCGCGCGCTGTGGGACAGCTGGCCCGCGGACGCCCTGGTCGTCGACCGGGAACGGGGCGTGTTCGCCCGGCCGCTGCCGGAGTTCCGTTATCGGAGCGGGCAATTCGACATCGAGGGCACCTTCGTACTGCCGCGCAGTCCGCAGGGCCACCCGGTGCAGTTGCAGGCCGGGGATTCCGAGGAAGGCCGGGAGTTCGGTGCCGCCACCGCGGACGCGATCTTCAGCAGGCACGGCGAACTCGCCGCGGGCCAGGAGTTCTACACCGATATGAAGGACCGGCTCGCGCGGTACGGCCGCCACCGCGACGATCTGCTCATCCTGCCCGCGGCCACCTTCGTTCTCGGGGACAATCGGGCGGACGCCGAGGACCGCGCTCGGCACATCCGCCGCCGGCAGGTGGGGCCGCAGACCGCCATCGCCTTCCTCGAACAGGTCTGGGGTCGCGATCTGTCCGGCTACGACCCCGACGGGCCACTTCCCGATATCGAACCGCTCGACGATGTCACCATCACCCGGGGCCGGGTGCGGCACGCCCGGGATCCGCGGGCGGTGGCGCTGCAGTGGCGGGCCCGGGCCGAGGCGGAGAACCTCTCGATCCGCGAATTGATCATCGAGGTCACCGCACGTCAGCAGTTCGTCGGTTCGCCGGCCCAGGTCGCGGCCGAGATCGACCGATATGTCCAGGAGGACGCCGCCGACGGTTTCATCCTGGTGCCCCACCTGACTCCGGCCGGGCTCGACGAATTCGTCGACAAGGTCGTCCCCGAACTCCAGGACCGCGGCCATTTCCGCACCGAATACACCGGCACGACCCTGCGCGAACATCTGGGCCTGCGCCACCCCCATCGAGCCGACGAGAAAGCGCGTGCGTCATGACCGTACCCCTCTCCGTGCTGGACCTTTCGCCGATCAGCACCGGATCGACTGCCCGGCAGGCGATCCGCAACACCGTCGACCTCGCCCGGCACGCCGAGTCCTGGGGGTACCGCCGTTTCTGGGTGGCCGAACACCATTTCGTCGCGGTCGCCTCCTCGGCGCCCACCGAACTGATCGCCCTGATCGCCGGTGCCACCGAGACGATCCGCGTCGGCACGGCCGCGGTGCAGGCCGGGTATCGCACCTCGGCCTCGGTGGTCGAATCGTTCGGCACGATCGATGCCCTGCACCCGGGCCGGCTCGATCTGGGACTGGGCCGTTCGGCGCACCGGATCGGGCAACTGCGGTCGCCGGGCGCGCCGCCCGCGCCTGTTCCGCCCCGGCCGACCGTCGTTCGGGACGGGGTGGTCGTCCCGCCGCCGTTCGCTCCGACGCAGATCAGCGATACGACCCGATTGGTGGCGTCGCTGGAGGCGCTGCGGTTGCCTGGGGCCGAACCGCTCGACTACGCCCGGCAGGTGACCGAGATCCGGGCGCTGCTGGCCGGAACCTTCACGACGGCCGACGGTATCGCCCTGCACGCCGTACCCGGCGAGAACGCCGGAGTCGAACTGTGGTTGTTCGGCAGCAGCGGTGGCGAGAGCGCCCAGCTCGCCGGTTCGCTCGGGTTGCCGTTCGTGGCCAACTATCACGTGTCACCGGGGACCATCCTGGAAACCGTCGAGGCCTACCGTGCGGCATTCCGGCCCTCGGCGCGCTATCCGGAACCGTATCTGGTGGTCTCGGCGGATGTCGTCGTCGCCGCGGAGGAGTCCCGGGCCCGGCATCTGGCCTCCACCTACGGGCACTGGGTCGCCGGTATCCGCAGCGGCGCGGGCGCCGCGGAATACCTGGACCCGGATACCGCGCCGCCGCTCACCGAACACCAGCGGCGCCTGGTGGAGGACCGGGTGAACACCCAGTTCGTCGGGACGCCGGGCTGGGTCGCCGCGCGCCTGTCCGCGCTCCGCGCCCTCACCGGCGCCGACGAGCTCGTCGTCACCAGCGTCACCTTCCGGCACGCGGACCGTCTCACCTCGCATCGTCTCCTCGCCGAGGAGTGGGGACTGTCCGGGGCGCGGGCGGCGTAGCGGGCTGTCAAGGGTCGGGATACCCGCGACAGCGGGTCTCCGAGCTGCCGGGACATGGTGTCGGGTCGGCCGCCCGGCCGCACCGATCGGAACCGCCGCCCGGGGGCCGTCGCCGGGCACCGTGATCCGGTAACCTGCTCGCATGGGAGGCCCAGCTTGAGCGGCAATATTTTCGTCTCGGTCGCCGCATATCGTGACCCCGACTGCGTCAATACACTGCAGAGTCTTTTTGCCACAGCGCATGATCCGGATCGGCTCAGGGTGGGTTTGTGCTGGCAGGCGCTGCCCGGCGCCGACGACGAACTGTACCCGGTGCGGGATCGGAAGGACCAGTGCGCGGTCCTGGCCGTAGACGCACGCGAAAGCCGCGGCGCATCCTGGGCCCGGTCGCGGATAGAGTCGCTGTGGGACGGCGAGGACTACCTGTTCCAGATCGATTCACATATGCGTTTCGTGCCGAACTGGGACTTCGAACTACGCAGTATGCTCACGAAATGCGAGTCCGAGAAGCCGGTCCTGACCACGTATCCGCATAAGTATCTGGACGGATACCCCGAAACGACGCAAGAGCTCGCCACGAGTTTCTACCCCACCATGTATGCGGAGAAGTTCGACGACGACGGGGTTCTGTTGTGCAATGGGTACGGCACTCTCATATCGGACGCACCGGAACGACCCGCCCGTAACCCCTTCTTCGGTGCCGGATTCGTCTTCGCGGCGGCTTCGTTGATCGAGGAGGTGCCCTACGACCCGTACCTCTACTTCTTCGGTGAGGAGGTCACTCGAGCAGCGCGGCTGTTCACACACGGCTGGGATATCTTCACCCCGAACGCGGTCCTCGCCAACCACGATTACGAGCGGCGGCCGGAAAGAGCACTGCATTGGGATGATCACCAGGACTGGTCGGACCTGGATCGGCGCTCCCGTGCCCGTCTTCGCCACCTGCTTCGGATGGAGGAATCCGAGGAACCGGAAGTCTTGATCGATATCGACAGGTACGGCCTCGGCGCGGTCCGAAGTCTCGTGGAATACGAGAATTTCGCCGGAATCGATCTCCGCACCCGCACGATTCATCGATGAGTCCACTCCGAGAATCGCGTACACGCTTCTCGAGCGGTTCTCGGTCATTTCGCCGGCATTCCCAACCGGGATTTCAGAAGGCGCCGCCCGAGGCGGGTAGTGCCGCACCGGTGATCCACCGTGCCTCTTCCGAGGCGAGAAAGCCCACGATATCGGCGATATCGCCGGGTTCGCCCAGGCGGCCCATCGGTATCGATGCGGCGATCCGATCGGCCTGCGCGAGTCCCGCAGCAGCCAGTGCGTCGGTGCGAACGGGACCGGGCAGCACGCTGTTGACCGTGATCGCACGCGGGGCGAGTTCCCGGGCGAGTACGCGCACCAGTTGTTCGGCGGCGGCCTTGCCGGCGGCATAGAGTCCGGATCCGGGCCGGTGGGTGACGGTGGCGCCCGAGGACACCACCACGATTCGCCCGCCGTCGCGCAATCGGTTCGCGGCTTCGCGGAGTACGAGGAAGGTGCCTTTCGTATTCACCGCGAACAGCCGGTCGAAATCGTCGTCGGTGGCCTCGGCGATCGGGGAGAAGTGTGCGATACCGGCATTGTTCACGACGATATCGATACCGCCGAACGCCGCTTCGGCCGCGTCGAACAGGTTGCGGATCTGTCCGGGATCGGCTACGTCGCCGGCCACGGATACGGCGCGTCCGCCGGCTTCTTCGATCGCCGTGACGACCTCGCCGGCGGCCGCCCGGTCGGTTCGATAGTTGACCACGACCGCGGCCCCGGAAGCGGCGAGACGGAGTGCGACCGCGCGGCCGATACCGCGGGAGCCGCCGGTGACGACTGCGACGGACACGAGTACCTCCAGAAGTAGGCGATATGGATAGTCGATATACTCGACTAATTATCGTATCCCGTCAACTGTCGATCATCTAAACTGCTCGTCGTGGCAGTGAACGATCACGACCTGGTTGCCGCCCTCGGCGGGCTCTACCGTGAGGTGAACGCGTTCTACGGTGCGATAGCCCGGGAATTCGGGCTCACCGCTCAGCAGATCGCGCTGCTCTGCCTGGTCGCGGACCAGCAGCCGACCTTCGGCGAACTCGCCGCCGCGCTCGGCTGCGACAAAACCAATATCACCGGCATGGTGGACCGGCTGGAACGTCGCGGTTATGTTGCGCGGCAACCGGACCCGGCCGACCGCCGGATCAGCAGGGTCGCGCCGACCGCCGCCGGGGTGGCGATCGGCGCGGATATCCGGGCGGCCATCGCCGGAAAACTCGCCGCGACCCTCCCGCACGTCGCGCGGATCGAACTCGCCGCCGCCGCAGCCGATCTGGTCACCGCTCTGTCCGATCGCGGTGGATCGCGATAGCGCTACCCGGCCACCGGCTGCGGCGCGAATCGGTTCGCCGGCTTGGGCAGGCCGAAATGGTCGCGCAGCGTGGTCCCGGAATATTCGGTGCGGAACAGACCCCGCTGCCGGAGGATGGGCACGACGGTCTCGGTGAAGACCTCCAGCCCGCCGGGGTAGTAGGGCGGCATCACATTGAAACCGTCCGCGGCGCCGGAGCGGAACCATTCCTCGATCGTGTCGGCCACCTGCTCGGGCGTCCCGGCGAAGACCCGGTGCCCGCGGGCACCGGCCAGCCGGTGCAGCAGGCCGCGCAGGGTCGGCCGTTCCCGTGTGACGATACCGGCCACCACCTGCCGGCGGCTGGCCGAATTGTCGGTGACATCACCGGCGTCGGCGAACAATTCGGCCGGAACCGGTTCGTCGAGCCCGAGGTGCCGCAGAGATTCGTGCGCGAGGGATTCCAGCTGCGCGATCCCGTACTCGGGCACGGTGAGCTCGTTGAACTCCCGCTCGAGCTGCCTGGCCTCGGCCTCGGTACCCGCGATGAACGGGCTGATCCCGGGCAGGATCTTCACATGCTCGGGATCACGCCCGAATTCCGCCGCCCGTCGTTTGATATCGCCGTAGAACGCCTGTGCATCGTCGAGCCGCTGATGTGCCGTGAAGATCGCCTCCGCGTACCGGCCGGCGAAGGCACGCCCGTCGTTGGAGGCTCCGGCCTGCACCAGCACCGGATACCCCTGCGGAGTGCGCGCCGAGTTGAACGGTCCGCGCACCCGCAGATATTCGCCCGCGAAATCGATGGGATGGATCTTGTCCGGATCCGCGTACCTGCCCCCGGTGCGGTCCAGCAGGATCGCGTCGTCCTCCCAGCTGTCCCACAGCGCCGTGACCGCGTCGACGAATTCGCGGGCCCGGGCATAGCGTTCGGTGTGGCCGGGATGCCGGTCGAGTCCGAAATTGGCGGCGGCCAGATCGGTACCGGTGGTGACGATGTTCCAGCCGGCCCGGCCGCCGGAGATATGGTCCAGCGAGGAGAACAGCCGGGCCAGGTTGTACGGCTCGTAGTAGGTCGTGGACGCGGTGGCGATGAGCCCCAGATGAGTTGTCGCGGCGGCGATCGCGGTGAGCAGTGTGATCGGTTCGAGGCCGGGCGCCGCGTTGTAGGCGACATTGGTCCGTAGCGCCGGTCCGTCGGCGAAGAACACCGCGTCGAAGGTCGCGGCCTCGGCGGTGCGCGCGATCTCCTGGTAGTAGCCGACATCGTAGATCCGGTCCGGGCGGCTGTCCGGATGCCGCCAGGCCGCCTCGTGGTGCCCGGCCGGATAGATGAACGCGTTGAGACTCAGCCTGCGTGGTTCGGTCATCGTGAATCGTCCTCGTACGGAGTGGAATCGGTGGCCACACCGAGCGCGGTCAGGAGTTGTTCCCGGTAGTGGGTCACCGCTGGATCGCCGTGCCGGCGCGGCCGGGCCCGGTCGATGGACAGGTCGACCGCGATTCGGCCCTCGTCCAGAACCAGTACCCGATCGGCGAGCAGTACCGCCTCGTCCACATCGTGGGTGACCAGCAGTACTGCCGGGCGGTGCCGTGCGCACAGGTCCTGGAGCAGACCGTGCATCCGGATCCGGGTCAGCGCGTCCAGCGCGCCGAACGGTTCGTCGGCGAGCAACAGCGCCGGCTCGCGCACCAGTGACCGGGCCAGCGCCACTCGCTGCTGTTCACCGCCGGAAAGCTCGCGGGGCCACGCTTTCTCCCGCCCCGCCAGACCGACCTCGGCCAACGCGTCGCGGCCACGTTGCCCAGCTCCCGGACCGGTCAGGCCGAGAGTGACATTGTCGAGCACCCTGATCCACGGCAGCAGCCGGGAATCCTGGAACACCACCGACCGCTCCCGCGGAACGGTCAGTTCACCGTCGCCGGCGATATCGTGATCCAGCTCGCCGAGCGCACGCAGCAGCGTGCTCTTCCCGGAGCCACTGCGACCCAGCAGCGCCACGAACTCGCCCCGCGCGATATCGAGATCCACTCCGCGCAGGACGATCCGGTCACCGAAACCACGACGCAGACCGCGGACCCGCACGGTCAGTCCGACAGTGTCTGTCGCCATGCCAGCGCCCTCCGCTCGAGCGCGCGCACGGCCAGATCACCGAAAAGGCCGAGCAGACCGTAGATCACCAGCCCGACCACGATCACGTCGATCTGGCCGTAGGTACGCGCCTGGGTCATCAGATAGCCGATACCGCTGGTGGCGTTCACCTGTTCCACCACCACCAGGGCCAGCCAGGAGATGGTGACCGCCAGCCGCAGCCCGGTGAAGAAACCCGGCAGCGAACCGGGCAGCGCCACCCGGCGGATGAAACCCCACCGCGACAACCCGACCGTCTGCGCCAGCTCCACATAGCGGGCGTCGACCCCGCGCAGCGCGGCATGGGTGTTGATGTACACCGGCACCAGCACACTGGCGGTGATGACGATCAGCTTCATCTCCTCGCCGATCCCGAACCACACGATGAACAGCGGAATCAACGCGAGGGTCGGGATGGAACGCTTGATCTGCACCGGACCGTCGAGCAGCGCCTCGCCGACCCGGCTCAGACCGGAGACGAGCGCGAGCACCACACCGATCGAGACCCCGAGCACGAGACCGATCGCGGCCCGCTGCAGCGAGGTCAGCAGATTGGACTGCAGGGTGCCCTCGGCGATCAGATCACCGGCAGTCCGGGCCACATCCCACGGTGCCGGCAGCGTTTCGGCGTCGAGTGCACCCGACAGCGATCCGATCACCCAGGCGGCCAGCAGCAGCACCGGTCCCAGCGCGAAACCGAAGGGGATGGGCCGCCCGGGCCCGAGCCGGACCCGGCGACCGGCCCGGGCGGCCCGGCCCGGGGCCGCGAGCGGGGCGGAACCGACTCGCGCGCCCGCGGAGATATCCATGGTTGCCACTACCGTGTCTCCCGTTCGAATCGTGCCCCCACCGCAGGGACGGTCTCGGTGATCACCTGGTCGAAGCGGGTATCGAAACCGTCCTTCGCCTCGACCTCGCGCGGCAGCTGACCGGCCGCGTCGATAACGTCTACGGTCGCCTGCTGCGCGTCGATCAACTTCTGATCCAGATGCGGAAAGGTGAACTCCCCGAGCGAATCGACGATCCGGCCGGCATCCTCGGCGCTGAGCTTCTGATTCTCGATGTAGTAGATCCGGGCCCATTCGTCACGATGGGTGTTGCTCCAGTGGAACGACCGGACGAAGGCCCCCACCAGTGCGCGTAGCGCAGCCGATTTCGCCGGATCCTGGGTCGCTTCCCGGCGGGCGTACAGATATCCCAGCCCGAAATAGATGCCCTCGGTTTCCGAATCGGCGATTGCGGTGGCACCCGGAGTGCGCAGGAACCTGGTGAGCCGCGGCTCGTTCAGCGGCGCGATATCGACCTGTCCCGTCCGGACCGCATCGTTGAAATCTGCGAGCTTCAGGTTCACGAGCTCGACATCGGAGGTGTGCAGACCGGCCTTGTCGAGTGCCCGCAATACCGCGGCCTGCTGGGCGGTGCCCTCGGCGTAGGCGATCTTCTTACCTTTCAGATCCGTCAGCCGGGTCGCCGTCACACCCGGAGCGACAGCGAGTTTTATCCCGGCCGGATCGGTCTGGTAGGCGGCGATGATGGGGACATCCTGACCGGCGGCCAGCGCGTGGATCGGCGGCACATCACCCACGGGCGCCACATCGGCCGCGCCGGCCCGGAACGCCTCCAAGATCTCCGGACCGCCGATGAAATTCGCGAACTCCACCTTGAACGGCAATTTGTCCAGCTCACCGGATGCGCGCAGAGCAGTCTGGAATCGCTCCTGCTGATCGGCGACCACCAGGGTGGTGCCCGGTGGAACCGCGGTGGGCAGCGGCGTATCCAGGGCCGCCGCACCGGGGTCATTGCTGCTGGTGCACCCGGTAAGCGCCATACCGGCAGCGGCGACGGCGAGCAACATCGCGACCGGCCGGTAACGGAAACGCGCGGAAAGAGAACGAGAACGGTGCATATCGGCATTGAAACAACCCCACGGATGGGGGGGAATGATTAATAAGCCGGTGATCCGAACTGTGTCCATCGGCCCCGCCGTCGGCGAGCGGGTCGGATACCGCCGATCTCGTCACCCGGCCGGGCGGATCCGGCCCCCATGGGGTTGCTCCCAGCCCGCGGCGAGCCGGACACCGGTGCCCGGGTCGGTGATATCGCCGACGTAATACCACTCCATCCGCACCAGGTCGGACACGATCTCGACCACACCGTAACCGTGCGAGTCTATTTCCGTGTACCGGATATGCGGGTTGAGCGCACGTACCGAATTTTCCAGCGCCACCGATCCCGTGCGTGGCGCGGACGGCAGCATGTCCCCGATTCCGGGTGAGGTGACCGACGGGACCACGAACTCGGCGCCCGCGGTGGGCCCGGCCGGATAGCGGGCGGCCTCGAGCGGGACGTCGGCGGCCCAGGAGCTGTGGATATCCCCGGTCAGGAAGACGATATCGCCGGCGCCGCGATCGGTCAGGGCCCGGAGCAGCCGGTGCCGGTCGGCGGGATATCCGTCCCACTGGTCGACATTGGGCGCGAAGCCTTCTCGGGGGATACCGAAGACCTGGGTGATCGCCGCGGTGGTATCGGGGTCCAGTGGTGGAAAGGCCAGTGGTGCGATCATCACCGAATTGCCGACCACCTGCCAGCGTGCGGAACCCGAGACCAGACCCGCGGTGAGCCATTCCAGCTGGCGCGCACCGGTTATCGTGCGGGCCGGGTCGTCGGCCTCCCGGGTGCCCAGCGTAGGTTGCCGGTCCCGGTAACTGCGCAGGTCCAGCATGCAGAGTTCGGCGAGGGTGCCGAAACGCAGCCGCCGGTAGATCTGTGCTTCGCCCGCGCTGAACCGGATCCGGACCGGCATCCACTCCGCGTACGCGCGCATCGAGGCTGCCCGCCGATCGGGCCAGCTGCCCTCGGTGGCCGGGTCGTGGTTCTCCGCCCCGCCGGACCAGGCGTTGTTCGCGGACTCGTGATCGTCCCAGGTACAGACGAACGGGACCCGCGCGTGCAGCGCCATGAGGTCTGGATCGGTTTTGTACTGTGCGTGCCGGATCCGATAGTCGGCGAGCGAAACGATCTCGTGCGCCGGTTCGTGCCGCCGAACCGCCCCGGCACGGCCCCCGTGTGACCCGGCCGCGTATTCGTAGAGATAGTCACCCAGATGGATGACGGCATCGAGGTCGTCGCGGGCGGCGAGGTGACGGTAGGCGGCGAAATAGCCCGCCTCCCAGTTCGCGCAGGAGACCACTCCGAAACGCAGCCGGGCGGGGGCGGCCGAATTCGCGGGGGCGGTCCGGGTCCGGCCGGTCGGCGAGGTCTCACCGAGCGCCCGGAACCGGTAGAAGTAGTCGTGCGCCGGGGTCAGGCCACCGACATCCACCTTCACCGTGTGATCGGACTCCGCGTCCACGATCCGGGATCCAGCGGCGACCACACCGGTGAAATCGGGGTCGTCGGCGATCTCCCAGTGCACGGCGGCGGGCGCGCCGACACCTGAACCGGGCCCGGCATCCGGTCCCACGGTGACCCGAGTCCAGAGGATCACCCCGTCGGGTAGTGGGTCGCCGGAGGCGACGCCGTGCGCGAATACCGGGCCGGCCGCAGCCACGCCGGCCACCGGTAGGGCGGCCACGGCGGCGGTCACCGCTCCGGCCCGCAATACGGTCCGGCGGCCCAATGCGCCCGGGACCCCGATTTTCGAAACGATATCGTTTCCGCTCACGTGATCCGATCACAGCCGATGGAGCGGGAATCGGCAAGTCGGGCGTGTTCGGCGAGGCGTTTCTCCGGCTGATGCGCATCGACCGGGTCCGGCGAGATCGGAGGAAGCGGTGCCGGCCGAATCCGGCACGTGAGCAATTCCGGTGCGCCGGTATCGAGCACATGGGCGCAGTGCCGGTGCGGCCATCACGCCCTGCCGATCCACCACGGTGACCGGCCGTTCCGCGTCGGCTGCGCCGAACAGCACATTGTCCAGCCGGTAGTCGCCGTGCACGAGTCCGCGCGCATCGGTGTTACCGCGCCGGAGTGTCTGCGGGCGGTGGAACGAAAGATTTACTGTTGATTCGACAGGATGGCGTGTCGCCCGGGTCTCATGCCGCCTCGATCTCCGGCCGGCGGAGTTCGAGATTCAGCCGACAGGCGAGATAGCCGGCCGCCCAGGGGGCGAATTCGCAGGCGATCCAGGCGCCGTGCCGATCGTCGAGACCGAGTAGACGGCAGGCATGTCGCAGGTCGTCACGCATCCAGGTGACGTCGGCGTCGCGCTCGGTGGTGTCACTCATGGCCGCTCCGGTGGACTGGGGAATGAGAAAGGCGCGTTGGTCGGTTATCGCGATTGCGGCGCCGGACGTTTCGCAAACCGGGCCGATCGGTGGTGCGGCACACAGCGTTGCGTCAGTGGTGGGCGCCCGGATCCCGTTGTCCCGGGTGTTTCTGTTTACGTCGATACTGTTTTCCCGACGGGATCGGCCGGGCGGCGTTCGACGAGCGCTGCGCGTGCCGCCGGCGCCAGCCCGCCAGGCCCGGACGCTCTTCCGACTGCCCGGGTGAATCTCGAATTCGTGGTCGCATCAGGCAACCATCCGGATTCCACGTCCGCCACGCAACCGAATTCCGGTGTCGCCCGGCGGAGCGTCGGGCACGCGCGGGCGGGCGCGCTGCCGTCCCGCGTTCGGGCCCACCGGAAACACAGGGTTGACCACGGTGCCGGCTGCGGGCATGGTGAGCCGATGGCCGGTGACGAGGTCCGCTGCGGGGTTCCGGTGACGAACCTGGATCGACCACTGTTCGACGGAGCCGAGGCGACCAAGCGCGATCTGCTCGATTACCTCGAGGTGATCGGCGAGCGGCTGGTACGGGTACTGCGCGATCGGCCGCTGTCGGTGGTGCGGATACGGCCCGGACAGGATCCGTTCATGCAGAAGAACCTGCCGAAATACACCCCCGAGTGGGTTCGGCGGACCACCGTCTGGGCGGAGAGTTCGCGGCGCGAGATCGCCTATGCGCTGTGCGACGATATGCCGACACTGCTGTGGTTCGGTAATCAGCGCGCGGTGGAATACCACCCGATGCTGGTGGCCTCTGCTCGCGGCGCCGGCCCGACGCATCTCGTACTCGATCTCGACCCGTCGCCCGGACAGACGTTCCGGCACGCGGCGGAGGCGGCGAAACTGGTTCGGGCGGTGCTGGCGGGGTCCGGAATGGCCGGTGCGGTGAAGACGAGCGGTGCCAAAGGCGCACACGTATTCGTCCCGATCGAACCCGGTACCCGCCCCGAGGACGCGGCGGCGGCCACCCGTGCGATCGCCGCCCGGGCCGAGCGCCTCGATCCCGCGTTCGCCACCACCGCGTTCATCAAGGACGACCGCGGCGGCAGAGTTTTCCTCGACCCCACCCGCACCGGTGGCGCGACCGTGGTCGCGGCCTACAGTCCGCGTGCCCGTCCGGGTGTTCCCGTATCGTTCCCGCTCGACTGGTCCGACCTCGACGATGTGACGCCGACGGATTTCACCGTGCGCACCGCGCCTGCCCTACTGGCCGACACTGATCCCTGGGCAGCCGCCATGCCCGGCCCGCAGGCGATCCCGGCCGATCTGGTCGCGGAGGGCCATACGATTCCCGTGCCCCGGGTGCAGGCTATGCACGAGGGCAGACGTCGCGCTCGCGCTCGCCGCGCCACCTGATATCCGGGGCCCCCGGCCCATCCCCGCTCATTCCTGGATCGCCCTGCCGTGGCGGCGTTCGTACGCCAGCCGATCGTCGGCGCGCCGCCGCTGTCGCGCGGCGTCGGCCAGTTCGGGGTCGAGCCCGTGCTCGACGAGGCGATGGCGGCGGTAGACGTACACGAGGGCGACGGCGAAATAGGCGATCGGCAGGTAGAGCAGGCTCATCATGGCCAGGTGCATCCACAACGGTCCAGGCAGCAGCAGGAACAGGCACAGCGGCGCAATGACCGGCAGCAGGAAACGCAGCAGGTAGCGACGGGTGGCTCCGGGACCGGTGAGGTCGTCGACCACCCAGCCGGTCAGCGAAGCCGGCAGGGTCGCGCCGCAGATGTAGCGGATCCGCTGTACGGAGGTCGGTGCGGTTCGTGCGGGCATCGGCTGCTCCCTCGACTCCCGGTGAGCGTCGAACGGCTCACCCTCTTCCAGTTGCGCGATAATATATCGCACACTAACTAATTGTGTACGATGTGTCATCGGTGCCGACCGCTACCGATCCCGTCCGTATCATCCGATCGGATACCACGTGGAGAGGTGTACATGGACAGCGTGACCGAGGATCCGCTGCGGCTGGAGCGGCAGGTGTGCTTCGCGCTGGCGCTGGCGAACCGCGCCGTCCTGGCGATCTACCGGCCCCTGCTGGAGCCGATGAAGCTCACCCATCCGCAATACCTGGTCATGCTCGCACTGTGGGGCGACGCCCCACTGTCGGTCAAAGAGATCGGCGAACTGCTCCAGCTGGATTCGCCGACGCTGTCCCCGCTGCTCAAACGCCTCGAAGCCCTGGACTACATCACCCGCAACCGCGATCCCCGCGACGAACGCAATCTGGTCGTCGACCTCACCCCCGCCGGGCGCGCTCTCCGCGCCGAAGCCGAGAAGATACCGCCCGCGGTGGTCGAACGACTGGGTCTGGATCCGGACGATCTCGCGGAACTGCACGGCGTCCTGACCCGAGTGAATCGGGCGGCCCGCCGGTAGAAGCGGACGCGCCGGGGCTGGGGCCCGCGCCTTCGGGCGCCGATGAACTCGTCTGCCCGGCGGAATTCGTGACTACCACGTCCCTGTCGCGCGGCACAATGCGGCAGGGACGAGTGGGAACAGGCCGGAGCCCTGGCCCGCCACGTTTCCCCGAGAGATGAGGCTTCCACTTGGGAAAGCGGGACCTGCTATTCGCAGGCGACTCCGTCGCGGTCCCTGTCGAGTTTCGTGCTGTACCCGGGCTCACCCTTGTACAGCGGCGCGGCGCCGGCGGCCCGGACCGCGTCACAGTCCGGGTAGGAAACTCTGGACGGTGCGGGTGCAGGAGGTGTGGGCGGGGCGAGTGCAGGTGCGGGCGGTGTGGGTGTGGGTGGTACGACGATGGTGGGTTCGGGCGTCCACACCGGCGGGGGAGGAGGTGCCGGCGCGGCGGAAGCCTCCGGTCCGACCGGTGCCGGAATGGATGCCGTCGCGATCTCCGGCGCGGTCGGAGGCGAAACAGCGGGGCTCGCCGGACCCGGTGATCCGGCAGTGGCCGGTGCCAGCATCGGTTCTACGTGCGTCAAGCCGGTGGATCGAAAGGAGACCCGTCTCTTGCGCAGCGCGCGTCTTCGGGTGGCAGCAGGCCGGTGAACAAGTACTCCCGTTTGACCCGCTCGGTGCAGGTGCTCGGTACATACATGCTGCTGTGCCCGATTCCCTCGGTCACCACGACCCGCGCGTCGGCCAGCTGCGCGGCACCGGCCTCGGCTCCGGGCAGCGGTGTGGCCGGATCGAATGTGCTGTTGAGCACCAGAATCGGTGCGGCCGTGCGCCTGTTCCACGGCCCGGTATAGCGGTCGGCATCGTGCCCTTGCCAGAACGCGCAGGTGATGCTGCTGAAAACGGCGATCCGTCCGAAATACGGTACCCGCTGATCTTCCGAGGCCGCGGCGCGACTGTATACCGCCGGATCGGTCGGGACAGTGCTGTCACTGCACTGGATCGCGTGATACGCCTCGGTGCGGTTGCCGACATAGGATGCGCTGACCGGCTGCAATCCGGGAACAGCGGTACCCGCGTCGAACAACATCTGCAGCAGTTCCGCGAGCGCCCGGAAACCGGAGGGCTGCGAAAGACCGGCGGCCGCGTTGACGATGTCGGAATAAGTCCACATCCGGCCGTCCGCGCCGATCGGGGCCAGCCGGGCACGCTCGGCCAGAGCGGTCCATTTCAGCCGGGGATCCCCGGCCGAGAACGCGCAATTCGGACCGGCTTCCGAACACTGGCGCAGAAAAGCATCGAACGCGGCTGCGATACCGTCGGCGACGTTCTGCCGCGTATCCAGCGGCAGCACGGTGCCCTGCCCCTCGTGCCCCTCGATATTGCCCTCGAAGTCCAGCGAACCGTCGAACACCATGGCCCGAACCCGGCCGGGGAACATGTTCGCGTACACCGCGCCGACCTGGGTCCCGTAGGAAATGCCGTGATAGGTGAGCCCGGGGTCGCCGACAGCGCGCCGCAGCAGATCGAGATCGCGCGCGGTATCGCCGGTCGACGAATGGTTCAGGATCGGTCCCGCCTGCCGCGCGCAATGGTCGGCGAACTGCGCGGACCAGTCGTAGAACGGCGCCTCCTCGCCCGGAACGGCGGGCATCGGCGGCATAGAAGTGAGGAATGCCGACTGTTCGGCCTCCGTGGAAAAACACCGCACCGCGGCGCTGCGCCCGACCGCCCGCGTATCCCACGAGACCACATCGAACCGCGCCCGCAGGTCATCGGAGAACAGCCACGGCCAGCGCGCCCGCTCCCGCAACCGGTCGACACCGGACGCACCGGGTCCCCCGAAGTTCACGAACAAGGTCCCGATCCGCCGTCCCGGATCGGTGGCGGGCAGCTTGATCACCGCCAGTTCGATCTGCTCACCCCGCGCCTGGTTGTAGTCCAGCGGCACCTTTGCCGTCGAACACTGGAACCCGTCCTGGCAGTCCGACCACTCCAGTACCGGAGTCTCCGCGGATTCGGCCAGACGATCGAGATAGGCATCGGCGCCACCCTCGGCCGATACCGGAGCCGGTAAAGCGATGACGCCGACTCCGACCGCGAATGCGAGAACCACCCGCCGGACCCGACGAAAACCGTTGGCTCCGACACGCAATTTCACTCCAGAGCCCTTCGTGTGCACACTTCGACGAACCGAATGATCCTGTCACACGCACAGATCCGAAATCGAGCGCGGCCGGTTCGCGGCACGGCGGAAGCGGCCGCGCACGATCCTGCGGAGCCGGTCGGCGAGCGCCCCCACCACGATTTACCTCAGCCGGCCGAGGGGGCTCGCCGCCGCGTCCATGCGAGTGAGCCCGGTCGAAACGGTGGCCCGGGGTGGTCGGCAACGCCTCCGTCGGCGTCGGACTGCGTCCGCATCCATGGTCTGTCGAGCATGGGTTCGGTTGACAGCCAGGGGCTGACCCCTTCCTCGGGTCTGGCATCTCCGGCGTGCCGGTGTTCGACCCGACAGCTCGGAATCTGAACGGGAACATAGACTCTCGAACAACCTACAAAGCCCTCGAACGTGATCTCGAGGGCTGGTCGATCAAGGGGTTGTGAGAAGCTGATGAGCAGTCTCGGGTGCCCGTTCTGCGCGGTCGTGGCCGGTGAAGATCCCAGGGTTCGTGAGATCTATCGCGACGAACATACGGTCGCATTCTTTCCACTGGAGCCTGCGACCCACGGACACACTCTCGTTGTCCCGACGAGGCACGTTCCCGACGTCTGGGGACTGTTGGAGACAGAGTTGTTGCCGTTGGCGCACACGACAATGAAAGTCGCCCAAGCGATCCGGACAGCACTGGCACCCGAGGGGCTCAACGTCATACAGTCGAACGGCCGGGCTGCGACCCAAACAGTGGAGCACCTCCACATTCATCTGGTTCCGCGATGGTATGAGGATCGAATACCGGAGATCTGGCCTGCAGGGACCGACGAAACAGAGCAGACCTTGGATCAGGCCGCACTCGACATCGAGGCCGCTCTCACCCGCAGCCACCTGAACGTATCCGCGGAAGACCGCCGCCAGCACCTTGCGTTTATCCAGTCGGTTGTGGCGCGGATGTCCCAGGCATCTGCGACATCAAAAGCCTGGGTTCTACCTATCGTGACCGCCGCTTACGGCTTCGCCGTCACGAAGGACTCACCTCCGACGGCTCTACTGGGCGTGTTGGCTGTCCTGGTCTTCGGGGTACTGGACGCCAACTACCTCAAGCAGGAACGTGCGTTCCGTGCTCTGTACGACAAGGCCGCTCGTGGTGGAGATATCCCGGCCTTCGCCATGAACACATCGCTCGCTGCCACCGAGGCAGACCAGAGTAACTACTGGCCCGACGGCCGAGACCTTCGATCGTGGGCCGTCGCACCCGTCTATGGTCCGTTGCTGGTTGCAGGAATAACGATCGCGGCCCTGTGTCAGTGGGTGTGGTGAGCAATGCCCAGTGGTGGCGCATTGAGACGATTGGTCCGAGTGGTCTCGAACACAAGAGTTCCGGCGCGCGGGTGGTCGGGAGATCGACTTCGGCTGGCAGGGCGTAATCAGAGCACGCCCAGGAAGAGCTGTCCGACATGAGCAATCATTTGTGGGCAGTCGATATTCAGGCGGCATCGAGCGCGGGCCTGGTAGAGCGAGAACGCGTCAGCCCGATCGCTCCGCGCGATCTACCGACCGCAGTGGTATCGCCGATCGCGTCGGAATCGCAAGCGGCGCTGTCCTGGAGGTGGGATCTCGACGGTGACGGCCTCTCATGGAACATCGGTGCAGCGATCACCTTCGCGATCGAAATCGGCCTCGAGCACCTCTTCATAGACGTCGTGTCCGTTGACCAATCGTTGCCTGACCACGAGCTCATAGCGGCCGTTGCCGACTTTACAGCTCTCTTTGGTTCGCTCAGGGTCCTCGCTGCTTATGACGAAGTCGAGAGGAGAGGGTCTCGTGACTTCCTGAGGGTGATGCGCCGACCCTGGATCGCTCTGGAGATATCGCATATGCGACGCAGCAGGCAACCCGTGCACTATGTCGCCCATGTGAGCGATCAGGGAGCGGCCGAGTCGTTCGGATTCAGACATATGGCGGAGCGAATTTGGTCGACCAGCTTCGCGAACTCAATCCTCTATGTACTTGTCGGCCACAACGACATGCATCGGACCGACGAGCTGAGATTCATCGTCCCCGAATACTTCGACGTCCTGTCGAACATCGTGCATCTGCTCACGCGCACGGACTCGTTGCTGCTGGCGGCTCTGCTCGCGCAGACAGCGGATGGCTCGATTGATTGGAGGGTGAACGGGGACATCAACATCAGAGACTGCAGATTCGACAGACTGGAGTTGATGCGAACCGACGGAAGTCCCGGTTTTTGGAGCAACTGGAACATTCTGCTGGACGGTACCCATGTCGGAGTCTGGAGCGAGAAGGACTACGTCCGAGACGGCGGATCACGACGAAAGTTGGCACCGGTCACGATGTTGGAGGACGTGCTCCGGGCGAAGCTGGGAGTCGCGATTGCCCGTCGCAGCCCCGGCATGGAGACCGCTCGGTACAAATCTAGGGTCGCGGACGTGGAGCTGGACCGACTCGAGATTGTCGACCTGACCGATCGGTGTGACACACGCAGAAATCGTCGACAAGGCAGTTGACATCGTCACCTGTCAACCCGACCCCGACCGTCCACCGGCACGATCAGTGAGTGCGTTGTCGCTGCCAGACCACCCCCGGCCCGGGTGACATGAAGGACAAGGGGACCAAAGGAAAGAGGGCCCGACCGATTCCGATCATCGAGGAGGTTCGCCCGGTGGTCCTTCGTCGAATGAACGCCGCGTGGGCACGCATCACTGCGGACACGGCGCTCGCGGAGGCCGACGAGGACACACGCCACGATGCGTTCATGCGGGCGCGGTTGTTCGTCGGCCCGCGCGGCGGCCGGATCGCGACCGGTGTCCTGCGGAAGGCGACGCACTGGGACGAGGTGGTTACGACGCTGGGTTTCGAGCACCTGCGTCGCACGATCTGCGGCATACCGGTCTGACCTGGTTCGGCCGACGCCGGCGTGCCGTTGCACCGGCTGCAGCGGATCGCCGGGCACACGGATCCACGCATCACCCAGCGGTACCTGCACCCCGATCTGGACGAGCTGCGCGGCGACGGTGACCGACTGTCACGCTTCCTGGCCGCCCCTGGTCAAAGCCCTGCGACGGCCCGGCAGGGCCGAGATGGTCCCAAATTGGTCCCAAAACTCCGATTGGTGGAACAAGAGAAAACCCCTTCCCATGCAGGTGGGAAGGGGTTTCTCGATGGTCGGGCTGACAGGATTTGAACCTGCGACCACTTGACCCCCAGTCAAGTGCGCTACCAAACTGCGCCACAGCCCGTTGCGCCTCATGTTGTGGCGCCCGATGAGATTACCTCAGAGGGGTTCGAGAGTGGAAATCGGCTGGTCACGGCGTGTGCTGCGCATCAAGGTCGTCCCGGCCGGTCGGCATCGAGCCGGTCGGAGACCAGTTACCGAACTTCTTCGATCAGCGGAACGTGCCCGTGCGCGGTTTCGAAGTCGCCGCGGTCGCGGTGTCGAGTACCGGGATCGACGGCGCCGACCGAAGATGACGTCGAATTTCGTCGATGATCGGTTTCGACCTCGCCGGGCGACGCCGGAATTCTCCGGCGATGTCCGGATCCACCCATACAACTACACAACTGACGATGTCGAGCTACCACACGACGCGACCGGCCCCTCGACACACAGCAAGCAGCCGCGACATCGTAGCGGTCCGCCACGTCGGCGCCGGATGTGTTCTCCAGGTGTCGGTTACGTTGGTGGTCGTGTCGATGTTGAAGGGCGCCAATGTGGTGGTGCCGGTATCCTCGGTCCGGGTCGAATTGGGTTGGCAGGGTGGTGCGGGAGTTCCGGACGCGGATTCCTCGGCGTTGCTGCTGGTGAACGGCAGAGTCCGGTCGGACGACGATTTCGTCTTCTACAATCAGCCGGCGCATCCCTCCGGAGCAGTCCGGCACGAGGGTAAACGGTCGGGACCGACCGTGGTGGATGTCCTGACCGCCGACCTCGCCCGGGTGGAGCCCGATGTGGACACCATCGTGATCGCGGCTTCGGCGGACGGCGGCACTTTCGGGCAGTTCAGTGGCCTGCACGTGCGGGTTCTCGATGCGGTGAGCGGCGGCGAGGTGGCCCGGTTCGACAGTGTCGATGCCACGCGGGAGACGGCGTTTGTTCTGGGTGAGCTGTATCGGCGGCAGAGTGCCTGGAAGTTCCGGGCGGTCGGTCAGGGATATGCGTCCGGGCTCGCCGGGCTCGCCACCGATTTCGGGATTTCGGTCGACGAGGAACCCGTGGCCGCCGCGCCGCAACACCCGCCGCAGCCCGCGGCCCCGGTTCCACCACCTCCGGCGCAGGTCCCGGTGCCGGCCCAGGCTTCCGACGTTCGGCCGCCGGTGCCGAATCCGCCTCCCGCGCCGCCCGTCAGTATGCGGAAACTCTCGCTGACGAAGGAGGCGCCGGCGGTTTCGTTGAACAAGGCGGGCGCTACCTCGGGGCTGATGCGGGTGAACCTGAACTGGTCGGTGCCAGGCGGAAAAGGGCTGTTCGGTAAGCGCCGGAATGCTGCTGCGGCACTCGACCTGGACCTGCGCTGCCTATGGGAGATGCAGAACGGGGCGAAGGGCATCATCCAGCCGATGGACAACTCCTTCGGTGCCCTCGACCGCGTGCCCTACATTGCGCTGGGCGACGACGACCGCAGCGGTTCGAACAAAGACGGCGAGAACATGTTCATCGATCTCGGCCATCTCGCGGAATTCCGAAGGATCCTGGTGTACGCGACTCTTTATTCCGGCGCCGCCGATTTCCGAGGTGTGACCGCCACGGCCACGCTGTATCCGATCGGCGCCCCACCGATCGAGATCCAGGTCGGCGGCTGCGTGGACAATTCCAAGAACATGGCCCTGGCCGTTCTCGAGAACATCGGCGGTGAGCTGGTGGTGCGCCGAGAAGGTCGGTTCATTCCGCCGTCGCCGGACCCGCAGATATTCGGCAATCAATCGGTCGACCTCGCCTACAACTGGGGGATGACCTGGCATCGGATCGACGGCAAGAGCTGATGTCCTGACCGCAGGGTTCCCGGTTGGGAAAGGTGGACGACCGAGGTGATCGAAGCCGAGGTAATCGAATTTCGTAGGTGTGGCGTGTGCAGTCCGAGAAAGGACGTCGATCGGGCGTGTTGTAAGGGCTCCGCCGAATGTCCGGTCTGCGCTGAGCTCTGGAGGTGAAGCCGCGGTGCTGGTTGTTGTGCGCGGCCGGTTGCGTATCGGCGGCGATGGCGGCTCGTGCCCTGGCCTCGGCGCCGTCCTCGGCGTGCAACAGCCCGAGATAGATCTCGGTGCCGGACTCGGGCGCGAGAGTGGCGAGCGGTTGCCAGTGGGCGCGCCGGGTCCAGGTTGCGACGGTGGCGAACTGCTCGGCCGGGTCCGTTATCGCGCGGTGACCGGTCGATACCTGCCGGAGGCGATCGAATTGCGAGGCTCGATGTGTGTCTGCGGTATCGGAGGGGACGTGGTGATGGTGACACCGGGCCGATATCCTGTCCATATTGTGGGGAGGTCGACCATGGACGATGCTCTGCAAACACCGCATCCGAGAGCCACCGCAGACTTGGAACTCCGTCCGTGGTCGTTGTCCGCCGCAGACCTCGAACTCGTCAGGGAAGCCTCTGCCGACGATCTGATTCCGCTGAGCACAGTGTCGGCGGCCTTCTCGCGTAGGGCCGCAACGCGGTTTGTCGAACGGCAGTGGCAGCTGGCGGCCGATCGAACCGGATACCCGATGGTGATCGCCCGGCGCCGGGACAACACACCGTTGGGAAGTATCGGCTTGTGGTTGAGAGATATCGACGAAGGCCGCGCATCGCTCGGTTACTGGGTGGTCCGCTCTGCTCGCGGCCATGGCGTTGCCGCGCATGCTCTGGCGGCGACGGCTACCTGGGCGCTGGAAGAGCTGCATATCCCACGGCTCCAGCTCTATGTCGAACCTTGGAACCGCGCGTCGATCCGCACTGCGGAAAGAGCCGGCTTCGAATGCGAAGGACTCCTCAGATCGTGGCAGAAGGTCGGTGGTCGACGCCGGGATATGTTCATGTACGCGCGCCTGGCAATGGAAATCTCCGCCGAGACGGATGGGGCTTGCGGCGATTAGACCTCGATGGCCGATTTTCGGCGGTCGAGGGTGATCGTGAATCTCTTTCCCTGCCGAGCCCGTGTTCGCAGGCCCCGGCGGTGTAGAGAGGTACTCGATTCACGGTCGATTTCCGCGACCTCGCTTCTGAAATTGCTCGAGACTATGCTTGGTCTGCATTTGTACGCACCACCAGTGGATGAATCCGCTCGAAAACATCTGATGAATCGCTCCCCCTCTCCATGAGAGGACCGTCCGATGGGTTTTGCAGAGAGACGCCGGTTCCGGCGCGATCCGTTGGGATTTCTCGAGAATCTGCGTCGTACCAGCCCGGTCGAGGTGTTCGGGCTGCCGTGGGGCGGGTGGTGTGTCGGCGATACGGGTCTGGCGCTGACGGTGTTGAGTGACCGAGCTTTCAATGCGGGGAAGTCCGGGTTCTTCGGTTCTATGCTGCCGTCGCGGTCTGCTCAGGTGGATTTCGGCCGCGCGGTGCGCGCGATTCTGCGGACGTATACGCCCGAGTATCGCGAGTCCTTGGCGGCGGTGATGACCGAAATGCCCTCCGTCACCCGCTGGCCCGCAGCGGGGGTCGCGCTGGTGTACCGGTGCACCGCGAACGTGTTGCTACACCCCGATGGTTCTCCCGAGTTGCGGCGGTTACTGGAGCGAAATGCACGCGTGGGCGCGCTGCGCCCGGCCGGGACGGTGCAGCGGGCGCGAGCGCAACTACTACGCGCCGAGCTGTCCACCGCGCTGAACGAGCAGATCCGGGACCGGCGCAGCGCCACCGGCCGCATTGCGGAAGCCGAACCACGGGATCTGATCGATGCCGTGATCGGCGCCTGTCCCGACGACCTCGCCGATACGACGGTGGCCCAACTGTACGGGCTGATGTTCCGGTCCATTGTGGGACCGCTGGGCTACTCGCTCGCGTGGTCGGTGCTGCTGGGCAGTCTCTATTCTCCCGGCTCACCATGGCCATGGCCTGTCGACCGGGTGGTACGTGAGGCTCTGCGGTACCGGCCGGTCTCCTGGATGGTCAGCCGTCCCGTCCCGTATCCAGCCGAGTTCGGGGGAATCGCCTTCCGGACCGGTGACCTGTTGTCCGTCAGCCCCTACCTTCTTCATCACGACAAAAACCGCTGGACCAGGCCCGGGGCATTCCAACCCGACCGCTGGATTCGGCCGAGCGGACACGGTCCATTCGTTCCCTTCAGTTCCGGCCCCTTCACCTGCGCCGGCGCCGCGGTCGCCCACGATCTGGTCACCGATGCGGCCACCGCCCTCATCGAGAACACCTCTCTGTGCGTCATCGGCGGCGGTGATACCCGCCCGATCGTGACCAATGCGGCAATCCCGCGGCCGTTCACCCTGCGGCGGACCCCCACAAGCCTTGTCCACGCCCGACCGAGCCCCAGGAAGGAGGTGACATCATGATCAAGGCATTACGGTTCATCTTCACCAACAAGCCGACCCGTACCTGGAACCCGGCCGAATACGGATGATTCTGCTACCGGCTGGATGGCTCGCACACCGTCCGCAGTACGAGAGCCACCCAGTCGGCGTCCCACCGGCGTATTCGGGTGATACTTACTTCATCGGCTCGGATACGGAGTGACCGGGCGTACCGAACCGGCTCGGGCGGTGTCCCGGCCGCTTCGACCACAGTCTCCCGACCGTGTAGCAGCCCCGATAGTCGGTCGCGCCGAATGCGGTCACCACCTCGACGACGCCTTTCGTGTGGGCACGGGATTTGCGCACAGGCTCGGTTCGACGTGATTGGTGCCCAGCTGCTTTCCGCACGCGTCCGCCGGGGCCCGAGCCTCGTCCAGCGGCCGACTCGACCACTCCTTCACTGGTCGAGTGCGGCGTAGAACCGGGTGCTTCAGAGGGTCGACACTATGCAACAGCGATGGTGGGTGTGGATTGCTGCGTTCCTGACGACACTGGGAATGTGCGCTGTGTTCGCATGCAGTAATGGCCTCCGACCCGAGAGCGCTCCTCCCGGCCCGGCCACACCCTCCCGGGTGGGGGTGCCCGTGCTGGTCGCGAAGATAGACAACAGTCCGCAGGCACGGCCACCGGTAGGGCTCGCAGCCGCGGATGTGGTCTATGTCGAGCCGGTCGAGGGTGGTCTGAGCCGGTTGGCAGCGGTGTTCTCGACCGACAAACCCCCGGTGATCGGACCTGTCCGGAGTGCGCGGGAAACGGATCTGACGCTGTTGGACCAGTTCGGTAACCCGACGTTGGCATCCTCTGGTGCCGCACCCGAGCTGGTTGCCGCCGTCGATCGCTCGGCGCTGCAGAACGCCTCGGCCGAGCGGCAACCTGGCGCCTACTTCCGCGACTACAGTCGCGACGCTCCGCACAACCTGTTCGTCCGCTCGGATCAGTTGCCCGTGGGCGGCGGCTGGCCGCAGGCTTCGCAACTGCACTTCGGCCCTGCGCCTGCCGGTGGCGGGTCCACGCAACATCAGGAAGCGCGGTATCCGGACACGGTGATCGGTTTCGACTGGTCACCCGGCTATGACCGATGGCTGGTGTCCATGGACGGTGCCGCCTACACCGGTGCCGATTCCGGACAGCTCATGGCAAGTACGGTCGTGCTGCAGAGTGTGCAGGTGTACGACTCGGCCGTCAGCGATATCGCGGGCAGCGTCTCACCCCTGGCCCAGACGACCGGTAGCGGTCGGGCGCTCGTCCTTCGCGACGGTCGAGCGTTCGAGGCCGAGTGGTCCCGGCCCTCCCCACAGGCGGGCACAACCTATACAACTCCCACCGGTACAGCCATCCCCTTCGCGCCGGGGCAGGTCTGGACAGTCCTGATCCCAGCGCAGCTCTGGTCACCGGCGGCGTAAGCACTGCGAGCGATATCGTCGCCGCTGCGGCCATCGCTTCGCACATATTCTCAGCGCGACTGTTCGTGCACCTGTGGGTGCGTTCAGCTGTGGCTCGGTGGCGTTTCCCGGCGCAGACCGGTGACCTGTCTTCTCGGAACGTAAAGGGTCCATGGCTTGTCCCGGCGTTCGGGCAGCGTCACCGACAGGATCAGCACGGCGAGCGGCAGGCCGATCGCGATGGCGCGAAGAACGATCCGGCCGCCCCAGCGGCGCCGCACCTTCATATCGGATAACTATCATGGTGGTTGGGCTGGGAAAGGAGGTGACGATGCTGACTCGCACGTGGATCCGCTGGCTGCTCCTCCACGGCCTGTCCCGGTTCTATCTGCGGTGGGCGGCGCGTCGGGGAGACCCGCTCGCGCAGATCGTCTTCGGCCAGGATCGTTTGCTGGGCGCGTCCCCGTTCATCGAGGAGATCCGGCGGCGGGGCCGTCTGCCCAAACTGTCGGGAGCGTATGTCACCGCGGACTACGAACTGTGCCGTCTCATCCTGCGAGACAAACGCTTCGGCGTGCTCACACCCGACCATCCCGTCATTCCGAAGCCGATCCGCTGGATATTGGCCAAAACGGATCAGGGTCTTCCCGACCTCACGGAACCGCCTTCGATGCTGGCGACCGATCCGCCGGAACACACCCGGTACCGACGTCTGGTGGGGTATGCGTTCAGCCCGGAAGCGATCCGCAGATTGGAGCAACGGGCCGTCGAAGTCACCGACGAACTGCTCGAACGCCTGGAATCGAAGCCGCGACCGGACCTGATCGACGACTTCGCCGCACAGGTACCCGTGGCGATCATCGCCGAGATTCTCGGGTTCCCCGCCGATATGCAGCCGACCATGCTGAAGTGGGGTTTCAACAGTGCGCCGCTGGTCGACCGGGCCCTGCCCTGGACCACGTATCGGCAGGCCGTGGAAGAGTTGGCCGAGGTAAAACAGTACTTCGACCGACGCATCGACGAGCTCACCGCGGAGTCGGCCGATGACCTGCTCACTGTGCTGGTGACCAGCGGCGAACTCGACCGCCGCGAGCAGATGGCGAACGCGGCCCTGCTGCTGGACGCCGGATTCCTGACAACGGTGAACATGCTCGGCAACGGAATCGCACTGCTGACAAGTCATCCCGATCAGCTGGCACTGTTGACGGCGGAACCGGATCTGTGGCCGGTCGCGATCGAGGAAATCCTGCGCTATGACTGTCCCGTGCGGATGACCGGTCGGATCGCCAACCACGATGTCGACATCCTCGATCAGCACATCGAACGGAATTCCCTGGTCCTGCTGTCATTGGCGGGCGCGAACTACGATCCCGGCGTGTTCCCCGATCCCGAACAGTTCGATGTGACCAGAACCAACGCCGCGGATCACCTCGCGTTCAGCACCGGGATACACGGCTGTCTGGGATTCCGGCTCGCCCGTATGGAAGGTGTCATCGCGCTGCGGACCCTTTTCGAGCGATATCCGGATCTACATCTGGACGGACCGCCGATCCCGCGACACCTCGTGAACCTGCACGCCTACCGCTCCATGCCCGCCGAGCTCACTACCGGCTAGCCGGACAGGCGCACCGGTGGCGCGCCATGCTCATCCGGTATTTTCCAGCCGGGCCACCGCGTTGTCGGTGAGCCACCGGGCCTCACCCTCGTTCATCGCATTCGCCGCGTACCCGACGCTGAGGTCGAGGCCGCCGAGTTGCCGAATGGCGATCACGAACAATGACGGACCGAGCAGGTCGAGCGAGACGATCCTGGTGACATCCTCGAGGGTATAGGCCCCGTAGTCTGTCCGAAGTCCGGAATCGGCCACCGTGGTGACAGCGAGCCCGTCGATACGCCCGTGGTTCCGGATCGTCGGGCCGGCTTCGTGCCGATACACCTCGAATCCGGGAAACTTCATGATCGAGGCGGACTCGTGGTCCTTGGCCAGCACGGCGATCAGCTTGAACGAGGCGTCACGGGCGGTTGCCCAGAAGTCGTCGGTGATCGGGTGCGCGGTCCGCAGGATGTCGACATAGCAGCCGTAGGTGTCCGGCGCCAGCGCGAGTCCACTGAGGCGGCGGAGGTCGACGGTGGTCAACACGGTCATGGCGTCGAGCCGGTACCGCGCGCGTACGGCGAACAGGAATGCTGCCGTTACCGCACCGTGAAGCGTCGTCCTGTTGGTTTTGACGGCTCCCTCCAGCGTTGCCGTTGTTCCCGGTTCGAGGTGACGCGTCAGTACCCGCGTTTCCTTCTTCGGGTCGGGGACCTGCTGCGCGGGTAGCCGGATGGCCGCCGTATAGGCGGTCTCCCTGCCGGTTCGAGCGCGATGAGGCGAGCCGGCTTCGATCGGCGGGGGCAGGCCGGTGCGGACCGGCGATTTCTGCTGCGTCGTGGCCGGATCGGCGAGGAATTCGAGAAGTTCGCGAACGAATATGTTGGCGGATCGGGCGTCGAGCGTCGCATGGTCGGCGCAGACGACGATGTGATTGCGGGCAGCGTCCGGCGACTGCCGCACCAGCGTTATCCGCACGCGTGGATGGTTGCCCTTCCGGATGGGTGTGTGGATACCGGAGGCGAGAACCTTTTGCCAGGCGTCGGGGTCGGTGTCGTCGAGCACCTCGAACGGGATCGCCGTGGTGCCCTCGGTGTCGAACCAGGGCCGGCGATGGGCGAACGGCGGCAAGCGGTGCCAGATGATCTTGCCGTAACGGATATGGGCGCGCAGGATCGGGTGCTGGGTCTGCAGCCAGGAGAGTGCGCGCTCCACCAGCGCTGGATCGAGACGGCCGCGTATGTGCAACACCTGTGCGGCGATCAGCCCGCCCCGGGTGTGCAAATGGTTGAGCAGTTGTTCCTTTTCGCCCAGCGGGCGCGTTTCACCCAAAGCCGCCCTCCCATCTTTTCGGGATTTCAGGTCGCGATTAAATTGGCTGGTATGCCTACCACGCAAGGGGCGTAGCCGATGAACGGTATCGAAGAACCGATAATCGAGTATATCTCCGCAATGGTGGCCGAAATGGGCGGATTGCCGGTCCATCGCGAGACCCCGCTGCTCGAGGCCGGATTGCTGGACTCCATCAGCCTGGTAAAGCTGGTGCAGTTCCTCGAGAAGAGATTCGAGATCAGCATTCCGGATACGGAGATACGGGCGGAACTGTTCGAATCACCCGCGGAAATAGCGGCGTATGTCACGCAGCGAGCGGCTCAGTCTGCCTGAGGCTCGACCAACCGCGCGCGCAGCACCTTGCCGGCCGGGCTGCGCGGCAGTGCGTCGACGAACGTGATCTCGGCGGGCACCTTCTGAACCGAGAGCCGCTCCCGGGCGAAGCGGATCAACGCATCGGCCGATACCTTCCCCTCTTTGACGACGAACGCGATCAGCCGATTGCCCATGCGCCGGTCCGCGAGACCCACCACGGCGGCTTCGGCGACGGCGGGCGAGCTCATGAGCGTCTCTTCCACCTCGACCGGGTCGATCTTGTAGCCGGATACCTCGATCAGCAGTTTGCTGCGGCCCCGGATGAAGATGCGACCTTCCTCGTCGAGCGAGGCGAGATCGCCGGTCCGGAACCAGCCCTCGTCGAAGGCCCGGGTATCAGCCACCGCATCGTCGAGATAGCCCCGCATGAGCGAAGACGATCTTATTTCCATCTCGCCGACGGACGGGCCGAAGTCGGTGTCGAACGCCGCGATGCGGACCCGGGCGTCGCCTGCCGGCCTGCCCACCGAGTCCCAGCTCGAGTCGGGATCGGGGGAGTCGTTGTGCGAGAACATGCCCGCCTCGGTGGATCCGTAATCCTGTCGGAGCGTGATACCGAGGCGTCGGCGAACCGCTTCGAAGACCGGGCGCTTGAGGGCGGCGCCGCCCGAGAATGCCAGGCGCAGCCCGAGATCGAAACCACCGCCCTGCCCGGCGACGATTTCGTACATCGCCGGAACGGCACCCATGAAGGTGACATGCTCGCCGACCATGGTGTCCAGCAGCTTCCCGCGCGAGAGCGCCAGCGGCATGGGATCGCTCCAGTAGAGCGTCGTCGCTCCGCCGGCGACGGCCTGCGTAGCGCCGAGCAGGAATCCCATCGCGAAGTTGCCCGGCAGCATATCGAGAACGATATCGTCGGGCTGCAGGTCCCAGGCGGTGCTGGCTCTTTCACTGTCGGCGAGGAGTTCGGCATGTGTGTGCGGCACCACCTTGGGCGAGCCGGTCGAGCCGGACGAGAAGAGGTAGAGCGCCGGAGTCGCGCCCGGCAGTTCCGGCAGCCGAGCGGTGGCGCTTCCCTCGGGCAGGGCATCGGTCAGGAACAAGGGAAGGCCGGGGGCCGCGTCGGCGATCAGCAGCTCGGCGGCGGTGGCGAGGCCGGGAGTCGAGACGACGGCCGCTGGTCCGGTCCGTCGCGCGAGCGTGGCGCGCTCGGATCGCGTGGCTGTCTCGCTCAGCGGCATCGCGACGGCGCCGACGGCGAAGAGCGCATGGGCGGTGACGAAGAGATCGGGCGAGTTCGGAATCAGCAGAGCGACGGGGGCGCCGATCTCGATGCCATATTCCATGAAGCCGACAGCGAGCCGGCCGATCCGCTCGACCAGGGCGGCGTAGGGCGTAAACGTATCGCCCTGCCGCAAGCCGCTGGTGACCGGTGCTTTCGCGGTCAGCGTGAGCAGATTGTCGTAGATCATCTCTACTCCGCGGGGTCGCCCCCTCTACCGGTAAGGATAGGAGTGACGTACAGCACCTACAAGGCGTCGGCAGTGGTTTCGTCGACGATTCGGGTCGGCGAAGCGGGCCGGGCCCGGCATTTGCTCGTCCACTTCGACCACATCACCGATCGGGACGATTCGGGGCTGCGGCCCGGGGGATGAGACGAGTCGGCGCTGATCGGTGATCCGCGCGTGGTGCACCCAGTTGGGTCCCGATACCGCAACGTGCGGCGCGCGCATACCGGACTGCCCCTTTTCCCCACCTACACTCCCCCGAATGCATCGACCGATCATTCGGGAAGCCTGAGCGCATGCGGGGTATCGATCTCCGCGGGTTCGCGCGGCTCGCGGCAGGGGCGATGGCGTCGACCGTCCGTATCGGATCCGCTACCGCGCTGGTGGCGCCGGCGCTCGTGGGTCCGGCGGTCGGGCCGGTTCGCGATTGGGCCCGTGTCGTACTCGGCGGTCCACCACGCGAGGGTGCGGACGAGGCAGGTGTCGAGCCGGCGTGGGCGTCCGGACGCAGGCTGCACATCGATCTCGACCGGACCTCGCTCGGGGCGAACGGCGCAGTGGATCCGGCGGAGCTGGCACGGCTGGTCGCCGACGGGTCCGGCGTCGTGTCCGCACACGTCGAGGAGCTACTCGGGCGACTGGTGATCGAGCTGGCGGAGGCGGCGGATCCGGACGAGATCCGCACGATGATCCGCCCCGTTGCCGACTTGCCGCGTGCCCGGCAGGAGCCGGGAACGCACTACCGCGGGCTGTTCACCGACCCTGGGGACCCACTGGCGGTCGCGGTTCCGGTGGTGGCCGCGGTGGCCGATGTCCTGGCCATCGGTACCTCGGTGGTCGGATGGCTGGGCCGGTTTCCCCGCGCACCGCGGGCCGCCCGCGCCGCTGCGGCGGTGATCAACCATCAGCCGCGGATCGTCGCGCTACTGGAGTCGAAGCTCGGACGCGCCGGTACCGATCTGCTGACGACCATGTTCTCCGCGACCGCGCACGGGCTCGGTCTGGCGCCCGCCGCGCCGCTGCTGGATCTGGTCGCGCGGACCGCCCAGATCTCCGAGGCACTGGCGCGCCGGCAGATCTGGTGCGAGCGTGAACCCGGGCTCGCGGCCGCCGCCCGGCCGCGCGGCCCGGCTGCCGCGACGCTCTTCGCGGCGGAGCAGGCCGGCTCGGATCTCCGCCCGGCGGCCGAGGAAACGGTCGCCACCGTGGCGTCCGGCCCGGTCGATGAGTATGCCGAACAAGCCGCGAACGGATCGTTGGTGGCGGCCGCGGGCACACTGCTCGGGGGCGGTACGGCCGACGATATCGCCGATACGCTACTGGCCGGAATTCCGAAGGCCGCGCATATGGGCCGAGAGGCCTACGCGCTCGTCCTCGGTCGGGGATTGGCGAAGGCGGGCTCATTGGTGCTGGACCCGGGGGTGCTGCGCCGGCTCGACCGGGTCCAGGTGGTTGCCATCGACGGCGCGGCACTGCGTGGTGACACCCGGGCTGTGCTCGAGGTCGAGGTCTCGGCGCCGGCGTGGCGCCGGGGACGGATCTTCGAGATCGCTGATGCCCTGCTGCACGACGAGCCGATCCCCGCGTCCGTCGACGAGGTCGGTTTCTACAGCGCCGCGCTGCAGTGGCATGAGCCTTCGGCTTCCACTGTGCCGGGAACCGACCGTGCCGACCTGCTCGTCGACGGCGCGGTGGTCGCCACCGTGACGATCGGGTGGGAAATCGACCCGTGCGCCGTTCCGCTGATCGAGACCGCCCGACGTACCGGTGCGCGGGTGGTGCTGCGCAATGTCGCCGGCACCGAGGAACTCGGCGCCTCGGTCACCGCCGCCTACGACCCGAGTGTCGGCCTGCTCGAACTCGTCCGGGAACTGCGCGTCGACCGTGGCCCGGTACTGCTGATCTCGTCGTTGCATCCGGACGCCGACCCGGTGGATACCCTGGCCGCCCTGGCGCTCGCCGATATCGGGGTAGCCGTCGACGATCCCGCGGCACCGGCACCGTGGACCGCCGACCTCGTCACCGGCACCGATCTCACCGACGCCGTCCGGGTGCTCGCGGCGGTCGTGGCTGCCCGCCCGGCGATCGACACCGCGGTGCGCCTGGCCAAGGCGGGCAGCACATTGGCGGGCCTGCTCGTGGTCACCGGGGAAACCGGCCGGCGGACCCGGCTCGGGCTGGGACGCTGGCTTGCTCCGGTCGATGCCGCGGGCGCCACTGCCTGGATCCTGTGCGGGCTGGCCGCGCAGCGCGTGGTGCGGTCCCCGGACCCGCCGCCGCAACCACTCACCGCCTGGCACACCCTCGACCCCGCGATCGTGTACGCGCGAGTCCTCCGTGGCCGGCGGTCACCGATTCCCGAACCCGCGCCGAACTGGCGCCGCAGGGCCTCCGTCCTGTCGAACAACGTGGTGAGCGAACGACTGCGGGTACCCACAGCACTGCTGGCCCGGCTTGCCGGGGCGGCACGCCGGGAACTGAGTGATCCGCTCACGCCCGTTCTCGCCATCGGCGCCGCGGCTGCCGCGATCCTGGGCAGCAATGTCGATGCGCTGCTGGTCGCGGGCGTGATGAGCGTCAACGCACTGGTCAGCGGCATCCAGCGGCTGCGCGCCGAGGACGCCGCGGCGGCCCTGTTCGCGGAACAGGAACAGGCTGTCCGCCGGGTCGTTGTTCCGAAAGCGACCACCGGGAACCGACTGGAAGCGGCGCGGACCTCGGACCGGGTCGGTGTCGTCTCCGCGGCCCGGCTGCGGCCCGGCGATATCGTCGAACTGCGGGCGCCGGAGGTGGTACCGGCCGATGCCCGGCTGCTGGTCGCCGAGGATCTCGAGGTCGACGAGTCCTCGATGACCGGTGAGTCGGTGCCGGTGCTCAAACATGTCGAGCCGGTGGCCGGCCCCGCCGCGGAACGCGCCAGCATGCTGTTCCAGGGCAGCACGATAGTCGCCGGGCGGGCCCGCGCAATCGTCGTGGCCACCGGTCCGGCCACGGTCGCGAATCGCGCGATCTCCACCGTGTCCGGCGTGGCACCCGCCACCGGGGTCCAGGGCAGGCTACGTGATCTCACCGGCCGGGTTCTGCCGCTCACATTGGCAGGCGGTGCGGTGGTCACCGGATTGTCGCTGGTGCGCCGGGGACCGCTGCGCCGGGCAGTGGCCGACGGGGTGGCGATCGCTGTGGCCGCCGTACCGGAAGGGCTACCGCTGGTGGCGACAATGGCCCAGCTCGCCGCCGCCCGCCGGTTGTCGAAACTGGGGGTGCTGGTCCGGGCGCCCCGGGCATTGGAGGCCATCGGCCGCGTCGACACCGTCTGCTTCGACAAGACGGGCACGTTGACACTGAACCGGCTCGCCGTCGTGACGGCCGTGCCACCGGATTTCCCGCCGGGCGGCGACCTTCCGGCGATCACCGATCCAGCGGCCGCTGCGGTGGTGCGGGCCGCCGGGTGGGCCTGCCCGCGCCCGGACACGGGCGAGGGGCACACACATGCCACGGACGAAGCCGTCTTCACCGCTGCCGCACGCCTGCCGGAGGACGGTCCCGAACCGATCGTGCTCGCCGAGCTGCCCTTCGAATCCTCCCGCGGATATGCGGCGGCTGTCATCGTCGACGGCAGTCCCGGCACCTCGGCACGGTTGGTGCTCAAGGGTGCCCCGGAGGTGATCGTGCCGCGCTGCCGGTTCGACACCGGGTCCGCCGGCCGGGCCGCAGCGGATGCTCTCGTCCACCACCTGGCGGATCAGGGTCTGCGGGTACTCGCCGTCGCCCAGTGCGACCTCGACTCGATCGGGGACGGGACTCGATTCGACCAGGACCGGATCGAGGAACTGGCAACCGATCTGACCACTACCGGTTACCTCGGTCTCGCCGATACCGTGCGAGATTCGGCGCGTCCCCTCCTGCAGCAGCTGGCCGCCGCCCACTGCGCCGTCGCGTTGATCACCGGCGATCATCCAGTCACCGCCCGTGCCATCGCGCGCCAACTCGGTTTCCCGGCCGACGCCCGGGTCGTCACCGGTGCCGAACTGGCCGCCGCCGACGAGAACGCCAGGGTCGAACTGGCGGCCTCGGCCCAGGTTTTCGCGCGGGTCGGTCCGGAGCAGAAGGTGCAGGTGGTCGCGGCTCTGCAACAGTGCGGGCGAGTGGTCGCCATGGTCGGCGACGGCGCCAACGACGCTGCGGCGATCCGGATGGCCGATGCCGGTATCGGGGTGACCGGACGCGGTTCCTCACCCGCCCGCGAAGCCGCCGATCTGGTTTTGACCGGCGAGAACCTCACCGCACTACTCGACGCTCTCGTCGAAGGCCGCAATATGTGGATCGGTGTCCGCGATGCCCTGACCCTGTTGCTCGGGGGCAACGCGGGCGAAGTGGTGTTCACCATCCTCGGCACGGCCCTCGGCCGCGGCGGCGCCCCGGTGAGTACCCGCCAGCTCCTGCTGGTCAACTTGCTCACGGACATGTTCCCGGCGCTCGCCATCGCCGTGTCACCGCCGAGCCGCCCGGCCACGGGGGCGCCGGCCACGACCGGTACCGGCTATCCGGATTCGGTCCTGTCCGCACCCGCACCATCCCTCGGCCGTCCGTTGGTCGAGGCGATAGTCCGTCGCGGTGCGGCCACCGCCGCCGCCGCGACCGCCGCCTGGGCGATCGGCCGATGGACGCCGGGTACCCGGCGGCGCTCCGCGACAATGGGGCTGACGGCACTGGTCGGCACCCAACTCGCCCAGACGCTGGTACTGCGGCACGACGATCCGCTCGTGGTGGCCACGGCGGTCGGGAGTGCGGCGGTACTCGTTGCTGTCGTCGAAATACCCGGCGTCAGCCATTTCTTCGGGTGCACACCGCTGGGTCCGGTGGCCTGGGCCGGTGTGCTCACGGCGGTCACCGCCGCCACCGCGGTGGTCGTGCTCTCTCCGGCGTGGTTCGCTCGGCGCACCGAGGAGCTGATCGATCGTGTCGACCGGTTGCCTTCCACTCTTCCGAGCGCGACCATCGATCACGTTCACGCTCGTGGGCAGGCTTCTCCGGCGCCCGCCGGGGCGGTCCGGAACCGTTAGTCATCGACGACGAGAGGATCGTGTCCCATGCCTTCACCCAGTAAAGCGAACAGTACCGGTCGGACCACCGCGACCGGCACCGGCGAATCGGCTCGTAAGAAGGTCCGGGCGAAACCGGACGGGCAGGCCACCGCCGAGACCGCACCCGCGGCCACATTGGCGCTACCCTTCCTCGACGCCGAGGTCGCCATCCCTGGTCAGGGCATCAAGATGAAAGCGGGTCCGGTAGAGCTGTCTGTGCCCACCTCCTATCTGTATTACGGCGGGCTCGGTGCGCTCGCCGTGGTGGGAGCGGTTGAATGGCCTATCGCCGGTGCCCTCGCGGCGACCGGGCTGATCGTCGGCCGCCTGCGCAGATCCGCCCCCGAGCCAGCGGCCGTGGCCGCCACCGGGACCGCGACGTAGCGTCGTTTCGTGGCCAAGACCGGTAGCGTGCGAGACGGTAGGTGGAGCTACCGTCTCGCACGGTGAATCGGCGCAGATCGGGTAGGCCGATATCCGGCGCGAACGGGGTCCGCCGCGGTCGGGGGGTTCGGGTGGGATGGTGCCGGTGGTCGGGTCGACCGTCGCGGGAATCGCGGTGGCGGCAGTGTCTCTGATGGTGGTGATCTCGGCGCGCCCGCTGTCGATAGCGAACGACTCCTCGGGACGCAGGAAGCGGGAGACGCTGGATATCAGCATGACCAGGGACATCGGTGTCAACGTGTGATCGAGTCGACGATGACTACGTGTGCTTCACGCAGCGGCCGGGGTGCCGATTCGGGGCGGGTGTGTCCGGGATAATCTTGCCGAGCTGGACCGGCCGCGCCGGTGTGGAGTATCGCCAGGGGGAGAACGTGCGCGCCCATCGCCTTTTTTCGCGACCTACCACAGGTCGCTTCAACGGATCTCGGACGTCCGAGGGTTTCTCGCGGGTGCGAGCAACAGCTGCGGCGGTCACCGCCGCCGCGCTCCTGCTGAGCGGATGCCAGAGCGCGGCCGAGTCGGCGACGGGGGAGGCCACACCCTGCACAGCGGCGCCGGCGGAGACCGGCGAGGACGAGTTCGGTGATGGTGCACTCGCCGAAGGAGCGCGTATGGCCGAGGCTTTGGTGTGGCCGGCCGAGATCGACCCGGCTTACATCCGCCACAGCAGCTCCGGTGTGTTGACCGGTTCGCGGCTGATGGTGACCGCCGGACACAATAACGAGGTCGCCGACGCGGCCGAGGACCATGGGCTGCTCGCCGGGTTCGTGAGCACCCGGTTTGCCGGGGACGCCGGGTCGCGGGACAGTCGTTGGCTCATCCACGCGATCATGCGGTTCCGGGACAGCGCGAGCGCGTGTGCCGCGGCGACCGACCTTGCCGGGGCCGCCGTACGGTCACGGGGAATGATGGACACCGCAGACCGTGAGCCCGCAATTCTCCCGGGCGAGGCCGACACTCATTTCAGCCTGCGCGACCAGAGTGGGCGGCTCGACGGTCTGGCAGTCACCTCATATGACGATTATGTCGTCTACACCGAGGCCCGCGGCCGCGACCGCGCGGAGATCGAGCGCGTGCTCACCCGGGCGCTGGAACTGCAGCGCCCGCTGCTGAACTCCTTCGCGGCGACCCCGGTGCCGGAGCTGGCACGGCTTCCCTACGATCCCGATGGAGTATTCGCGTTGTCGGTCGGGGCGAACGCCACGGGACCGGGCGCCTATGGGCCGCGTGGTGCTGTGGTATTCGCCGAGGACCAGGTGACAGCTGCTCGGCTCTATCCCGAGCTGGGAGTGTCGGCGATGGCGAACAAGGGAACGACCGTGTACCGCACCGCCGATCCTGCGGGCGCCGCGCGGCTCCGCGGGTTCTTGACGGAGGCGATCGCCGCCGCGCACGGCAAAACCGCTGCGCCGGCGCCCGGCGAACTGCCCGAGACTTCCTGCCTTTCGGACGGCAGGGATCATCCGAACGCCTGGACCTGTGTCGTTTCGGCTGGTCCCTATGTGGCCGAGGCGTGGGGTCGCGGCCAGGACGAAACCCATCAACTCGTCCGGGAACAGCACGCGGTCCTCACCGCAGCCGAGTAGGCGACTCCGCGGTGATCCGCGTGGTCGGTGGCCTCCTGGCAGCGCTAATCGCGCCAGACGGGTGGGCGTTTCGCCAGGAAGGCCGCCATCCCTTCGCGGGCGCCGGGAAGTTGAGCGGCGGCGGCCATCACTTCCAGGGCGAGGGCATAGGCATCTGCTTCCGGGCGGTCGAGTTGGCTGTAGAGAGTGCGTTTTCCGAGTGCCTTGCTGGCCCGGCTGCCCCGGGTAGCGCGGGCGAGTAACGCGTCCACGGCTGTGTCCAGCTCAGCGTCCGGCACCGCTCGGTTGATCAGGCCCCACTGTTCGGCGGTGCGGGCATCGATCGGGTCGCCGGTGAGGGCCAGTTCCATCAGGCGTTTACGGCCGACAGCGCGGGCAACCGGAACCGCGGGGGTGTGGCAGAACCAGCCACCCTTCCCGCCGGGTAGCGCGAAACCGGCCGATTCGGCGGCGACGGCCAGATCGCATGACGCCACCAGCTGGCAGCCGGCGGCCGTGGCCAGACCGTGCACTCGGGCGATCACCACCTGCGGCACCGACTCGATGGTCGACATGAGCTCGGTGCACAGGATGAGTAATTCCCGCACGCCGAGCAGGTCGCGCGCGGCGACGTCGGCGAAATCATGTCCTGCGGAGAACACCGGACCGTGCGCCCCGAGAACTATCCCGGTGGCGTCGGTCTCGCCGACGGCCCGGAACGTGGCAAGCAGTTCGGCCAGAAACTCGCCCGACAGCGCATTGCGGCGCTCGGGCCGGTTCATGGTGATGCGCACGGTGTCGACGTCCCGCGCGACCAGCAGATGTCGACACTCCGAGGCGGTCATATCTTCACCGTAGATCTCTTCGGGCACCGAGACGACACCTCTGGGGGCATCCAGAACCACCGGCCCGGCCGCCGTTCGGTTCGTCGGGCCCGAAGACGTGGAGTCGCACGACTCCGGTAGCGGGTCGTCGAACAGGACGAGTTTCGTCCCGGACCGTGACCAGCTGAACTTCTACCTTCGTCTCGACCCCCGCACCCGGGGATGAGGAAGAGCCGGACCACCGGTCGGCGAGAGTATCGCGAGTTCCCCCCGTCGGGCAGCCCGCCACCACCGCTGTCCGGAGTGCACGGCACGCCGGACTCTGCGCACGGCGGGTACCTGTGTGAGCAGGTGTAGTTGATATCGCCATGGCGCTTGTGGCCCGTGCCGGGCCGCCATCGCACAGGCGAACTGTACGGCGTTACGGTCGAGATACCGGTCGGCGTGTTCGAACCAGGTCATGCTGGTACGGGCGGCGGCCTGTATCGGGCGCAGCGCAGCGCGCCGCTGCAGATCGTAGTTCGCCAGCGCATCGGCTACCTCGGCGTGCTCGTACAGGTTCTGCGCGAGTGCGATGGCGTCGACGATTGCCAACCGGGTACCCGAACCGATGGTGAAGTGCGTCGTGTGCGCGGCATCGCCGAGCAATACGACGTTGTCGTGATACCAGGTCTTGTTGGTTACCTCGGGAAAGCGGCTCCATTTCGCGAATTCGCCACGTGTCTTGCTGATCAACGAGTGACCGTCGAGAATGCGCGTGAATATGTTCTCCAGAACGCGCAGGTTCTCCAGGTGGTCCTGGGAATCGAAGCCCAGTCCGTGCCATGTCCACGGTTGGCACTCGACGATGCAGGTGCTGATCTTCCCGGCAACCGACGGGTAGGCATGAAACCAGATCCAACCGGCGGAAGTGTGTTCGAAGGCGAAGGTGAAACGGGTGAAGACCTCGTCGGTGCCGAGCCAGATATATCGATTCTCGCCGAGGCTGACGGACGTGCCGAAACAATGATCACCCAGCTGCCGTATCCGGCTGTTCGCGCCATCGGCGGCGACGACGAGATCGGTGTCGCCGAATCCGGACAGATCGTGGATCTCTCGCTCGTGCCGAACGTCGACGCCCAGATCACTCGCCCGCCGAGAGAGAACGTCGAGTAATGCCGCGCGCCCGATGCTGAACCCGTAACCGCCGAAATACGCAATCCGATCGTCGCCCAGGTGAATTGCCTGTTCGCGCCACAGGACCGACCCGGCACGCACCGCCCGGGCGCTCTCCGGGTCATTCCGATACAAGATGTCGAGCAGGTCGTCCCAATACACGACGCCCCAGCCATAGGTGGCCCCGGGCGGATCACGGTCGATCACCGTGATGTCATGGGCCGGGTCGCGACGCTTCATCGAGATGGCAAAGTACAACCCGGCCGGCCCGCCACCGACGCACACGATCTTCATCTCGTCACCAGCTCCAGCCCGGCTGGTCGAACTTCACCTCACATGGTGGGTGGTGGATGGGCCCGAGCCCGGCACGCTGTGCGCGGCCGGGCACGGTCACCGGCGCTAGAAACTGCCCCAGCCGCCCCAGCTGGACGGGTTCCACCAGTTCCATCCCCAGCCGCCGCCGTTGCCCCAGCCGCCGCCGTTGCCCCACCCGTCGCCGTTGCCCCAGCCGCCGCCGTTGCCCCAGCCGCCGCCGTTGCCCCACCCGTCGCCGTTGCCCCAGCCGCCGCCGTTGCCCCAACCCTCGCCACGACCCCAGCCGCCGTTGCCCCCACCGGGTTTGTCGACGCTCTGGCTGGCAGACGTGGGTGTGGTTGCGTGCGCGGTAGGCGCTTGCGGTGCGGTGGCGACAACCGGAATCGCGGCAATCGCGGCTATGCCGGCTGCTGCCGCCAAACGGGTGAACTTCGTGTGTGAATTCTTTCCAGTCATGATAGGGCTCCAGTTACTGTCCCGACCCGCTTGAATTCTACGCGCCGAACTCTGGAAATCGCCGCGTTCGCTCCTTTATAATTCGCCGAATTCCCGCCATTACCCCCGATCCGGCACTGCCCGCGTACTCCGCGGCGGAGCGAGCCGGTGGCGAAGCCGCACGAGGAGCAGTCCGAGTGCCCCGCGCTGTCTTTACCCGCAAACGGGCGAAGAGCACCCGGAACGACATCGCAGCAATCGGCCGTCCGGACACTGAACGACCTCACCACGGCAGAGCGGGATCAACACGACGACGGTCGGCGCCTGATATCCACCCTGATCCGGGCGGGGTCGGATGGATCGCACCGGAGAGGGTGCGTATCGCATTGCGGTGTCGGTGTTCGGAATCGGGTATACCGCGCAATCGAAACTCGATAGCGGTTCTGCGGCAGAGCCGTTGAGGTCCGACCGGCAACTGCCCTCGGCGACGTGGCCTGCCCGGTGGTGCCCGCAGAACAGGGCCGTTCTGCACGGATCTGCTCGAAGGGTGCAACGCTCTGGTCGTCGCCGGGGATCTGTGTGGGTCCTTGATACCCTGTCACACTGCGCCGGCCCGTCGTCACGGTCGTGCACTCGCAAGTTCTGCGGGACGGGTGGATCGCGACCGGCCTGCCCGCGATCACCGATCGGACCATGACCGGCATGGACAGGCTGGTCACCGCGAAGATCGACCGGATGTGCGTCGCCGGAGCACGGATCTGCGGATCGGCCCGAGTGCTACCGCGGGGTCGAGGAAATGTGCGGTCGCCGATCGCGACCTTCCTGAAATCGGGGCCCGAAAAACGTGATGCTTCCGTACGCTCGATGAAATCGAAATGTTAGCCGAGTGTATCCGTTTTGATCGATTTCGGTCCGGCCGGGCCGCCTCTGCTGAAGAGGTATCCGAAAATCTCCGATAGGTCCTGTTTCCTGATCGGAAAACGATATGGATAACCGGGCCAGATTTATGAAAAGTCTACCCCGGCCGGAAGTCGGGGCGGTAAATCCTCGTTGGTCTGTGCTGCGATCGCCTCAGCTGGGGAATTGCTGCACGAAGGCCTATCGATCTTATAAAGTTCCGAGCGAATGTGCTGTACAGGACATGTTTTTCGGGGTATACGCGGACGGGAGTTCGGCTTACACTAACTCCGGTCGGGAATCGAGGATGGGTCGTCTCTGGAGGAGCGCGATGGCAAGTCCGCGGCCGCATGTTCATTCTGGCCCGGTATTGAATGATACTGGCACCCGGCCACTTTCGGCGACACGGCCTGTGCCGTTGTCGGCCGGTCAGCGGGGGCTCTGGTTGGCGCAGCAATTGCGTCCCGATGTGCCGATTTCCGAAGCTCAATATATCGAACTCCACGGAGACCTGGATATTGGGTTGCTGCGCCGGACTTCTATTCGAGTGGGCCTCGAATTCCAGTCGGGATATCTACGCCTCGTGGAGGTCGACGGCGAGCCGCACCAGATGTTCGATCCGTCGCTGGAGTCGGCGGGGCCGGTTATCGATATGCGCGGCGCACGAGACCCTGTGGCGGCGGGGCTGCAGTGGATGCGCGAGGAGTACACGGCACCGCTGGATATGGCCCGGGACCGGCTGGTCGCGGGCGCGATCATCCAGGTCGGTGATCATTATTCTTTGTGGTACAACAGGATTCATCACGTCGCCGCCGACGGCTACGCCGCGATGACGATGGTGAACCGGATCGCGGCGCTGTACACCGCGGCCCTGGAGGACCCGGCAGCGGAGCAGCCGATAGCGCCGAACCGGGCGGCGGACCTGCGCACCCTGTACGAGGCCGATCGCAGCTATCGGGAATCGAAGAGATTCGCCGACGACCGCGCCTATTGGCTGAACCGACTCGCCGGCGTCCACGAGGTGTCCAGCCTCGCCCGCGGGTACGCCCCGGCGTGCGCGGACAGCGTGGCCGCGATCGGTGAACTCCCGGCGGTGACCGAGTCGCGCATCGAGCACTGCGCGAAGGCGCTGGACACCAGCCCGGCCGCGGTGGTGATCGCCGCGTTCGGATGTTATCTGGCCCGGATGACCGGGCGCGACGACGTCATGGTCGACATACCCGTCTCGGGGCGGACAAGCGCTGTACTGCGGCGGTCCGGGGGAGTATTCGTCAATGTGGCGCCGTTCCCGATCGCGCTCGGCACCGAGGAAACGGTCGCGACACTCGTGCGGCGGGTGCAGTCCGACCTCGTCGGCGCACTGCGGCATCAGCGCTGTGGCCTCTACGATATTCGGGCTGCCGCCGGGTCCGACGGGCAACGACGTTTCGTCGGCCCGATGGTCAATGTCATGTACTTCCACCAGGAAATCCGCCTCGGGCCGGTCACCGGGGACTTTCATATTCTCAGTTCCGGGCCGGTCGAGGATCTGCTGGTCGATCTCTATCGGACCGGAGATCCGCCACGGACGATCCTGCACTTCATGGCCAACCCCGACCTCTATACCCATGCCGAACTGTCGGCGCATCACGACCGGTTCGCGCAACTGCTCGACGCGTTCGCCGGTGCGGCACCGGATACCGAGCTCGGGCAGATCCACCCCGAGACGGCCGAGGCCGCCGCTCGGGTCCGCCGGCAGCGGCAGAGTCTCGCCTTCTGGCGGGACACGTTGGCCGATCTGCCGGCGGAATTGAATCTCCCCTTCGACCGACCGCGGCCGCGGATGGTCTCGGACCGGCACGACAGCTGCCGATTCGAGGTGGGGGCGGGGCCGACCGAGCAGCTGGCGAGACTCGCGCGGGAGCACGATTCGTCGTTGTTCACGGTGCTGCACTCCGCGCTGGCGATTCTGCTCGCGCGGATGAGCGGGTCCGGTGATATCGCGATCGGCACACCGGTGGCCGGGCGCGGCGGCGCCGTACGCGCCGGCGTGGCCGGAGTCTCGGCCGGGACGGCGGTATTGCGGACCGAAGTCGACAGTCGTGAATCGTTCACCGGGTTGCTCGCGCGGGTCGGCCGGTCCGAGCCGGCTGCTTTCGCGCATGCCGATGTGCCGTTCGAGCAGCTGGTGGCGGAGTGTGCTCCCCAGCGTCCGCTGTCGCCGAATCCGTTGTTCCAGGTCATGCTGGCATTTCAGGGCCCGGTGCGCGCCGATCGGGGTTCGCTCGGTGCGGTGACCGACCTCCGCGCGGGTCGGCCGCAGTGTGATCTGCGGTTCGTGGTGTCCGCCGGTGCCGATGCCGGTTCGGTGGTGACGGTCACCTACTCGACCGATCTGTTCGATGCGCGCACAATCGATTCCCTGGCGCGCCGATGGGTTCGGATACTGGAATCGGTGGCCGCCGATCCGACGGGCGCGGTGGGGTCGATCGATGTGCTCGAGCCCGCCGAACGCACTGATCTGCTGACCCGATCCGGAGCCCGCACGTCCGCGCCCGTCACTCTCGACGCATTGTTGACCGCGGCGGCGACCCGGAATCCGGACGCACCGGCGATCGCGTTCGACGGTGCGCAGACGAGCTACCGAGAACTGGACGGTCGCGCCAACCAGTTGGCCCGGATGCTCATCCAGCGGGGGGTCGGGCCGGAAGACATCGTCGCGGTGGCGATGCCACGCTCGCCGGATTCTGTGCTCGCCTGGTGGGCGGTGGCCAGAACGGGGGCCGCCTTCCTGCCGATAGATCCGGCGTATCCCGCCGAGCGGATCACCCATATGGCGAACGATTCCGAAGCGGTGCTCGGCCTGACGGTGGCATCGATGCGCGAGCAATTACCCGGCACCATCGAATGGCTGATACCCGGCAATCTCGACGGGACCTTCGACACCCGGCCGATCACCGACTCCGAACGCACCACCCCGCTGCGACCACAGCATCCGGCCTACGTGATCTATACCTCGGGCTCCACCGGTGTGCCGAAGGGTGTGACCGTCACCCATGCCGGACTGGCCGCACTCAGCGCCGAGCAGCGGGAAAGCTATGCGGTGGAACCGGATTCGCGGACACTGCATTTCGCGTCACCGAGCTTCGACGCCTCGGTCTGGGAACTGCTGCTCGCGGTGGGAGCCGGCGCCACGATGATTGTCGCGCTTCCCGGTACCTACGGTGGCGTCGAGCTGGCGGAGCTGTTGCGCCGCGAGCGGGTCAGCCACGCGGTGGTGACACCGGCCGCGCTGGCATCGGTCGATCCGGCCGGGCTCGACAGTTTGCGCGTCGTCGTCGCCGCGGGTGACAACTGCTCACCGGAGCTCGTGCGGTCCTGGGCGACCGGTGGTCGTGTGTTCGTCAATGCCTACGGGCCCACCGAAACCACGATCATGACCAATCACCGCGCGCTGGCGCCGGGAGCGCCGGTGACGATCGGCGGTCCGATTCGCGGTGCGGCGGAATGGGTGCTGGATCAGCGGTTGCAGCCCGTGCCGGTCGGCGTCGCGGGGGAGTTGTATGTCGGCGGTGCGCTGCTGGCTCGTGGTTATCATGCGCGGGCGGGGCTCACGGCCGCGCGTTTCGTCGCCTGCCCCTGGGCGCCCGGCGAACGGATGTACCGCACCGGGGACGTGGTCCGCTGGACCGCCGACGGCGCGATCCAGCATCTGGGGCGGTCCGATTTCCAGGTCAAGATACGTGGTCTGCGTATCGAACTCGGTGAGATCGACGCGGTACTCGCGGCGCACGAAACCGTCGGATTCGCCACCACCGTGGGCCACGCCAGCAGCTCGGGCGCCGTACTGCTGGCGTCGTACGTCGTCGCCGCACCGGATCGTTCGATCGATATCGCGATCCTCGGCGAATATCTGCGCGCCCGGCTACCGTCCTTCATGGTCCCGCCCTCGATCATGGTGCTCGAGCACATCCCGCTCACCCCGGCGGGCAAACTGGACCGCAGCGCACTACCGGATCCCGTACCCACCGACACCGCACCGTTCCGGGCGCCCGAAACGCCGGTCGAACGCGCGATCGCGCAGACCTTCGCCGAAGTACTGGGTATCGACAGCGTCGGTCTGGACGATTCGTTCTTCGCGCTCGGTGGGGACAGCTTGATCGCCACCCGGGTGGCCGCGCGACTCGGTACGGCCCTGGACACCGATATTCCGGTGCGGTTGCTGTTCGAGACACCGGAGGTCTCCGCGCTCGCGACCTGTCTCGAACAGCGGGCCCGGGCGCGGCGGCAACGGCCGCCGCTGGTTGCCGGGCCCCGCCCCGATCTCGTGCCGCTGGCCCCCGCTCAGCAGCGGATGTGGTTCTTCAATCAGTACGACACCGGTTCCGGGGCGTACAACATGCCGATCGCCCTCCGGCTACGTGGCGAACTCGACCTGGCGGCCCTGCGCTCGGCCCTCATCGATGTGCTGCGCAGGCACGAGTCCCTGCGCACGCGGTATCCGGACCACGACGGCACGATCGTCCAGGTCGTGGAACCCGCCGGCGAGCCGGATCGAGAGGTGAGCCCGGTGCCGGTTCGTCCGGACCAGTTGATCACGGCGCTGACCGCTTTCGTCCACGAAGGCTTCGATGTGCGTACCCGACCGCCGGTGCGTGCCCGGTTGTTCCGCATGGTGGGTGCCGAGGACACCGAATATGTGCTGGCGGTGGTGGTCCACCATATCGCCACGGACGGCTTCTCGATGATTTCACTGGCCCGGGATGTGACGACGGCCTACGCCGCCCGGGCGCGGGGCGAGAGTCCTTCCTGGACACCGCTACCGGTCCAGTTCGCGGACTACGCGCTCTGGCAGCGCGCTGTCCTCGGCTCTCCCGACGATCCGGAATCACTGTGCGCGCGCCAGCTCGAGTATTGGCGGGAAACCCTCGCCGACCTGCCGGAAGAGCTGCGGCTGCCGTTCGACCGGCCACGGCCGGTGGTGGGGTCGCACCGCGGTGGGAGCAACCGGTTCGAACTGGCGCCGGAAACGGCCACGGCGCTGGAAGAGCTCGCGAAGGCGCGCAACTGCTCAGTATTCATGGTGGTGCACGCCGCGCTGGCGGTGCTGCTCGCGCGGATGAGTGGCTCCGGTGATATCGCGATCGGTACCCCGGTCGCCGGTCGGGGCGCCGCCGAGCTCGACGACGTGGTCGGCATGTTCGTCAATACGGTGGTGTTGCGGACCCGGGTCGAGGGCAGTGAATCGTTCACCGGATTCCTCGACCGCGTCAAGACGACCGATCTGGCCGCTCTCGAACACGACGATGTGCCGTTCGAGCAGGTGGTCGACGCGCTCGGCCCGCCGCGATCCCAATCCCGGCACCCGCTGTTCCAGGTGATGCTGGCGTTCCAGAACTTGGCGCCCGCCGACCTGGAACTGCCCGGGGTGGATGTGTCGATGGTCGAACTGCCCGACGACGTATCCCGGTTCGATCTACAGGTTGTGCTGTCCGACAACGGCAGTGGCGGCTCGGCGGTGCGGGTGGTGTACTCGACCGAATTGTTCGACGCGGACACCGTGGATTCGCTGATGCGCCGGTGGCGGCGGATCCTGGAGTCGGTGGCCGCCGATCCGACAGTTGCGGTGGGTTCGATCGATGTGCTGGAGCCCGCGGAGCGAGCCGATCTGCTGACGCGTTCCGGAGCCGAGGGCTCCCCTCCGGTAACCCTGGCCGAGTTGCTGACCGCGGCTGTCGCGCGGAATCCCGACGCGCCGGCGATCGTGTTCGACGGTGCGCGAACGACATACAGGGAAATGGATCGACGTGCGAACCGGTTGGCCCGGATGCTCATCGCGCGTGGTGTGGGGCCGGACGATGTGGTCGCGGTGGCGATGCCTCGTTCCGCGGATTCTGTGCTCGCAGTATGGGTGGTGGCCCGGACCGGCGCCGCGTTCCTGCCGATCGACCCGGCCTATCCAGCGGAACGGATCACCCATATGGTGACCGATTCGGGGGCGGTGCTCGGTCTGACGGCGGCCTCCGTGCGGGCGCGACTACCCGAGGCTGTCGACTGGCTGACACTCGCGGACCTCGAGACGACCCACAGCGACCAGCCGATCACCGACGTGGACCGGGTCCGTCCGCTGCGGGTCGACAATATCGCCTACGTCATCTACACCTCGGGCTCGACCGGGCTACCCAAAGCTGTCGCGGTGAGCCACCGCGGCCTGCGCAATTGCTCCGACGAGCACCTGTCCGCCCTGCACATCGAACCCGGCACCCGGATCCTGTCGTTGTCCTCACCGGGTTTCGATGTCGCGATCGAGGAGTTGCTGTCGGCGCTGTGCGCGGGCGCGACCCTGGTCGTCGCGCCCGCCGATGTCTACGGCGGCGACGCGCTCGCCGAACTGCTCGACCGGGAAGAGGCCGGCCTCGTTTTCATCACCCCCTCCCCGTTGTCCACGATCGACCCGGCCCGCCGGCCGCTCCCAGCGCTGCGGACCATGGTGGTCGGTGGCGAGGGCTACGGCGCCGAATTGGTCGAAAGGTGGTGCGAGGGCCGTGCGGTGTTCAACGGATACGGTCCGTCCGAGACCACGATGATGGCCGATCACAGCGCGCCACTGGTGGCGGGGGAGCCGGTGACGCTCGGTGGGCCGATTCGTGGTGTGGCGGAGTGGGTGCTCGACGAGCGTCTGCAGCCGGTGCCGGTGGGGGTCGCGGGGGAGCTGTACATCGCCGGTGCGCTGCTGGCTCGTGGTTATCGTGCGCGGGCAGGCTTGACGGCCGCGCGTTTCGTCGCCTGCCCCTGGGCGCCCGGTGCCCGGATGTACCGCACCGGCGACGTGGTCCGCTGGACAGCCGACGGCACCATCCAGTATCTCGGTCGCTCCGACTTCCAGGTCGAAATTCGTGGTCTCCGGGTCGAACCGGGCGAGATCGACGCCTTGCTCGCCGCGCACGAAACGGTGCTCTTCTCCACGACCATCGGCCATCGCAGCAGTACCGGATCGGTATCGCTGGTCTCGTATGTCGTCCCGGCGCCGGGCCGTTCGATCGACGTCTCGATTCTGACCGGGTACCTGGGTGGCCGAGTGCCCTCGTATATGGTCCCGTCCACGATCATGGTGCTCGACCGGCTTCCGTTGACACCGACAGGAAAGCTGGACCGCAAGGCGCTCCCCGAACCCGTCTTCGCCGCCGGTGCGGAGTTCCGGGCGCCCGAGACACCGGTCGAACGCAGTATCGCACGGGCATTCGCCGAGGTACTGGGTTCCGACGATATCGGTCTCGACGATTCGTTCTTCGCGCTCGGCGGGGACAGCATCATGTCGATCCAGCTGGTGACCCGGGCCAGAGCGGCGGGGGTGTTGTTCACCGCGCGTGAGGTGTTCGAGCGCAGAACAGTGGCCGGACTGGCCCGGATCGCGGTCCGGGCGGGCCGCCCCGGCAAGATTCCCGCGCTCGCGGAGTTGCCCGGCGCGGGGGTCGGGCCGCTACCGCTGACACCGAATATGCGATGGCTTCTCGAACACGCGGAGTCTGGATTCGATCGTTTCTCGCAGGCAGTGCTGCTGAGTCTGCCGGTCGGCATCGATCGGCGGCAATTGGCGGATACGGTGCAGGCGGTACTCGACCGGCACGATATGTTGCGCGCCCGGTTGCGCCGGGCCGACGACGGGCGCTGGACCTGGGAAGTGTTGCCGGCCGGCTCGATCCGATCCGAGGATGCCGTCCATCGGGTCGTGACGGAGCAGGAGCCGGGCAGTGCCGGTTTCCGTGCCTCGGTCGCGGCGGAGCTGGATGCGGCCGTGCGCCGGCTCGATCCGGGCACCGGGGTCCTGGTGCAGGTGGTCTGGTTCGATCCGGTCGATGCCACCGACCCGGGCCGGCTGCTGGTGCTGGTGCATCATTCGGCGATCGACGCCGTGTCCTGGCGGGTGCTGGTGCCCGATCTCGCGGTCGCCTGGGCGCGGATCCGATCCGACGCGCCGGCCGATCTCGCCCCGGTCGGGACCTCGATGCGCCGGTGGGCGCACGGACTGGTCGAGGCCGCTCACGGGCCGGAGCGGCTCGCCGAGCTCGAATTGTGGCAGAAGATGACGGCCGTGGACGATCCGGTGATCGGGTCCCGGCCCCTCGACCCCGCGATCGACGTGACGGCCACCGTCCGCGCGGTCGAGATCGATGTATCCCCCGAAGTAACCGAGGCGTTGACGACCGAGGTACCCGCGGCGTTCCACGGCGGTGTGGTCGACGGGCTGCTGGCCGCCCTGGCGCTGGCGTTGACGAAGTGGCGTCGTGGAACCCACGGTGATCTCTGCACCGATATGGTGATCGGCCTGGAAGGGCACGGCCGTGAGGAGTCCGCGGTCCCCGGCGCCGATCTGACCCGCACAGTCGGCTGGTTCACCACGAGTTTTCCACTGCGCCTGGATTTTTCCGATATCGACCTCGACGACGCGTGCGCGGGCGGGCCGGCCCTGGGGGCGGCGGTCAAATCCGTCAAGGAACAGCTGCGCGCGATCCGGGACCACGGGATCGGCTACGGCCTGCTGCGGTATCTCGACGAGGACAGCGGATCCGCGCTGCGAACCAGGCCGGCACCGCAGATCGGGTTCAACTATCTCGGCCGCGTCACCGCGGGAATACCCGCCGGAATGCCGGCGGTGGGCTGGTTGCCGGTGGACGACGGCGGCGACTTCTCGGGGGCCGAACTCGCCCGCGCGCAGAATCCGGATATGCCGGTCACCGCGGCGCTCGATATCACCGCCCGCACGGTCGACGACGGGGGCCGGCCGCGCTTGCGGGCGATCTGGTCGTATCCCACCGGTGTGCTCACCGCCGACGAGGTACGCGAGGTGGCGCATTCGTGGCGGGCGGTGCTGACCGCGTTGGCGGCCGCCACCCGGCGCGGCGAGGTGGGCGGGCGGACACCGTCGGATCTGGATCTGGTCACGCCGACTCAGTCGCAGATCGAACGCCTCGAGGATCGGTACCCGGCATCGAGCGATATCTGGCCGTTGACTCCGTTGCAGGAGGGCTTGCTGTTCCATTCGCTGCTGGCGGACGAATCGACGGACCCCTATGTGGTACAGCTGGTCGTCGAGCTCCAGGGGGCCGTCGATCCACGCCGGCTGCGCCGAGCCGGGCAGCTGCTGCTCGACCGGCATGCGAACCTGCGCACCGCATTCGTCGCCGACGCCGGACCCGTGCAGGTGGTCGACGACGGCGCCGAGGCGCCCTGGACGGAGCTGGACCTGTCCGGGCTCGACGAGCGGGCCCGGGAAAGCCAGTGGGATCTGCTGATGGCCGCGGACCGGGCGACCCGGTTCGATCCGGCGCGCGCCCCGCTCCTGCGCTGGATGCTGGTCACCACCGGGCCGCAACGCTACCGGCTGGTGCTGAGCAATCATCATCTGCTGCTCGACGGCTGGTCGCTACCGCTGCTCCTGCGCGAGTTGGTGGTGCTCTACGCGACCGACGGTGACATTGCGGCGCTGCCCGAGTCCGGTCCCTATCGGGACTTCCTGGAGTGGCTCGCCGGGCAGGACCGGGCCGCGTCGCTCGAGGTCTGGCGCCGCGTATTCGACGGCGCCGACGAGCCGACCTTGCTGGCGCCCGCCGATCCCGGCCGGCGATACACCCGGTCTCGCGATGTGCTCGGCGATCTGACCGAGGAACGGACGGCGGCGCTGACCGAGCGCGCCAAGGCCAGGGGCGTCACTCTCAACACAGTCCTGCAGACGGCATGGGCGATCGTGCTGGGTTCGGCGACATCCCGCGACGATGTGACATTCGGATCGACCGTTTCCGGACGTCCCGCACAGGTTCCGGGTATCGAAACGATGATCGGGCTGTTCGTCAACACGGTGCCGGTGCGGGTCCGGCTCGACCCCGCCGCAAGCCTGGGGCAGCTGCTCGACCGGGTCCAGGCGGAGCAGACCGCCCTGCTCGACCACCATCAGGTGGGTCTGGCCGAAATCGAGCAGATCGCCGGCCCGGGTGCGGTGTTCGACACGATGACGGTGTTCGAGTCCTATCCGGTCGATCGGGGTGGGCTGACCGCGGAGACCGAGATCGCCGGCGTGCGGGTGACCGGTGTGACCGGTATCGACGCCGCTCACTATCCGCTGGGGGTGGTCGCGCATATCGACAATCGACTGCACCTCCGGATCAAATACCTGCCCGATCTGTTCGACCGCGACGACATGGCGGCGACACTGCACCGGGTCCTGCGGGTGCTGGACCTCATCGCCGCCGACCCGGATCTGCCGCTGGCCCGGCTGGAGCTGCTCTCGCCGGCCGAGTTCCGGGAGCTGACGCGGGTGGCGGGCGCTCCGGCCGCGCCGGAGCGCGCACTGCCGGAACTGCTGGCGGCGGGACAGGATCCGGCGGCGGTCGCGGTGGTGTGCGGGCAGCGCCGGTGGACCTACGGCGAGCTCGACGCGGAGTCGAATCGGTTGGCGCGGTTGCTGATCGGCCGGGGCGCCGGACCGGAGACCGGTGTCGCGGTGGGGTTGCCCCGGTCGGTCGAGTCGGTGCTGGCGGTATGGGCGGTGGCCAAGTCGGGGGCAGCGTTCGTACCGGTGGATCCGACGTACCCGGCCGGCCGGGTCGCGCATATCCTCACCGATTCCGGTGTGGTCTCGGGAATCACGCTGTCGCACTGGCTGGATCGGTTGCCCGGGACGGTGCGGTGGGCGGTGCTCGACGAGCCGACGGTCGCGGCGGAGATCGCGGAACTGCCGGCGACGCCGGTGACCGACGCGCAGCGAACGCTGCCGGTGCGGGTCGACCAGGCGGCGTATGTGATCTACACGTCCGGCTCGACAGGTGTGCCCAAAGGGGTGGTGGTATCGCATCGGGGACTGGCGAATCTGGTGGCCGAACAGCGTGCGCGATTCGCTGTCGGTCCGGACGCACGGGTGCTGCATATCGCTTCGCCGAGTTTCGATGCGGCCGTCCTGGAACAGTTGTGCGCGTTCGCGTCGGGTGGCCGGCTCGTCATAGCACCGCCCACAGTCCACGGCGGCACCGAGCTGGCGGAGCTCTTGGCGCGGGAGCGGGTGACCCATGCCGCGCTGACGCCCACGGTCCTGGCGACGATGGATCCGGCCGGGCTGGACGACCTCGCGAATATCGTGCTCGGCGGCGAGGTACTCCCACCGGAACTGGTATCGCGGTGGGCACCGGGCCGCACGATATCCAATACCTACGGTCCGGCCGAGGCCACGATCGAGACCGATGCCAGTGCGCCGATGACGGCCGGTGCGGCAGTGACCATCGGCGGGCCGATCCGCGGGGTCGGCCAGGTGGTCCTCGATGCCCGGTTGCGGCCGGTGCCGGTCGGGGTGGTCGGTGAGTTGTATCTGGCGGGTCCGGGTCTGGCTCGCGGCTATCACAACCGGACGGGCCTGACCGCGTCGCGGTTCGTCGCCGATCCCTTCGCCGGACCGGGACAGCGGATGTATCGAACCGGGGATCTGGTGCGCTGGCTGCGGTCACCGCACGGCAGTCCGGCGCTGGATTATGTGCGCCGGGCGGATTCCCAGGTCAAGGTTCACGGCGTCCGTATCGAAATCGGCGAGGTCGAATCGGTTCTGGGGGCCTGTCCGGGCGTGGCCGCAGCGGCGGCGGCCGTACACCGGGACGCCGGGAACGGAGGCCGGTTGATCGGATATGTGGTGGCCGAGCCCGGCGTGGATATCGACCCGGCCGCGGTCCTCGCCTACGCCGGAGAACAGTTGGCTCCGCAAACGGTGCCGGTGAAAGCGGTGGTGCTCGACGCGCTGCCGGTGACCGCGAACGGCAAACTCGATCGCACCGCGCTGCCCGCGCCGGAGTTCGGGACGGGCCGAACCGATTTCCGGGCGCCGGCGACCGAGACGGAAGAAACGCTGGCGCGGCTGTTCGCGGAGGTACTGGGACTCGACGAGATCGGGCCGGATGACTCGTTCTTCGCACTCGGTGGAGACAGCATCATGTCGATCCAGCTGGTGACCCGGGCCAGAGCGGCGGGATTGCTGTTGTCCACCAGTGAGGTGTTCGACCACAAAACGGTTGCCGGGCTGGCGCGGATCGCGGTGCGCGACGAGAGTCCGGCGGCAGTCGCCCGGCCGGCGGAACTGGCCGGCGGCGGAGTGGGACCGGTACCGCTGACACCGATCATGTGCTGGATGTTCGAGCGCGGCAGTTTCGACCGCTTCTGCCAATGGGTGATGCTGACACTGCCGGACGGTATCGACACCGCGGGTATCAGTGCCACCGTCCAGGCGGTTATCGATCACCACGACATGCTGCGGGCCCGGCTGTACCCGGACCCCGCGCACCCGTCGGGGCGGGGGTTGCGGGTGCAGGCCACCTCGATGTCGGCCGCCGGACTGATCCGGCGGGTGCCGGTGGATGTGGCGCCGGACAGCAGCGCGTTCGCCGCGATCGTCGATTCCGAGGCGAATGCGGCGGCCGAACGCCTCGACCCCGACGCGGGAATTGTGCTGCAACTGGTCTGGTTCGAGTGGTCCGGACCGGCGGGTCGGCTGCTCGTGGTGGCACACCATCTGGTGACCGACGGCGTGTCGTGGCAGATCCTCGTTCCCGATCTCGCCTCCGCATGGGCCCAGGTGAGCGCTGGTCACCGACCCCGGCTCGCGTCCGTCGGTACATCGATGCGCCGCTGGTCGGCTGCGTTGCAGACCGCCGCCGAGAGCCACGACGAACTGGAACTCTGGCAGTCCACCCTCGCCGCCGACGATCCACCGATCGGCTCCCGTCCGCTCGACCGCGACGTGGACGTGCAGGCCACCGCCGCCGCTGTCATGGTTACCTTGTCCACCGCGGTGACCCGCGACGTACTCACCACCCTGCCCCGGGCATTCCGTGCCAATGTGGACGACGCCCTCGTCGCGGGGCTCGCTCTGGCGCTGACGCGATGGCGCCGCGACCACGGTGAAACCTGTGCCGAGACGCTGCTCACCGTCGAAAGCCACGGCCGGCACGACACCGTGCTGCCCGGTGCCGATCTCACGCGCACCGTCGGCTGGTTCACGACCACCTATCCCGTGCGGCTCGACCTGTCCGGTACCGATATCGACGACGCGTTCGCCGCCGGGCCGGCCGCCGGGTCGGCTGTCAAAACCGTCAAGGAACAACTCAGGCAGGTACCCGGACACGGAATCGGCTACGGACTGTTGCGCTATCTCGACCCAGCCACCGCCCGCGTCCTGAGCGCGCTGCCCACCCCGCAGGTGAGTTTCAACTATCTCGGCCGGTTCGACACCCTACCCGCGGCGGCGCGCGACGCCGGATGGATGCCGGCCGGCGACACTCTCTCGGCGGGCGGGGTACAGAACCCCGACGCCCCCGTCGCTGCCGTGCTGGGCATCAACGCCGTCACGACCGACACACCCGACGGCCCGACGCTCACCGCTGTCGCGGACTACCCGACCGGACTGCTCACCTCGGCCGAGGTGACCGACTTCATGGGCCTGTGGCGCGATGCCGTGACCGCGCTGGCCGCCCACGCGGCCCGGCCCGGGGTCAGCGGGCTGACCCCCTCCGACCTGGATCTGGTGGATCTCGACCAGGCCGCGATCGACCGGCTCGAGGCCCGGCAACCGGGACTGGACGACATCTGGCCGCTCACACCGCTACAGCAGGGATTGCTGTTCCACGCCGAGCTCGCCGCCGGCGATCTCGATGCCTATGTGGTGCAACTCTGCCTGGAACTCGGTGGGCACGTCGATGCCGGGCGGCTGCGGCGTGCCGCGGGCGCTCTCGTCGGGCGGCATCCGAACCTCCGGACCGCGTTCGTGCGCGACGGTGCCGGGGAACCGTTGCAGGCGGTTCACCACCACGTCGAAGTGCCGTTCACCCTGATCGATTCGACCGATGGTGACGAGCCCGCGGCCGCACTCGAACAGATCATGGATGCCGACCGCCGCGCCGGCTTCGACACCGGATCGGCGCCGCTGCTACGCGTCACCCTGATCAGCACCGGTCCCCGGCGGTACCGGCTGGTACTGAGCATGCACCACATCCTGATCGACGGGTGGTCCACACCGCTGCTGATCCGGGAACTGCTGACGCTCTACGCCGGGGACGGCGATCCCGCGGTGGCGGCACCTGTGCGCCCCTACCGCGACTACTTGAGGTGGCTGCGAACGCAGGATCAGCACGCGGCGGAAAGGGCATGGTCGCGGGCACTCGCGGGTACCACCGAGCCCACTCTCCTGGCGCCCGCGGACCGCGGCCGCAGGCTCACTGTCGGTGCGCGTGAGGTCGACCTACCACTGAGCGAAGACCGCACCGCGGAGTTGGTCGCGACCGCCAATCGGCAGGAGATCACGCTCAACACCCTCTTCCAGGCCGCCTGGGCGATTGTGCTCGCCACCGAGACCGGCCGCGACGATGTCGTTTTCGGTGCCACCGTCTCCGGGCGCCCGGCACAGATCCCCGGCATCGAATCGATGATCGGACTGTTCGTCAACACGGTGCCCGTCCGGGTCCGGCTCGATCGCCGGGAAAGCCTTGCCGGGCTGTTACGGCAGATCAGAACCGAGCAGACCGCACTGCTCGACCAGCACCATCTCGGCCTCGCCCAGATCCAGAACACGGTCGGGCCCGGCGCGATATTCGACACCGTGACCGTCTTCGAGTCCTACCCGGTCGATCGGGCCGGGCTGTCCGATGCCCTCGATATCGCCGGGATGCACGTCCTGGACGTGCACGGACGCGATGCCGCCCACTATCCTCTCGGCCTGATCATCCATCACGAGACCGGGCTGCACCTGACCTTCGAATACCAGCCCGCGTTGTTCACCCGCCCGCGGATCGAGGCCATCGCCGACCGGGTGCGGCGCGTTCTCGACGCCTTCATCGACGATATCGATCTCCCCCTCGGGGACCTCACACTGCTGTCGCCGGAGGAGCACACCGCGCTGGTTCCGGCTCGCGGTCGGCCCGGCGTGGTGACGTCGGTGTTACCGCAGGTGCTGGCCTCTGCGGTGACCCCCGATACCGAAGCGGTGGTGTGCGACGGCGTCAGCCTGTCCTATCGCGAACTCGACGAGACCTCGAACCGGTGGGCACGGGTACTCGCCGTCACCGGGATCGGACCGGAATCGGTAGTGGCCCTGGCTTTACCGCGTTCCCTCGATGCCGTCACCGCCGTATGGGCGGTCGCGAAAACCGGCGCGGCCTTCGTGCAGATCGACCCTGCTCATCCGCGTGATCGGATCGCGCGAATTCTGGCCGATTCCGGTGCCGCCACCGGGTTGGCGCTCGACACCTGCCGAGACCTGCTGCCGGAGAACATCGAATGGCTCGTCCTCGACCGGCCCGCCTTCGCCACGCAGGCGGCAGCGGTATCCGCTGCCGCCGTCACCGACGCCGACCGCACCACGGCGCTCCGGCCCGAGCACCCGGCTTACCTGATCTACACCTCGGGCTCCACCGGGACCCCCAAAGGAGTGGTCGTCACCCATACCGGGATCGCGAACCTGGCCGCCGAGGCGCGGGAACGGTTCGGTCTCACCGCGGCCGCACGGGTACTGGCCGCCGCCTCGCCGAGCTTCGATGTCTCGATCCTCGAATGGCTCGGCGCTGCGGCCGCGGGAGCAACCGTGGTGCTCGCGCCCGCATCGGTGCTCGCGGGCGCCGAACTGACCGAAACGATCGAGGCCGGACACGTCACCCATGCGGCTCTCACACCGACAGTCCTCGCCACTGTGGACCCGGACGCCGTCGGTACCCTCGGCACGGTCGTTCTCGGCGGCGAAACCTGCCCACCGGATCTGGTCGCCCGATGGGCACCGGGGCGTACGGTGATCAACACTTACGGGGCCACCGAAACCACGATCATGAGCTGCGCCGCTGCCGCGCTGACCACGATTGCCGACGGCCCGATGTCGATCGGCGGTCCGGTGCGTGGGTTCACCGCCGTCGTCCTCGACCGCGGATTGCGCCCCGTCCCACCGGGAGTGGTCGGCGAACTGTACCTGGCCGGGCCGGGTCTGGCCCGTGGTTACCACCGGCAACCCGCCACCACCGGAGCCCGGTTCGTGCCGGACCCGTACGGGCCGCCCGGGACCCGGATGTACCGCACCGGCGACCTGGTCGCCTGGACCACCGACCGGACACTGCGCTACCGCGGCCGCAACGACCTGCAGATCGAGATCGGGGGCAACCGCATCGAACCCGGCGATATCGAGGCCGCGCTCCGCAGCCATGCCGATGTCGTCCAGGCCGCCGTCGCGGTCCGCACCCGTCCCGACGGCGCCGACCAGCTCGTCGGCTATGTGGTGCTCGGACCCGGTGCCACGCTCGACACTTCCGCGCTGACCACCCACCTCGCTGCCCGGCTACCCACCCATATGATCCCGACCGGCCTCGTCGCCCTCGACCGGATCCCACTCACCGCCGGCGGCAAACTCGACTACCGGGCACTGCCCGTACCGGGCCGGCCGACCGCCCCGTTCCGGCCGCCGTCCACTCCGCTCGAGGCCACGGTCTGCACTGCCTTCGCCGATACGCTCGATATCGAACGAGTCGGTGTCGAGGACGGCTTCTTCACGCTCGGCGGCGACTCGCTGGCCGCTGCCCGGCTGGCGGTCCGGCTGCGCGAATCGACCGATGTCGACGTCGGGGTCCAGTGGATCTTCACCGATCCGACCCCGCAGGCATTGGCCCGCCGCATCGAGGCTCGCCGCCGCGGCCTCGACCAACCGGAATCCGGTGACGGACTCGCGGTAATGCTCGCCCTACGTGCCACCGGCAGCAGCCCACCGCTGTTCTGTGTGCACCCGGCCATCGGCCTGGCGTGGTGTTTCAGCGGACTCGTACAGCACCTCGACCCCGACCGTCCCGTCCACGGGCTGCAGTCCCCGGTATTCACCGAACCCGACGCCCGGTTCGACACCTTGGACGAACTCGCCGCCCGCTATGTGCAGGAGATCCGCTCCGTCCAGCCGCACGGTCCGTACCATCTGCTCGGTTACTCGCTCGGCGGCACCATCGCCCACGCGATCGCCGTCCGGCTCCGACGGGACGGTGACCGCGTCGACACGCTGGCCATGATGGACACCCGGGTTGTCACCGCCGACAGCGTCCGAGCTCCCACACCCACCATCGGGAAGATGCTCGCCGAGGTCACGGGCCTTCCCGTTGCCGAGGACTCCGCTGAGCTCGCCCTCGCCGCCGTGGCCGATCCACCGGCCCGGTACGACGGACTCGGCGCAGCCCTGACCCCGGAACATCTCGAGGTCCTGCACCGCGATTACACCCGGCTCGTCGACCTCACCTGGAACCACCGGCCGGCGCCGTTCGACGGTGACCTGATCTACTTCAGCGCCGCCCAGGGCGACGAAGACACCGGCTCCTCCCCGGCTCTCGCATGGGCCGAGCACATCACGGGTCATATTGCCGAGCACCATATTTCGGTCCGGCACGACCGGATGACCGATCCCGGCGCATTGCGCTCGATCGGACTCGTCCTCACCGAACACTTCCGCTCCGCCCTGATCCCTGTGTCGGAGACCCCGACTCCAGTAAGGGAAAACCGATCATGACCACCGAACCCGCTGTAGGCACCCGTTCCGGCATCGAGCCGGTCAACCTTTTCGATCCCGACCCGGTGAGCGCCGTTACCGAACACCCGCTCGCCGCCGAACTACGCCGGTGGACCACCGAGTATCTGTGCCGACCCCATCAGGATCTCGGCCGCCACGGTCCCGTCTGCCCCTATATGTCCCATGCCGTCAACCACCGGTTCCTGTGGGCCGCATTCTTGGGCGGTCGCCGTTTCGAGGTCGAGCGGATAGCCGCCGTCGTCGACGACCTCTACGACCTGTATCCGGTCCTGCCGCCCCAGGACTCGCCCGATTCCGGTTTCAAAGCCGTTCTCGCGGTCTTCCCCGACCTCACCGACTACGCCGAGATCGAAGCCGTGCAGCGCGATCAGAAATCCCGGTTCGTGGAACACGGCCTGATGCTCGGCCAGTTCTACCCGGGCTGTACCGTCGCCGGCCTGCACAACCCCGACTTTCCGGCACTCGATTCGCCGCTGCCCCTGCTCGCCGTCCGCCATATGGTCCCCACCGATTTTCCCTTCCTCACTACTCGCTCCGACTGGATAGACTCCTACCTCAGAATCTTCGCCCCGGCGATACCCGAAGTCATCACCACCGCCATGGCGGACGAACTCGCGCACAGCGCCGACGGCGCGTAGGGGATCCGATCGCGCGCGGCGCGTGCATCGATGGGGATCTCCTGACCTCGGTGCGGGCGCAACGAATGGTCCACGGTCGCGGCGGTGACCAGATCGCAGCCTACCGGGACTTCGGGGATGAAAGTGGTGCTGTCCCACTGCTGTCGGCGACCCGTTCCCGCCCGGGAACGGGGCTGCACTGTACCGTCGGAGATGGAAGGATGGACCGGGAATATTCCCGTGGTCGATCAGTGGAGCTCAGGAGAATCCATGCCTACATCAGGAGAGTTCCCCGGCATCGGAATGCCCGGTTTCGAAGCGTCGTCGGCTATGGACGGCCTGGGTCCGGTGGAAATGGAAACACCCACGGAGGATCTCGTCGTCGACGGTATCCTCGACACTTTCGTCACCACCGGTCCCGATTCGACGAGTGTCTGGACCGATACCGATCTCGACGGTTACGCCGACCGGTTGAGCGTGGTGGACAACGACGGCGACTATTCGGCGTGGGAATACCATCGCAATCCGGATGGGACGGGTGAGTGGCGGCAGACCGATCAGGGGAAAGTGGGGGAGTGACGGGGGCGCCGGACGCGCGGAGCGGGATGGAAGCGATATCGGCGGGGCGGCGCGGGTCGGCCGGGACCGGGCTGTAGAGAGCGCGGGCCGGCCGGTTCATGCCCGGTACGCTGCCGCGAGCCTGCTGTGTTCCATCCGGCGGGAACCGAAATGCGAACGTATCGACTCGGAAACGAGAACGGGGCCCGCTGGTCGGTGACACCGCGAACGGGTCCCGCGCACCTAGCGTGGCCGCTATGAGCATTCCCTCGATGGAACTGAACAACGGCGTGACGATCCCGGTACTCGGGTTCGGTGTGTATCAGACGCCGCCCGACGAGACGATCGCGGCGGTCGGTGCCGCGTTGTCGACCGGCTATCGGCATATCGATACCGCAGCCGTCTATGGCAACGAGCGTGAGGTCGGCGAAGCGATTCGCCGCTCGGGGCTCTCGCGTGCGGAGGTGTTCGTGGAGACGAAGATCTGGATCACCGACTACGGCTATGACACCACCCTGCACTCGTTCACCAAGAGCGCCGGCAAGCTCGGCGTGGAACAGATCGATCTGCTGATCCTGCATCAGGCGCTGCCGGATGAATTCGACCTCACCATCCAGGCCTACCGGGCGCTCGAGACACTGATCGCCGACGGCAGGGTGCGCGCTGTCGGCGTCTCCAATTTCATGCCCGATCACCTGGCCCGGCTCCGGGAGGCCACGTCGGTGGTGCCGGCCGTGAACCAGATCGAGGTGCACCCGTACTTCCGCCAGTCCGAACTGCTCGCGGTCGACAGTGCGCACGGCATTGTGAACCAGGCGTGGTCGCCGATCGGCGGCATCACCTTCTACCGTGACGGCTCGCACGGTTCCACTCTGGAAGATCCGGTGATCGGTGCGATCGCGGCCGCGCACGGCAAGTCACCGGCGCAGGTGATGCTGCGCTGGCATATCCAGCAGGGGCGCCAGGTCATCCCGAAGTCGGTCACCCCGTCGCGTATCGCGGAGAATTTCGCGGTGTTCGATTTCGAGCTCGACGCCGACCAGCTGGCGGCCATCGACGCGCTGGACACCGGTGTGCGCGGTGGTCCCGAGCCGGAGCAGATCACGCGGGCAGATTTCGGGATCGAAATTCCCGAACCCTGATTCCGATCGGCGATTGCCGGAAAGGAACGCATTGCGAAGGCCGTTGCGCGCGTCCCGACGATCGAGAACCCGCCCAGGGCCGTGCACGGCGTTCGCGCCGATGCGCTCCACATCCCACCGACGGTCTTGCCGTCCATCTGCGTGCCCCGGCCGAGTCGCGGTCGGTCGCCGTCGAGCGGGCACCCGTTTGCCCGCTGTCGGTCGACGCCTGTTTCGAGGGGTTCGAAGAGGAGGCCGGCGATGACGATGTGCAGCTCAGCGAGTGGACTGTGGAATCACCCTATCGGTGCCGAACTCGTTCGCGGTGCTGCCGAGCTGGAGCGGGACCGAGCGCGGGTGGCTTTCGCATCGGCTGTCCGCGGCGGCTCGTGCGCAGTGCGACGATCCGCGGCTGGCCGCCGCGGAGACACAACCATCGGGTGTGCGGCTCGTGTTCCGGACCTGCTCGACCGTGGTCGAAGTCGATCTGCTGCGGACCCGTAGTTGCCTCGTCGGAGTGCCGGATCGTCCGGACGGCACAGTGGATCTACGGGTGGACGGCAACCTGGTCGGCAGTGCGACCACCAGCGGCGGCGATGTGGTGCGCACGGATATGGTCTCGGGGTCGACCGAGCTGCAACGCGGTCGCGTCGGCATGGTGCGTTTCACCGGATTGCCACCGCGAGAAAAGCTGATCGAGATCTGGTTGCCGCACTATGAGCGCATCGAACTCGTCGCGTTGCGTACCTCGCCCGCCTGGCCTTCGACGACGATCTCGGTAACGGTGATTCCGGCTGGTTCTCTCAGTAGTCGTACCCGGTCCAGCGGGGAGCGCACGGCCCCCGGCGTCGGGTTCGACTCCGGTGACGGGCCGCGCCTGGAACAGAGCTTTCGGAATCAGGTACCGCTCTGCATCGACGGTGTGACGGTCAGCGCAGCCGGGCGGGGCGGTCTGCGTCGGCGATACGCAGTTCGAGCTCTACCGCGATCTCGTCGATTTCGAGGGCGTGCCGGAGATCGGTGACGGCAGCGCCGGCGATGCGCTGACGCAGGGCGGCCATATCGGCGTCGGGTTCGGCAGTCACGACCAGGAACAGCTCGGGGGTTTCGCGGGACCCGGTCAGCCAAGCGGAAGCCGATCTGACACCGGGGAATTCCTCGATATCGGCAGCGATCGGGGCCGCGGCGGTTCGAGAGGTCAGGGTGGTGCGCCCGGCTGCACCGTCGGCTTCGATACGCCACGTCCGGGACGCAGGCATTCGGAAGGCCTGGGCGAACAGCCAGCGCAGGCACAGGAGTGCGAGTACTGCCGCGCCGGCGATCACGGCCACGAATACCCACGTCGGTGGGGCGGCGGTCCCCGGCACCAGCCGGGCGTCGGTGTCCACCCAGTTCAACCGGTCGAAGTGGGCGGCCAGCGCGAGGCCGCCGACGGTGGCCAGTACCGCGCCGAGCACGGCGAGCACGGCCCTGTTGGCGATCGCGGGATGGTTGGACCGAGCCATCGTCAAGCTCCTGTTCGCGGCGCCGGAACGCCGGGTGTGGGTGGAGCGGCAGCGGTGGAGCGGCGTGCTGTCTCACCGGACTGTCGATCTTTTCCGCGCTGCTGCGCCGCGGGTCGCGGTCCGCGCAACCTGACACCGACCTTCTTCACGGGGCGACCTGTCTGCTGGATCCGGGCGCCGACCACGCCGCAGATCTCGTCGGCCAGATCTTCGCGGTCGTGGAGGTCGGTGCGGGCGGTGACGGTCACTCGGGCGCGGCGGACCTGCACTTGCGCCGAACGCACCCCGTTCACCGAAACCGCTGCGCTGCGCAGTGTCGCCTGCAGATCCCGGCGGGCGACCCCGGCCTCGATATCGTCGTCGGCAACGGCATCCAGCGGCAGCACAAGCGCCCGTCCCGGGATCACCGCGGCCAGCAGCAGTACCGCGCCGAGCGCAACGGCGGCCACGGCCACCGCAGCAACCAGCGGATCGTCCCAGGTGAGATCGTGCAGATATTGGGCGATCTCGTCGTAGGAGAGATACTCGCGGGCGCCGGTCAACCGCTGGACCAGCGAGACGATCACCGCGACGCAGGCCGTCAGCAGGATTCCGGCGATCAGTATCGCCGGAACGATTCGCCGCGACCGGCGGATCACCGGATCCTCCCGTTTGCCGGGGTCGATCTCGTCATCTCGTCGACGACGATATCGACGCGGGAGACCCCCAGCCCGGTCAGTTCCTCGGTGCGTCGGATCAGGTGTTCTCGGCAGGCCTCGGTGACCTGTCCGACCGGTTCGGGGTAGCGCACGGGCAACCGGATCTCCAGCGCAGTGCGGTCGCCGGAGATCGTCGCGTTCGCCCGGGGTCGCTCGCCGACCCCGCCGACCTCGCGGGCGGCTTCCGTTGCGATCCGCCCGATCGCTCGTTCGCTGATGGTGGTTTCGCCGGGAAGCTCGGCGGCCGTCGTGGTCACCGCCGGTCCCTGGTTCGCCCGATATTGCGTCGCAGGGCATCGAGGTCGACCTCACCATCGAGCCATCGGCCTACCAGCAGCCCGGCCGCGGCGAATACCAGCACGATCGCGAAGGCCCCGAACCCGCCGAAGGCGGCGGCGAATCCGAGCGCGAGACCGACAGCAAGGCATATCGAAGTGGCATTCACGACTCGATTCCTCTCTACGGCGGCCGGGCCGGCTACTGAACCCGGCCGGTGGGAGCTTCGGCCTCGTCGTCGTCACCGGGGACATGAACATCGTTGACATTGATATTGACCTCGACGACCTCGAGCCCGGTCATCTGTTCGATCGCGGAGATCACGTTGCGGCGTACCACGCGGGCAACTTCGGCGATGGCGACGCCGTATTCGACGACGATCTGCAGATCGACCGCGGCCTGCGTTTCGCCGACTTCGACCGAAACCCCTTGCCCGATACTGGCGGAGGCGCCGGGAATTCGATCGCGCAGCGCGCCGAAGGCCCGCGCGGCGTTGCCGCCGAGTTCGTGGACACCGTTGACCTCGCGCGCGGCCAGGCCGGCGACCTTCTGTACCACGATATCGGCGATGGTGGTGCTGCCCTGCTCGGTGACCAGCGGATTCTTCCGGGCGGGTTCGCGCACCTCGGGTGTCTTCACTGCTTCGGGCGTTGTGGTGGAATTCTTTTCACCGGTCGGAGTGGTCATCGTTGCTCCTGTCGTATAGCGGACCCGCTGCGGCGCAGGTGGATCCGGCTGTCCCTGTACGTGGTCGACACCGGCGGGGCGGAAACCTCACGCCCCGATGGAGTGATCTGGGTCACCTCCCGAAGTGAGGGCCTCGGCGTCGAGTTCGGCGACCACCAAGCGCAATTCGGCCGATTCCCATCGCGTACCCGCCAACAGCGGGCGGATGGCGGCAGCGAGGCCGTCCAGTAGGGGAGCCAAGGGTAGTCCGGTGGCGACCACCCGGACTTCCACCAACGCCGCGGACAGGCCGACCGCGTATCTGCGTGGGTCGAAAGGCCACCACCCGGCATGTTCCCGGGCGATCGGTGCCGCCGGGCGCAGCCCGGGAGCGGCCGTCACGGCGCCGATGATCTTGTCGCTCAGCTCGGTATCGGCGGTCATGGTCGCCGACCCGCGATATCGATGATGCACACGCACACCCGATCCACCTGTTGACCGGTGTGCTCGAGTACTGCCCGGGTGATCTGCCGTTGTACGGCGTGTCCGATCTCGATGGCCTGTCCATCGGCGCCGATCGTGATGTCGGCGGATACGACGAGCCCGGTCGGCGTGTGCCGGATACGCACCCCGTCGGCCGGTGCCGGGTCGGTATCCGACCACCGCTGCCGCCCCGCACGGACGAACGTGTTCAGCAGCCCTCGGAACCCGGGCTCCAGCCGCACCACACCGGGTGTGTTCGCCGCGGCGTGGGCGGCGACGGCGGCGATCACCGGCGCCGCCACCACTGTGGTGTGCCCAGGGCTCATCGGACGTCTCCGCCGGCGTCGCCGGTGTCGGAATAGAGGTCGGCGATGTGCACATCGAGTTTGTTCAAGTCCACTCCGATGCGGTCGGGCAATGCCGCGGCGATCCGGGCCCGCACCGAGGGCAGCAACTCGCCGACGGTCGGCCCGTCGGCGCGGATGGCGATACTCATCTCCACATCGACCAGCCGTCGTCCATCCGGCCCGCTCCCGGCTTCCTGGATCCGGCACCGCCGGGCCCGCACGCCCGGTACCGAATCCGCCGCGTACCGCAGGACCGCGGCGACGGCCTGTTCGCTGATCTCCACGATGCCGGAATGGTGTGTCGGCAGGTCCAGGGTCCGTCCACGCCGGATCTCGGCGCGAACCGCCGACATGATGCGTCCGGTGAGATCGGGCGGGGCCGGGTCGGATTCGGTGATCAGCTCCCGGGTCGCCGCCCGCAGGGCGAGAAGGCTTTCGCGCGCCGCCCGGCAGTGGGGGCAGGTCGCCTCGTGGGCATCGGCCTCGCCGGCCTCGACCGCGTCCAGGCGTTCCCACACCTGTTCCAGTTCGCGACCGCAGGGAAGCCGGTAGTCCTGTTCGGTCGAGTTGTTCACCGCCATGGCTTCATCACCTCGGACAGTTGGGCTCGCGCCCGCGCGATACGACCGCGGACGGCGGTGGCGTTGGCGCCGACGATGTCGCCGATCTGGTCATACGGCAATCCGTGCACCTCCCGCAACAGCCAGCAGGCGCGCTGTTCGGCGGTCAGCACCTGCAACGCGTCGTTGAGCGCTTCGAGTTGGGTGCTGATCTGTACCGCGTGTTCGGGCTGGATCTCGGTACGTGGCGACTCCGCGGTCTCGAGATCGACTTCGACCTGTGGGCGGCGCGCGCGGATGACATTGAGGCAGCGGTTCGTCGTCATCCGGTACAACCAGCCCACGAAGGCCGCGTCATCGTTGAGCTGCGGCAATCGCCGCCAGGCACGGAGAAAAGCCTCCTGGACGACATCCTCGGCCTCGCCGCGATCGGCCAGCATCTTGGTGGCCAACCGGAACATCTGGCCCTGATAGCGCACAACCAACTGCTCATAGGCCTGCACATCGCCGTCCCGAGCGCGGCCGACCAGAGTCGCGTCGTCCAGTCTCGCGATCGGCGCGGATCCGAGCGCGGTCACACCACCACCTCCTCCACCCACAACATCCGCACATACGAAGGACACCGCGGCCCGGTGATCGTCACGCAGGATTATCGCGTGATCGGAGTCACAGCGGCTGCGATTGTTCACGACCAACCGCGTTCGGGCGTGTCACACCGGCGTACTTACCCGCCCGGAGCGGTGCGCAACAGTCTGTTGCAGACTCGAGTCCTTGATTTCGCGGGAGTGGCTGTCCACTGTTTTCGCCATCGGTGAGCCGCCGCGCACGCTGATGTGACGACGCTCACGACGCAACAGGCGTGCCGTTTCCGGCGCGACCGGGTCGTTATGTTCAAGCACCGAAAAGGGTGCGGAACGGACACGGAAGGTTTTCCGACATGGCTCTCCGTATCACCTCTCGGGATCGAAAAGCGCGCCTGCGGCCGGTACGAGTCGCGGGTATGGAGTGGGGGACCGCCGTACTCGTGATCCTTGCCTGCCTCGTCGTCGCGGTAGGAACCGCCGTACTCACCGGCTCGATCATCGCTGCCGTGCTCGCCACCGTCGTTATCACGCTCGGGCTGATTCTCACCCTGCGGATACTGCGTTTCCCCGGCTGACTCGCACCATCAGGGGCATGAATGCCCCTCGCCCTCGCCCGCCTCCTCTGGGATACCGTCGAGGCCCCGTATTATTCGGCCCGGTTTTCGGCGGTCCGGGTGTTGGGAGAGCAAGAGGTCACCGTCACCGCGACCCGAGCCGCGCTGAACGGCCACCCGTGGGTCCATATCACCTGCCACGGCGACGAGAGCGGTCTGATCCTGCACGACCGACGTCTCGGCCTGGACGAACTCGCGGATGTGAACCTGACCGGAGAGCGGTCGGCGTTCCTGTCTGCCTGTGTCTCGGCGCTCCCGGGCGCCCGGGCCAGGGAGGAGGCACTCCACCCGGCCGCAGTGTTCCACCTGAACGGTTTCTCCCACGTGACCGGGACCATGTGGCAGATCGACAGCGCGGACGGGCCGACAATCGCAGACGACCTCTACCGCATGTTGCTGACCGAGGGGTTGCGGGCCCGCCCGCGCGCTCCACGATGTGCAGTGCAGGCTGCGCGAAGAACACCGGGCCGATCCCGCCCGCCGGGCGCCCTTCGTGCATTTCGGTCCCTGAAACAGCAAGTGCTGGTGCACAGTTGACGCATGCCCTCTTTCTTTTTCCGGCGAGGTGGCCGCCGGGGCGAACCCGAACCCGAACCCGATCCCGCCCCGCCACAGCCCGCCGAGTCGATGACCCCGCCGGAGGACCCTGTATCGGCTCATGCCTGGTTCTGCGAACGACTGCCGAATCTGCGCGCCGCCGCCGACCATTACGGCTGGCGGCGCGAGCTGGAAGCCCAGGTGGTGGCTGTACGAGACGGACGGCCTGCCACCGAGGCGCTGGCGGCACTGCTGCTGAATACGTCCGGCACCCTGCGCGGGCTCGGCGAATTGCCCCTCCGGGACGTGTGGGATCCACGTCCGATCGGTGAGCGTTTCCAGTGCCCGCGTTTCCAGTGCCCGCCACGCAGTCGTGGCCGGGACGGGCACGAGCCGCGGTGCCATCTCGAAGACCGTCAGTGCCTGCCCAGCACCTATCGACTCGACCTCTAGGGGCGATATCGTGGACGCCCTTCTCACCGGTTTGGGGTCCAAGTTCGCCGAGCGGTGGATCACGCTGCTCGCACTACCCGGCCTGCTCTTCGCCCTGACACTGGTGTTGTCCTGGTGGGTGCACCCGCTCGGTGTGGCCCACGCCCTGGACCCGGCCCTGCTCAGCGACCGGCTGGACAAGCCGCCGCCCCGGTGGCTGGCGAACACCCCACACCGGCTGGTGTTCGCCGCGCTGGTGACGCTCGCCGGGGCGGCCTCGGCCGGCATCGCCGCGGAATCGAGCCGCGTCATCGCACGACTGTGGCTGGGACGCGGTGTGGTGAGCGGCAAGCTGCTGGGATTCTTCCTCCGCCGCCGGATCCGGCAGGCCGAGAACGAAGTTCCGCGGGATCAGCGTGCCCGCTATCTCCCTGAACGAGCGACCCGCATCGGAGACCACCTACTCCTCGCCGAGAAGCGGATACACGCTCAGTACGGGGTGGGGCTGATCCGGATATGGCCACGATTGTGGCATCTGTGTGACGACAGTGAACGCGGCCCGGTCCAGCTCGCCTGGAACCGGTACACCGCGGCCTCGATGCGGGCGGCATGGTCGCTCGGCTACCTGGCGCTGGGCCTGCTGTGGTGGCCGGCCGCGATAGCCGGCGGCGCCCTCTACCTCTCGGCCTGGATCGCCGCCCGCCGCGCGGCCGCCGAAATCGGCTTACTCGTCGAGGCGCTCACCGACATCAAACTGCCGGAGCTGGCCGCGGCCCTGGGCGTGCCTTTGCCGCACGGCCGGTTCACTCCAGCCGACAGCCACACCGTCGAAACCGTCCTGGACAAGGGCACATATCTCCCCAGGGACCCGAACGCCACAAGTTCTTCGGAGTAGCCGCCGATATCGCCGGCACAATCACCATCGAGGGCGCGGCCGCGCACCTCGTCCGTGCCGCTGCCGACCGCGATCCGAGGGCTGAAGACCATCCTTCCGAACCCGTGGCTGGTGCGCACCGCTGCGGTGGTCGGTGTCATGAACCTGGCCCAGACCGCGGGAGGGAGGAACGCGCCGGTGGGCGAGCGGGCTGTGTTCGTAGTGGCCGAGCGGCGTGCAGAAATGGGCTCGGACCGCCTCCGTTACCTCATCGTCCGCCTGCCCGGGATGTTCCGGCCTCGAGATCGAGTGTCACGCTACCCAGATCCTGTAATTCGACTTTCACGTTCGCCGCCGCCGCGATGGAGGCGGCGGCTGTTGCCGCACCGGCGAGGATCACCGCACCATCATGTAGTTCGAACTTGTACCGTCGGGCAATCGGTACCAATTCGCGGAGTGCGTTCCACGGGCTACCCAATATCGCCGATGTAGAGCCGTGCTCGACCGGCCTGCCGTCGAGGCTCAGGACGACGTCCAGATTCGCGACCTCGGTGGTAGCGGTCGCCGGTTGCCACTCGCCGATGACGAACCGGCACGCCGAGGTGTTGTCGGCCACCACATCGGGCAGGCTGAAGGTGAAGTTCCGATAGCGCGAATCGATGATCTCGAGCGCAGGAGCCACCGCGTCCACGGCATGGACGATGTCGTCGTCCGGGCCGTCGAAGTCCACCGCACGGCCGAGCCTGAAGGCCACCTCCGGTTCTGCCCGCGGATGCACCAGCCCGTCGAGGGAGAGCACCCCGCCCGCGGGGATCCGCATATCGTCGAGAAGCCAGCCCACGATCACCTCGTCGACTCCCATCTGCGCCATTTTCGCGCGGCTGGTGAATCCGAGCTTCGGACCCAGGTAGCGGGCTCCCTGTGCGCGGCGGCGGTCGAGCAGTGTGCGTTGAACGGTGTAGGCATCGTCCAGGGTGAGGTCGTCACCGAACTGGTCCACTGCCGCACCTGTCCGCTGTGCTTCGGCCAGCGTGTCGGAGATGCGGGAGAGATCTGGCGATTGCATGGGGCTCCTTGGATGCGGGTCCGCTCGACCTCGTGGACGAGAGGCGAACCGTGAAACGTCTCTGCGCCGACAGGGCTCTGAAGACCATCGATTTCACACGGATTTTTCGGAAACCGTTGCCCGAGCAGATTGACTGTGATTGATTATAGTCAATAGAAATCGGCACCGACAAGGAGACCCATGCCGAACTTTCCGAAACGTACAAGGGCCTTTGCCGTTGCCGTGAGCTTGTTCGCGACTATCTCGCTGGTCGGTTGCAGTACGAGCGGATCCGATCAGGACGATTCCGGGGTCAGACTCGGCGTCATCCCGATCATCGATGTGGCTCCGGTGAAGCTGGGCATCGACCGCGGCGTATTCGCCGACAAAGGTCTCGAGGTGACCACTCAGGATGCGCAGGGCGGGGCCGCGATCGTCCCGGGTGTCATGAGCGGTGACTTCGACTTCGGTTACTCCAACATCGCGAGCCTGTTGGTCGCCCGAGATCAGGGCCTGCCGCTGAAACTGATCGCGATCGGCGCCCGCGCCTCCGACGATGTCCTCGACGACGGATCGGGCCAGCTGATGGTCTCCGATCCGTCGATCCGGACTGTGCAGGACCTGAAGGGCAAGACGATTGCCATCAACACGCTGAAGGGGATAAGCGAGGTCGCAGTGCGTGCGGGTCTCGAGAAGGGCGGCGTCGACCCCGGCGAGGTCACATTGGTCGAACTCCCCATTCCCAATATGGTTGCCGCGCTGGAATCCGGGCGGATCGCCGGGGCGCTCGTCGGGGAACCGTTCATCACGGTTGCCGAGAATGCCGGCGCGCGACCGCTACCGGTGAGTTATCCGGCCATGGGTGCGGGCATCCCGTTCGCGGGCTGGTTCACCTCCGAGAAAATGCTGACCGAGCGTCCGGACGTGGTCGAACGCTTCACCACCGCGCTCGAGGAGTCGTTCCGATACGCCGATGCCCACCCCGACGAGGTGCGCCGATCACTGAACACCTACCTGAAGCTCGATCCGAAGGTGGCGGAAAGTGTTCGGCTTCCGGTCTGGGGACCGGCGATCGATCGGGACGAACTCGGTGGCCTGGTAGCACTCACCGTCGACGCGGGCTTGATCGGCAATGGAGACGCACTCGACGGCTTGATCGAGAACTGATGAGTCCCGACCGAGCGTCGACCGCCGATGGGCCGGTACCCGGGGCGAGGAACGAGGTAACAGTGCGAGCTACACACTCCGAACCGATCACCGCCTTCGATTCGCCGGAGCGCGACTCCGGGACCGCCGCGGCACAACTCCGCCCTGTCGCCGCCGGCCGGGGCCCAGGTATCCGAAACCTACCGGATTCCGTGTTCGGCGTCGCCGGGGTCCTCGCGTTCGCGGCATTGCTGGAGCTGCTGCCACGTACGGGTGTGCTGCCCCGCGCGTACTTCCCGCCACTGAGCGAGATGCTGGCGGCTTTGATCGACTTGCTGGGTCGGTCGTCGTTCTGGACGGCCCTGTTCGACACCGTGCGCGGCTGGGGGATCGGGCTGACGATCGCGGTGGCGGCGGGGATCATCATCGGGTTCCTCATCTCGACCTCGACCCAGCTGATCCGGATCACAGCGTCGACGATCGAATTCCTGCGTCCGATACCGTCCGTGGCGCTCATTCCGCTGGCAGTCCTGTTGTTCGGCACGGATATTCGCAGCACGCTGCTACTGGTGGTGTACGCATCGTTCTGGCCGGTTCTGATCCAGGTGCTCCACGGTGTGCAGGACATCAATCCGGTGGCACGGGATACGACTGCGTCGTACGGGTTCTCGCGATGGGCGGTGTTCCGGTACCTGATCTGGCCGACAGCACTGCCGTATCTGATGACCGGCGTACGGCTGTCCGCCTCGGTCGCCCTGGTTCTCACCATCTCGGCCGAGCTGATCATCGGCAGTCCGGGATTGGGTACCGAGATCGCGCGTTCCCAATCGAGCGACGCGACGGCCGACGTGTACGCCACGGTGATCGTGACCGGAGTGCTCGGAATCGCCCTCAATATCCTCGTTCGGTCGATCGAACGGCGGGTGTTGAGCTGGCACGCGTCGATGCGAAAGGAAGTGTCGGCATGACAACTGCTGTCGCGGTATCGAAGAAGACCCTCTATGTGATCGGCCTGCCGGTCGTTCTGATCGCATTGTGGTGGGCCTGTACTGCGAACTCGACCAGCTACTATTTTCCCTCGCCGGCCAAGATTGCCGACACATTCGCAAGCACGTGGCTGACTGCTGATCGGTTGACCGACGACGTGCTGCCGAGTATGGCGCGATTGGCTGCCGGCTACGCCGTGTGTGCAGTACTGGGTGCCGGACTCGGAATGTTCCTCGGGCTGCACCGCCGCGCGCGTGCCACCGCCGAACCGGTACTCGAGTTCTTCCGGGCGATTCCACCGCCGGTGTTGATTCCGGTGCTGATGATCGTCGCGGGTATCGGTGACGGGATGAAAGTTCTGGTCATCGTGCTGGGGGCGGTGTGGCCGGTCCTGCTCAACACTGTCGAGGGTGTACGGGCGGTCGACGAGGTACTCTCCGATACCTCGCGGTCGTACGGCATCACCGGTATCGCTCGTATCCGGTACCTCGTCCTGCCCAGCGCGAGCCCGCAGATCATCGCCGGCATGCGTCAGGCTCTGTCCATCTCGATCATCCTCATGGTGATCAGCGAAATGTTCGCCAGTTCCAGTGGGCTCGGTTTCACCGTGGTCCAGTTCCAGCGCGGGTTCGCCATTCCGCAGATGTGGAGCGGAATCATCGTTCTCGGCCTGCTCGGCTTCCTACTGTCGCTCGCGTTCGGGGTCTTCGAACGCCGTGCCCTCGGCTGGTACCACGGCCTACTCCAATCACAACCAGGAGAGAAATGATCATGACTCGAACACGCTCCGTCGAGACCGCGCCCGAGACCACGTCCGCCATGCTCGATGTGCGCGGGGTGCAGAAGATCTACTCCGGCCACGGCCGTCGCGTGGAAGCAGTGCGTGATCTGACTTTTCGGATCGGCCAGGGTGAACTGGCCTGCATCGTCGGCCCCTCCGGTGCCGGCAAGACAACCCTGCTCAAATGCATCGCCGGCTTGCTCGCCCCCACATCCGGAGAAGTGCGGCTCGGCGCCGGTAGGGTCGTCGGTCCACCGCGCGATATGGCGATCGTTTTTCAGGAGTACGGCAGAAGCCTGTTCCCGTGGATGACCGTCGAAGAGAACATCGAACTGCCGCTCAAACAGAAGAAGGTCCCGAAGGCCCGGCGGTCGGAGCTGGTCGAGAAATCGTTGAGCGCAGTCGGTCTGCAGGATGCTTCGCGAGCTCATCCCTGGCAGCTGTCCGGCGGAATGCAACAGCGCGTCGCGATCGCCCGAGCCGTCGCCTACGAGCCGTCGGTGCTTCTCATGGACGAACCGTTCGCGGCCGTCGACGCTCAGACCAGGTCGGAGCTCGAGGATCTCACCCGCTCGCTGTGGAAACGGCTGGGCATGACCGTTCTGTTCGTCACCCACGATATCGACGAAGCGGTGTACCTGGGCCAGCGTGTGCTGGTGCTGTCGTCGTCGCCGACGGTGGTGATGGACGACATCGCGATCGACCTGCCCGACGATCGTGACCAGCTGCGGACGCGCGCTCTGTCCCGCTTCGCGGAATTGCGCGCGCACGTCTACCAGCGGATTCAGGATGCCAAGACCTTCCACGATTCCCGGATCGAGAGCTGAACTCGATGGATATCTTCGGCGAATCGATGGCGGAGATGACCTGGTACGAGGTCGCGGCCGCGGCCGCGGCGGGCGCGGTCCTGCTCTGGCCCATCGGGGTGATAGAACAGCACGGCCCGCACCTGCCCACCGGAACCGATGTCTATATCCCTACGGATCGAGCCCGCGGGGTCAAGGCCGCCCTCGCCGAGCGCGGCGTCGATGCTCTTGTCGTTCCGCCCTACTACTGGGGCGTCAACGTGGTTTCGGGCTCGTTCCCCGCGTCGTACAGCATTCGGCCGAGCCTGATGCGGGAGGTGCTCGCCGACCTCTTCGTCGGTATGTCGAACGACGGTTTCGGCCACATCTTCTGTTTCTCCGGGCACGGGGACGCACTGCACAACAGGACCCTCTACGAGGGCATCCGGGCGGGTTCGCAACGAGCATCGGCCGACATCAGCTTCGTTGTCGACGCGGCACTCGCCCAGCGTCTCGAACTCCGTGTGGACGACCCCTTGCTGACCGTCCACGGTGATCTCGCGCCGGAACTCCCGCCGTCGGCGCCGCCGGTGCGGACCACGCCTGAGGGACACCCGTTCGTCGACGTGCACGCCGGTCGGTGGGAGACCTCGATGATGATGAGTTCGTATCCAGATCTGGTACGCGAGGACGTACGCAGGGATCTGCAAGCCACCGACCACGGGCCCGAAGAGCTGGCCGTATGGCGGCGCGGGTACGACGATGCCCGTCGAATCACCCCTCGCGGATATCTCGGCGACCCGGCGGGCGCGACCGCCGACGAAGGCGGGTGCACCCGGGCCGCCTCGGCCGGAGCCGCCGCCGACGCGATCTGCCGTCGCCTCGACGCGCAGCTGACCTGAATATCGTCCCGACATTCCTGACCAGGTGCCCGCGCGCGCGGGACCGACACGTACACAAACGAACTCGGAGGTATCATGGCGACGATCAGTCTCGCGGTGGCGGCGAGTCACACGCCGGGCTTGACAGGGTGGTTCGACAAGGCGCCCCAATCCGATAGAGACACAGTCCAGCGGGCCTACGATGCCATCCACGACGAGGTGGCCGCCGCGGACCTCGATGCGCTGCTGATCATCGGCAACGACCACGTGGCCAATACCCGGGTGAGCGAGCCGTGGGACTTCTCGTTCGGCCTCGCCGATCGGCACCCGGGGCCGGACGAGTGGTTCAAACCATGGCTCCGCGTGGCGGATTACGATCTGCGCGGTGCCCCGGAAATAGCGAAGACGTTGTTCGAGTCCGTTCGTGAGTGTGGGCCCAACGTGCGCGGGGTTCGCGAGAATTTCCGATTCGACGACAACGTCTCGGTACCGGTCACCATGGCCGGGTTGACCTCACTCGATATACCGATCATCCCGATCCTGCAGAACTGCACGGTGCCTCCGGTTCCGGACGAGTGCGTCTGCTACGACTTCGGGAAGGCCCTGGGCCGAGCCATCGTCGAGGACCTCCCGGCCGACGCACGTATCGGTCTGCTCGGCTCCGGTGGTCTCAGCCACGAGCCCGGCGGGCCCCGCTATCTCGAGATCGACGAGAAGTTCGACCGCTGGTACATGGATCTGCTGGTCCAGGGCGACCACGATCGGATTCTCGCCGAAGCGACGTTCGAGCGGATGGAGGAGGCCGGCTCGGGAGGCACCGCGGAGCTGCTCTCCTGGACGGTCGTCATGGGAGCCATCGGGCCCCGTCCGTGCACAGACCTCGGTTATGTCGCAGTGGACCAGTGGAGATGCGGCGTCGGTGCGGTGCGGTGGGACGTGTGAATTCGGTATCGAAAGGAAGGATCTGAGACCATGCCGTTGGATCGGTTCAATCCACTGTTGAAAACAAACGATCTCGTACAGGATCTCAAGTGGGACCACGAGTTCCGGGCACGTTTCGAGTCGGACGAGAACGACGTCCTCGACGAATATCCGCTGTCCGACGCCGAGCGGCAGGCCATCAGAGATCGCGACTTCCGCGGACTGCACGAAATGGGTCTGCACCCGTACCTGCTCTCCCAGCTCGCGCGCCTGATCTACGGCACCGGTGAGAAAGCCGGTACGTCCGGCGCGGCGACGGCCTTGATCCGCTCGTTGCTGGGTGACGACTACGACGCGTATATGGCCGAGCGAAGTGGCTAGAGCAACGGTGCCGACCGGCGCACTTCCCACACCCGTCATCGATATCCACAGTCATGCCATGCCCCTACCACTGCTCGAATGGCTGGAGGCCGGTGGACTGGCGGACTTGTCCGATATGGCAACGGGATCGGTGTCGATAGATCCGGCGGTTTGCGGATTGAACCGCGGTGCGGCGATCCCTTTCCCGCCCGAGCAGTTCGACGTCGAAGCACGAATTCGTTCGATGGACGCCGCAGGCGTATCGGTTCACGCGGTGTCGGCCCCGCCGTTTCTGTTCGCATCCGAATCCACCGAGAACGCACTGACACTGGAGGTGGTTCGGCAATCCAACGATGCGCTGGCGGAATTCGTCGGACAGGCTCCGGACAGGTTGGTGGGTATGGCCACTCTTCCGGTCGGTCTGACCGAGGCGAGTGACGAGCTGCGCCGCTGCGTGGACGAACTCGGATTCGCGGGGGCGACCATCGGAACCTACGGTGGCAGCGCGGAGCTGGATGCCCCGGTCAACGAACCACTGTGGGACGAGCTCTCGAAACGGCAGATTCTGGTTCTGGTGCATCCCAGCAGGGTCTCGGACCGGACCCGTCTCGCCGACTATCACCTCGTCCAGCTTCTGGGCTACCCGGTCGAAACCGGCCTGGCGGTCTCGCGTCTGGTGTTCGGCGGTGTCCTCGATCGCTATGACCTCCGGCTGTGCCTCGCGCACGGCGGTGGGTGCCTGCCCGGCATCACTCCTCGGTTGGATCTGGGCTGGGAGCGCAAGTCGTCCGCGCGAAAGGTGGATCGGCCGCCGTCGGACTATCTGCGTATGTTGATGTACGACACGGCGGTGTTCGACGATGACGTGCTCGCACGCCTGATCGGCAGGGTCGGCGTATCGAACGTCCTGATGGGCAGCGACTTCCCCTTCGATCTCGCGGACCGATCGCCGCTGCAATCGGTTCGGGGGCTCGACCTGACAGACGAGGAGAAGCAGCTGATTCTGGGTGGGAATGCCGTCCGGTACCTGTCGGGGCATACGCGAGCCGGATCGGCGTCGGCGGGCACCACATCCACGGCAGAACAGAGGGGCGCACTATGAGCAAACGTGAATTGGTAACCCGATCCTCGTCCTCCCGGGCGGACGAGGTGGCCCGCGACATCGAGCAGATGATTCGCAACGAGGGACTCGTCAACGGTCATCGGCTCGGGACCAAGGAGAGTCTGCGCGACCGGTACGACGTGGCGGTCGCGACCTTCAACGAAGCGATCAGACTGTTGAGTGCGCGAAAGATGATCACCATCCGCCCGGGTGTACGTGGCGGGGTTTTCGTTGCCTCGCCGCCGCCGCTGGTTCGTCTCGGGCAGAAGATGCTCGAATTGAGTGGGGACTCTGTCTCGGTGACCGACTGCCTCATCGTGCGCGAAGGACTCGAACCACTCATCACCCAGGACGCCACTCGTTTTCGGAATGCAGTCGATATCGAGGAGTTGCGGTCGTTGGCCGAAGTGATGTTCACCCCCGATCTGAGTGCGGAGGCCTATCTCCGGGCCAACTGGGCTTTGCACAAGCGCATAGCCGGGGTCACCACCAACGAGATCCTCAAGCACACGTACCTGTCGCTGCTGGAGTTCGTCGAATCTCGGCTGGAAGGCGTTGTAGCGCCGGATCCTTCGATGGATATCGGAGTGGGCGCCAGGGTGCATCGTGAACTCGTGGAAGCCATCGCCAGTGGTGACGCCGGCAGAACCGCGAAGGCGCTCGAAGCGCACGCTGCGCTCACCACCAACGCCGACCGGGGATGAGCGCCGTGGCTCCGAACGCCGGTCGCGCCGCCGAGGCGGTGGTCGTCATCGATATGCAGAACGACTACTGCCACTCGAACGGTGTATTCGCCGAGGCCGGTTTGGTCATCGACGATCTGCCGGGTCTGGTCGGCCGCGTCAACACGCTGGTCGGGTCGGCTCGCTCGGCCGGCATTCCGGTCATCTGGGTACGGATGGAGTGGGCCGATGATGCCGCTGTCGGAATCCTGGCCCAGCGCAGTCCTTTCCTGCGGGACTCCGGATTGCGAGCCGGCACGTGGGGTAGCGACTTCGTATCGGAACTCGACGTTCGGCCGGAGGACGCCGTCGTCGTCAAGCCGAGGTTCAGCGCGTTCTATCGGACGAAACTCGATGAGGCGCTTGCCGACGTCACCCGAATAACGGTCGCGGGTGTGCGCACCGACTTCTGTGTCGAATCGACCGTCCGAGACGCGTTCTTCCGTGACTTCGAGGTCGTCGTGGCACGCGACGCCGTCGCCGGTTACTTCCCCGAACTGCACGAGAACAGTCTGCGCGTGATGGGCACCGTATTCGCCCGCATCGACTCCGTGGCCACCATTGTCACGTCCTTCGAGGCGGTGCGCTGATGCCGTTCGTCGAAGTGACACTCGTGGAAGGACGCAGTCCGCAGACCCTGCGCGACCTGATCTCCGCACTCACCCATGCCACCGCCGACACCACCGGCGCCCCACTGGCCAGTATTCGTGTCGTCGTCCGAGAGGTCCCCGGTACTCATTGGGCCGCCGGAGACGTCACCATTCAGGAACGAGAGAGATGACAATGGAACTGATTCCTCACTTCATCGACGGAAAAGAGATCGAGTCGAAGGACGACGGCCGCTTCGACAACGTCGATCCGTGGACTCGCGAGGTACGAACGCAGGTCGCGCTCGGCGGCGCCGAAGAGGCCGCGCTCGCCGTCGGCGCGGCTCGCGACGCCTTCGATTCCGGTGCGTGGCCGCGGATGGGTTTCGCCGAGCGTGGCCGGATTCTGCACCGTCTCGCCGACCTCATGGACCAGAACACCCACGAGTTGGCGATGGCCGATACGCAGGACATGGGCAAACCCATCAGTGACAGTTCGTCGAAAGATGTGCCGCGCTCGGCACTGAACTTCCGATTCTTCGCCGACCACGCCCGGATGTCGGCGGCGGAGACTCTTCCGATGGACTCCGGTCACCACGCCTACACGCGGTTCGAATCGGCCGGCGTAGTCGCGGCGATCGCGCCGTGGAACTTCCCGCTGATGCTCGAGACATGGAAAATCGCGCCGGCGCTGGCGTGGGGAAACACCGTCGTGCTCAAACCTGCCGAGGACACCCCCAGTTCGGCAGCCATCCTGGCTCGACTCGCGCTCGAAGCCGGTATGCCCCCGGGCGTGCTGAACGTGGTCCACGGTTTCGGCCCTGATTCGGTGGGCGAGGCGCTCACCACCGACCCCCGGGTCGATCGGATCACTTTCACCGGAGAATCGACAACGGGCCGCGCCATCGCGCGGGCTGCCGCGGGCAACCTCACACCGGTGAGTCTCGAACTGGGCGGAAAAGGTGCGAACATCGTGTTCGCCGACGCGGATCTCGAGTCCGCGGTGCAGTGGTCGATCAAGGCCATCTTCAACAACGCGGGACAGGTCTGTCTCGCCGGCAGCCGTCTGTTCGTGGAACGCGGTATCTATGACGAATTCCTGCGCCGCTTCTGCGAAGCCGCCGACGCGCTGATCATCGGCGACCCGAAAGACCCCTCGACACAGCTCGGCCCGTTGGCTACCGAGGAGCACTACACCAAGGTCCGATCGTTCGTAGACGGGGTGGAAGCCGACGGCGGCACGACGATAATGGGTGGCCTCGGTGAGGGCTGGGTGGTTCGCCCGACCGTCGTCACCGATGCGCCCGCTACCGCCCGTGTCTGCCGTGAGGAGATTTTCGGCCCGGTAGTCGTCGTGACGCCGTTCGACTCCGAGAAAGAGGCTGTCGACCGCGCGAATGACACGCCGTTCGGCCTGAACGCGATGGTGTTCACCCAGAATCTGTCCCGGGCTCATCGGGTCTCGTCGTTGCTGCGCGCCGGCACCGTATGGGTGAACTGCTTCTTCGTCCGCGATCTCCGGGCGCCGTTCGGGGGGGTCGGAGATTCGGGTGTCGGTCGCGAGGGCGGCAATTTCAGTCGTGAGTTCTTCACCGAGCCCAAGGCTGTAGTGATGGAAATCGACAGCTGACCCGACCGGTAGCTCGAAGTGACCGACCACAGAAGCTGAGCGCCGTGGGCCCGGAGCCCTCCGGGGGCCGCGCTGGCGGATGTGGGAGGAGAATCGCCCCGGCGAGACGGCGGCCCGCGGCCCCCGACGCCGCACTGCGGTCTCTACGGCGGGCTGCGGTGCTCGAGATGACGGTGGAACTGTTCGAGCTGGCACAACGTGTACGCGGCCCGGTCCACGGTCTCCTCCGGCCGATCGGCCGGAAACGCCAGCCGCAACCACGCCCGCCGATCAGGTCGTGATCGACGTGGCGGGCATCGAACCAGCAGGCAGGAACACCACGGCTCCTCGGCCCGCGACCCCTCCAGCTCGGCGTCCGACGGCGGCATCAGGTCGTCGACCGTGGCCAGCACAGTCCGCAGCTCGGCCCGGGTCACGGTGTTCTCGATCAGATCCCACACCAGCTACAGCGACAGCTCCGGAGCGGTGTAGGTCATCTCCATCAGTGCCCGAACCGCCGCAGCGGGCTTGCCCGCGCTGCGGCGAGACCCGCGGGCACCGGCGAGGCGGCGTAGCCGCGATATCCACCCGGTCTCCGGCGCGAGAGGCGGCAACGCGAGCATCGCCTGCCTATCGGCGATCCGGCCGGTCGGCGCGCAGCCCAGCACGCGGCGTGGCCGGCGGTTCACCAGCAACTCGCGGTGAGCGGTGATGAACTGCTCAAACCGGAACGAGCGGAACGAAACCTGCGGACCTGTTCCAGCTGCGGCAACGAACGACAACCGGGCAAACGTCTGGGTCCGCAAGAATGGCTCTGGCACATGCCGGAGAAGGATCAGGGCAGGGGGAGTCCGGCAAGGCCGGCGAGGAGCCCGAACGCTGCGCTGATAGCGAGGACTCGGGGCATGGACCAGCCGAGTTTGAAGGTGAGCAGCGCCGCGAGGGTGGTGATGGATACCGCGATCGGGTTAATGCTCCCGAGGTCGGGGACCTGCACGTTCAGGGGGCCGGTGGTGCGTGTGCGGGTATCGGCGAACACGGTGTGCAGGGCGAAGTAGACGCCGAGGTTGGCGATGACGCCGACGACGGCCGCGGTGATGCCGGTCAGCGCCGCCGACAGTGTTCGGTTGTGACGTAGGCGTTCGACGTAGGGGGCGCCGAGCAGGATGAACAGGAAGCAGGGCACGAAGGTGACCCAGGTCGTGAGCAGCGATCCGAGCAGACCGGCAACCCACGGGTTGAGGGTGCCAGGGTTGTTGTAGGCGCCGAGGAACGCGACGAACTGGACGACCATGATCAACGGTCCGGGGGTGGATTCGGCCAAGGCGAGGCCGCGGACCATGTCGGTGGGGGCGAGCCAGCCGTAGACCTCGACGGCACGTTGCGCGACGAAGGCCAGCACGGCGTAGGCGCCGCCGAAGGTGACCACCGCAGTTCCGGAGAAGAACACGCCCTGGGTGGTCAGGGTGCTGGAGGTACCGGTCAAGACCGCGGCGGCCAGCACGGGCAGGGCCCAGACGAGCAGCCCGACGCCGAGCACGAACAGGTTGCGCCGCGCCGAAGGCGGTTCGTGATGTAGCGCGTCGTCGGCGATCAACGGCGCAGGCCCGTCATCGGTTTCGCCGCCCTGATCGGTAGCGGTCAAGGTGCCTGGGAAGGCGCGGGCCAGCACCCAGCCGGCGAGCGCGGCGGCGGCGATGACGATCGGGAACGGGATGGCGAACAAGGTCAGCGCCAGAAACGCGGCCGCGGCGATCGCGATCAGGCCGCGGTGGCGCAGTGCGCGGCGACCGACCCGGAGCAGCGCTTGAGCGACGATGACCACCACCGCAGGGGCGAGACCGGCGAACAGCGCGGTGACCAGGGTGGTGTCACCGAAGCCCACATAGATCGCAGACAGCGCCAGCAGGGCGAGCATGCCGGGCAGGACGAACAGGGTGCCCGCGATCAGCCCGCCCCGGCGGCCGTTGAGCAGCCAGCCGACGTAGATGGCCAGCTGCTGGGCTTCGGGGCCGGGCAGCAGCATGCAGTAGTTGAGGGCGTGCAGGAAGCGTTGCTGGCCGATCCAGCGATTCTCCTCGACCAGGGTGCGTTGCATGACCGCGATCTGACCGGCCGGTCCGCCGAAGGTCTGCAGCGAGATCAGGAACCACGCCTTGGTTGCGGTGCGCAGCGGGATGACATCTGTCGTGGTGGTGTCGTGTAGCAACGGCGGAGTTCCTTTTCGACCGAATCCAGCACCGGATGTAACCATGGTTGCATGAAACCACGGTTGCGGCGATTCTGGACTGTGAGAAGAATTGCAACCATGGTTGCGTTAGGATTGGTGGGGTGAGGACGGTCGATGAAACCGGGGTCCGCGGATGAGCGGCGCGAAACCCACCCGCGCAAGCGGGCCGAGGCAGTGGGTGCTGCTGTCCTACCGAATGCCACGCGAACCGTCCACAGCCCGGATCACCGTGTGGCGCAAACTCAAACGCCTCGGCGTAGCCACCCTTGGTGACGGGGTCGTGGGGCTGCCGGCCGATGCCCGTACCCGCGAGCAACTGGACTGGCTCGCCGAGGAAATCGTCGAAAGCGGCGGGGAGGCGATGGTGTGGCTGGCCCAGCCCGCCGCCCTCGGCCAGGAACGCCGCCTGGCCCAGTCGATGGCCGATGCCCGCGCGGGCGAATACACCGCGGTGATCGCCGAGGTTAGGCAGGCCGCCACTCTGCCCGAGGCCGAACGGTTGCGGGCGCTGCGCCGGCTGCGCGGTGAACTGCGCCGTATCCAGCGCAGAGACTACTTCCCGCCCCCTGAACGCACCGCCGCGGTCCGGGCGGTGCAGGCCTTGCATCCCGACAACGTTTCCGAGGAGTCCGCATGAAATGGGCCACCCGCGCCGGTATCCACATCGACCGCGCCGCCTGCGCCTGGCTGATCCGCCGCGACATAGACCCCGACGCCGAATTCGTGTTCGTCAACGACCCGACCGAGGTACCCGCTGACGCGACGCCGTTCGATATGCGTGGGGTCGAGCTCGGCCACCACGGTGGGGACTGCAGCTTCGAAACCATTCTGCGACGCTACGAACTCACCGATCCGGTGTTGTGGCGGCTGGCCGAGATCGTGCACGAAGCCGATCTCGACGACGAACGCTACGACGCCCCCGAAGCCCCTGGCCTCGACGTCGTGCTGCGCGGGCTGTCGCTGGCCGGCGATGACACCCGCACCCTGGCCGTGGCCGGACCGATCTTCGACGGCCTCTACGACTACTACGACCGTGAAACCCTTCTCGGCCGCGCGCCGGCCTGACCACCCCAGCACCGAACCCGTACCACGAGGCGCGGCGGGTGGTCCTCGGCCGGGCACGGGGTTCGAGATCGACAAGGTGTCCCTGCGCCGCGGCGCGGTCACGATCCTCGACCGGCTCACTGCCGACATCGCGGCGGGGGCCTGCACCATCGTCATCGGCCCGAGCGGCGCGGGGAAATCCAGCCTGCTGCGGCTGCTGAACCGCCTCGACGAACCCGATACCGGCCACATCACCTTCAACGGGATCGCGCTCAGCGACCATGATGTGCTCGACTTACGCCGCCGGGTGCAGCTGGTATCCCAGCACCCCACCCTACTGACCGACACCGTGCTCGGCGACCTACGGTGCGCGCAACCCGACCTGGCCCGGACCGACGCCACAGTCCTACTCGAGCAGGTGGGCTTTGCGGCCCGGTTCTGCGATCGAGCCACGGTCGGGCTCTCCGGCGGGGAAGCCGCCCGCGTGTGCCTGGCCCGTGCCCTGGCGATGGATCCGCAGGTGCTGCTGCTGGACGAGCCCACTGCCGCCCTAGATCCGACCACCGCACACGCGATCGAACACACCCTGAACGAGTTCACCACCCGCGGTGACACGGTGGTGCTGGTCAGCCACAACCCCGCACAGATCCGCCGCCTAGCGGACCAGGTGATCACCCTCGACCACGGCCGTATCCACTCCGAATCCGGTGAGCACCCGTGAATACGGCAATGACGTGGTGGCAGGTGGCGGCCTCGATCCCATTGGTAGCCGTCGCCGTCGGTGTTGCGGCGTCTCAGCGGCTGGGCCTGACGCGCGACCTGCTGACCGCAGCGATCCGCGCCGCCGTGCAGCTGGCGGTGGTTGGGGTGGCGTTGCTGCTGCTGTTCACCCACGCCGCCACCGCCGGAGTCATCGGCTGGGTGATGGTGATGCTGCTCATCGCCGGGCAGGTCGCCGGGAGCCGCGGCCGCGCCGTACCCCACGCGCGGACCTTGGCCACCGCCGCGATCACCGCGGGATCACTGCCCACCCTGGCTGCTTTGACAGTGTTCGAGATCCTGCCCGTACGGGCCGCGGTGATCATCCCGGTCTCGGGCATGATCGTGGCCACCGCCATGCAGGCCACCGGCCTGACCATGTTGCGCGTGGGCGAGGACATCCGCGACGCCCGCCCCGCGATCGAAGCCCGCCTCGCGCTGGCCATGCCCACTACCACCGCGTTCGCCCCGCACCGCCGCTCCGCTGTCCGGACCGCGCTGCTGCCCGCCATCGACTCGACGAAAGTCGTGGGCCTGGTCAGCCTCCCGGGTGCGATGACCGGTCTGATCATCGCCGGCGTGGACCCGTTGACCGCCGTCCGCTACCAGATCGTCGTCATGTACATGCTGCTCACCGCCGCGACTCTCGCCGCCACCACCGCAGCGCACTTCTCTCAGCGCGCACTGTTCGACACCACCACCCACCAGCTCCGCTTCCCGAAGTAGGCCAGGCGCAACAAATCTGCCCGGCCTGACGGAACAACAGCCGCAGTTCAGCACCAGCAGATACGAGGGCCACTACTAACGCCCAATGCCGCCTACCCGCGCACCCACGTCGTATCCGCGGCCCAGCACGCTGACATTCCTGCGCCGACTCGCACCTAGGAATGGCGCAGGCTTTCAAAAGTGGCTACTTGCCAGTTGGCGAACACGCGCTCGTAGTCGGCGAGGGCGAGCTCGACCGCGGTGATCGCGTCGTGCTGGTTCGCTTTGGGTGATACATGCCATGGGTGCTCGTATTTCGACCAGTAGTCGCGGCAGCCCGCGATCCGCCATGTCCCGCCCGAAGTGGTCTCGAACTCCGAAAGGTCGAGCTGCCACACTTGATTCGGTCCGGTCGACTCGTCGGCGAACGCAGCTCTGCGGCGCGCAGCCGACGCGCGGCGTTCCCGCTTATAAGCAGCCGGCAGCAGCAGCCCTTCGTCGCGCAGCGGCCGCAGGACGGTCGCCTGCGATACCTGGTGGCCGTCGCGGCGGCACATCGCCCACACCGTGCGATGGCCCCACGCCGGGTGCGCCAGCGCATGCCGCCCGGCGGCCCCACACACCGCCTCCCGCGCAGGTCGCGGCCGCGGCCCCTTGACCGGCGCGCCGGAACGGACGCGGGCCTGCCGGCGACGCCAGGTCCGCTCGGGCATGCCGATCACCTGGCAAAACCTCGCGGTCGGCATGCCCGCGGACGCACAGATCACCTCGAGGTCCTCGAAGGGCCCAACCGGCCCTCCGTGGATTTCTTCCACACCCGCGCCTCCACATGCGCCTCACCGGGGGCCTGGGTCAACTCGGCCACCTCGGCCTCGAGCTGCTGCTCCCGCGTCGAAGGGGCCCGGACTCACCGGCTACCGGCCCGGCCCGACTCGAGGAACTGCCGCTTCCAGTTCCCCACCGACTGTTCGGACCCTTCGCCGAACCGGAAGCCGGCATTCCGTTAGAGTTCCGGACGAGGTCGGCAGGCTGTGGTGGAAGTGCAGAGGGTGGCGTTGTGCTGGTCCGGTCGTACGAGATCACGCAAGCTGTTCTCCGAGCCGGCCAAGACATGAGCAGTTGGTTCGTGAGATTGGAAGGGGCCGATGTCGGCCACGGCATCAGACCCTTCGCCCGGAAACTCGAGAAGACGTCCGCGGAATTCTCCGACGCCGACAAAGGATTTCCTCATGGCTCCGGCGGCGGTTCCGATGGCGCGGCGCTGCCGGGTCCCGGATCCGCCGACCCGTATCCGAAGATCGAACTGCATGTCCATCTCGAAGGCACGATCCGGCCGCAGAAGTTGCTGGACATGGCCCGGCGCAACGGTGTGGCACTGCCCGCGGACAATGTCGAGGCGCTGTCGGCGCTGTATCGGTACCGTGACTTCGGCCACTTCCTGGAGATGTGGCGCACTACTACCGGCACGATGCGCACCGAAGACGATTTCCGCCGGGCCGTCCTCGATTACGCCCTGGATGCGAAAACGCACGGCGTGCAGTACATCGAAACAACCTTTTCCCCCATCAATCGCAACAAATGGGACGGTATCCCCTATCCGGCGATGTTCGACGGTGTCACCGACGGCATCACCGCGGCGGCCGAACACTACGGCGTCACGGTGCGTGCCATGCCCAGCCTGATCTGGGGAGTCGACCGCGACCTCGCCGAAGAATGCGCGCGATGGGCTGTGCGCTACCGGGACCGGGGCATTGTCGGCCTGGACGCCGGCGGCGACGAATTAGCGCGCGGCGACGTCTCGGAATTCGACCGGGCGGTGGCCATCGCCCGGGAGGGTGGGCTGGGGATCGTGCCGCACGCGGGAGAAGCCGGAGGTGTGCACGCTATCCGAGATGTCCTGCGCTGGAACCCCGACGGGCTACAGCACGGGATCGCCGCGGCGGGCGATCCCGCCCTCATGGCCGAGCTCGTGGATCGAGGAACCGTACTTCGCGTGACCCCGACCTCCAACGTCGCCACCCGTGTCGTGGCCGATATCTCGGAACACCCTCTCCCCCGGCTGCGGGAGGCGGGCGTTCGATGCAGTATCGGCACCGACGACCCGGCTCTGTTCGGTACCACGCTCGGTCAGGAATACGAGCTGGCCGAGCGGCTCGGTATCAGCCCCGCCTCGGCCTATCGGGCCGGCGTCGACGGGTCTCTGTGCGACGACGCCGTGCGCCAGCAACTGCGCGAAATCGGCGACAGCGCCTTCGGATCTCCATCCGGCTGACCGCACACGAATTACAGCCCCGGATCCCACACCGGTCACAACACCGGGCAGGCCGAGCCGAGGTTCAGCCCGGAGCCGACCTCCACTTCGAGTGACTGTTCACCGGCGATGTTCACGGCGTACAGCGTGTGCATGCCGGGAACCTCCGGGGTCTATTCCGCGGTCGCGGTGCCGGACTTCCCGACAAGAATCGCGCCGGGCTGATCGAACGAACCCTTCTGACTGTCGTAGAAACTCACGTACTCGCTCGGCTCCGCGGTGGCGGTCGCGAGGTAGGTGCAGTGGGTCCTGTAGGGCGCCGCGGCACTTCCTCCGCCGGTCACCGGCGCCAGGATGTCGTCTCACCCGGGATCTCCGACAGCCTCATCCGCACCGGTCTGACCGTGGCGGAGCGTCACCCGTGGTGCTCGAGGCGCCGTTTCTGTCCATCCTGCGCGCGGCGGCCGCCGTAGCCTGCTCATTCGGTGAATTTCTTCGACAGCATGCCCAGGCGGCTGCGCAACTGCCGGTCGTGGCTGTGTGGATCGATTCTCCTGCTGAGCAGATCCGGCAGCGGATGATCGCGCGTGGATCGGCCCGCGACGCTCCCAAGCTCGCGGACTGGCCCGCCTACCGCTCCGGTGTTCTCGACTCCGGCGTCCGCGGACTCGCCCACACCGTGTGCGATCTCGTGATCGAGAACTGACCACCGGCACCGATCAGGTGCTACGGCTGTAGCCACGGAGCAGCGGCAGCATCGAAGCCATGACCGGGTGGATCTCGCTGCTCTGCTGGGTCGTCGCGGTGATCGGCGGCGGCCGGACCTGTGCGGGAAACCTGCCGGACCCGAACCGTCGAGCCGTCACGCAAACCGCCCGCGGTCCGGCGCGCCACGGCCTGGATCATGACCCAGCCCGCCAACCTCGATCCCGACGAACAGCGCGACCTCGACGCCATCCTTGCCGCCAGCCCGGAATTGGCCGCCCTCGCCACCCACGTTCGCGCGTTCGCCGAGATCATGGGCCAACGCCGAGGCCGCGACCTCCAGCAATGGATGGCAACCGTGGATGCCGACGACCAGCCCGCGCTGCACTCGTTCGTGCGCGGCCTGCGCCGCGACCACGACGCCGTCACCGCCGGTCTCACCCTCCCCTGGAGCAGCGGCGCCGTCGAAGGCCAGGTCAACCGGATCAAGATGCTCGAGCGACAGATGCTCGGCCGAGCGAACACCGACCTGCTCCGAAAGCGAATCCTGCTGAGTAACTGATCATCTCAACGGCCGAGATCGCGAAATTTGTGCCAGATCCCAATATCCACGATCACAACTTCTCTGGCGGTGGATCGTGGGGGTCCTGCGTCATGGGAAATACTTGATGCGGCGCGCCGCTATCATGCGAGCAATTACATCTCGGAAACCCTCCGTAAATCGCCCACAGTCGGTATGCGCGAAGCGATTGCTCTGACGGTACTGGCCTCCGCACCGAACGTGGAAGCACTCGACGGGTTGATGATTCAGGTCGAGGATCATCTCGAGGGGACCGACGTCCGAGCGGCGACGCGGAAGGCCCTGACCGGACTCTCGAAGGCTCACACCGCTGAGGTCGAGCGAGTGTCCAGAGCTCTCGATGTTGAACTGATCTGAGGAGCGGGCGTGCTGCAAGGAAGATTCGGCCGGCTGTTGGCGATGGCGGGTATCACCAATTTGGTGGATGGTGGTGCTCGGATCTACCTTCCGCTGCTGGCCATCGCCTGGG